>CBFHHK010000060.1:14882-21386 GCA_965655435.1 Planctomycetota bacterium | reverse complement strand
CGCGGCCTGCGCCTCCTTCGACGCGGCCCCCCGCGGCTTCCGCCGCGCGGCCCTCGCCGCGCAGCTCGCCGAGTGCCTGCGGCGCTCCACCCACGCCCGGGGCGACTCGGTGCAGGCCCTGGGCAAGGCGATCGCCGCGCTCCTCGCCGAGGACCGCTCCGACGAGAGCGCCCAGCTGGCGGAGATGGCCCAGGCCGCCATCCAGCTCGACCTGCAGAGCCAGATCCCGGCCCTGGGGCCGGACGACGGGGACGCCGCCCACCGCAAGGCCTACCTCGACGCCCTCATCCAGAGCCTCGGGGGCGACCCGGGCGCAGGCGCGGGGGATGTCCCTGCGGGGGAGAGGCTGTCCGATATCCTCGGCCGCTGAGCGCTGGAACCGTTCGAGTCGGGCTCCAGAGAGCTCTCCGGTGCCCCGCTAGAGAGGGAGAATCGGCGCTCATGGGCTCCCAAGAGCCATTTCGGCGGGCGGTCAAGCTCGCCCGGCCTTGGCGGTGACGGGTCGGCCCAACGTTGCGGGGAGATCAGGTTGATAACCTAGGGGTTTATGGTTATGCTGAACGTCCGAGATCTGCGCGCTCGGCGGCTGTAGCCGACGAGAGTGCAGGGAAGGATGGAGAAGGAAGGTCGCCAGCGATTCGTCGCGGGCGGCCTTTCTCCGTTGGAGGGACGGCGGCGATTCAGGAGCCCAGGGGCCCAGGAGCGTGGGGGGGCGGCGCGGCGCCAGCGCCGAGCTCCGCTCCGGGGCGGCTGAGGCCCCGCCCCGACGCGGGCTCGCCGTCCAGGTTGGAGCCACGGGCGGGCCTTGACGCTCCGAGGGCTCCGCCCAGTGACGCGATGGATCGCCGCGGCGCGGCGAGGCTCCGAGCTCAGGGGGCGACGGTCCAGTCGGACCAGCCCGCGCCTGCCGTCTCGTGGAGAGTGACGGTGCCCGCGGCGGCGTCGTAGGTCCAGGCGGAGGTGGACACCCCCCGGCGGAGCACGTCCATCGGGGGCTGGGGGAACCCCATGAGGACCACGTCGGGGGTCGAGGCGTCGGTGACCTGGAGGACAACGCGAACGTCGGACGAGCTGTCGAGGGCCAGGTCATCGAGGTGCACACCGATCGTCTGGGCGTTGGCCATCTCGATCAGGTAGAGCATGTTGCTGGTCGGCTGGCTGCTCCAGACCACGGGGGTGAACTGGTCCTGCTGCTCTTGGACCACCTCCAGTTGGTTCCAGCGCCCGTCGCGGTCGGCCACCGTGCGCACCACCTCACCGGGGGCGGGGAGCTGCGCCTGCTGTTGATCGAGCCAGTCCATCACCGCCACAGCGTCGATGGTCTCCCACTCGTGCAGGTTGGACTGGACGACGTGCCGGGCCGAGTCAGCGCCGTGGGAGAGCATCTGGGCGTGCAGCAGCTCGGTCTGCTCAACGATGTAGGGGTTGGGGTCGAAGTCGGCGTTCCAGTGGCGGGTGGGCACGTGGGAGAGGTTGGACGCCATCTCTCCTTCGGGGAGGAGCTGGCCGCTGAGGGCGTCAAAGTCGATCGTGGAGCTGCGCTGGTACGCGAACGGGTCCTGGGAGGGCGTCGCGCCGAACATCAGCGGGCTGCGGAAGAGCAGGGAGTCGTTGGACTGCTGGAACGTGGCGCGGAGGGAAGCCGTTCCAGTGTGGTTGACCACCGCCGCAATCCGGAGGCCGGCCGGGTCCATGTGACGGGCTGCGAAGCTGGCGGCCGCGCCGCCGCCCATGGAGAAGCCTGCGGCGTAGACACGGTCGAGATCGATGGGGAGACGCGCGGACAGGAACTCGAAGGCGAGCTCGATGTTCCGCTGGGAGTACTCGATGCCGTAGTTGTACTTGTGGGCGCCGAGGGGGATGAAGACGATGTAGCCGCGGGACATGGCCTCCCCGACCAGGGGCTTCGCCACGAGGTCCGCCGGCTCCTCGCCGTAGCCGTGAAAGAGGGTCAGGACGGGGGCAGGCCAAGCGACGGTCGGGGGGATCGCGAGGATGAACTCCTCCTGCCAGGCCTGGGTGGGCAGGTTGAGCTTCACGCTCAGCATCCGAGCGCCCACGAGGTTGGCCTGCATGGTCGGGGCGAACGGCGTCACGGACAGGCCGCCGAGAGACGTCTGGGTGGGCGCACCCTGACTGGTGGGGCTCTGGGCGGACGCGGGAGCGCCCTGGAATGCGGCAAGACTTAGAGCGAGAGCGAAGATCATCGAGGCAGAATCGGTGCGGTGTGGCGACGCGGGGAGCGGCGCAGCTTCCCCCACTGCAACCCCCTCCAAAGAAACCTATCCCACCCCCCGAGCGCGGCTTCGGAATCACCCATGACTTCCAGAATGAACGCCATCGCGGCTGCAGGAGCGACACTTTCATGCCTCGGGGTGGGAATGGGGGCCTTCGGCGCCCATGGCCTCGAGTCGCTGCTCGAGGGTGCGCCCGAGGCCGCCAAGCGCATGGGCTGGTGGGCGACCGCTGGCGAGTACCACCTGCTCCACGGCGTGGCATTGGTCGCCGTGGGGGCGGCCGCCGGGAGGAGGGGCGGCTTCCTCGCCCCCGCAGGCTGCCTCGTCCTGGGAACGGTCGTCTTCTCGGGCACGCTCTACGCCATGGCGCTGGGAGCGCCGACGATCCTCGGCGCCGTCACGCCCCTGGGGGGGCTCGCGCTCATGGTGGGATGGGCCTGGCTGGGACTCCGGTTCATGAGACGCAGCGACGTCTGAGCCGCGAAGCACCGCCGGTCCTGCCGCCCTCTCGGCGAGCGGACCCCTGGCCCGTGTCTCGGCGTGGGCCCGGTCAGTAGCGCGCCAACTCGCGGGCCGACGGGGCAACCGCGTCCGACGCGGTCAGCTCGTCGTAGAGCGTGCTCAGGCGCAGCGTGACCGGCCCCGGCGCGCCGAAGTGGACGTCATCGATGCTCTGGATCGGCACCACGCTCCGCACGGAGGTCGTCATGAAGGCCTCATCGAAGCTCGAGAGGTCATCGACGGGCACGAACCGCTCTTGGATCGTGATCCCATCGGCGCGTGCGAGGTCGATCACCGCACGGACGGTCACCCCGGGGAGGACGCCAGAGGGAGCGTGGTAGACCTCTCCGTCGCGGACAAGGACCACGTTGCTCTGGGTGCCTTCGAGCACCATGCGGTCCTCCGAGAGCATGATGTGTTCGTACGCCTCGGGATCGCCGTGTGCGTTGATCCAAGCCTCTCTCAACGGGATGAAGTCCGAGGTCTTCACGGCGGGGTCAGGGCGGCGGAGACCGGGCGCGGTCAGGAGCCGCGCCCCGTGACTCCGGACCTCGGCTCGCATGCCGCGATACGCGCTGGCTGCGATCAGCACGTTGCTCTCGCCGCCGAAGGCGGCCGCGGAGCCCGCGGCCACGTCGAGCCGCAGGCGTGCCTCCGCGTCAAAGGCGTCGGTGGCCTGGCGAGCGGCGGACTCCAGTGCCCGGACGAGGTGCTCCTCGTCGTAGTGGAGGGTTGTCTTGAAGAGAGCGGCGGACTCCCGGAGCCGCGTGAGGTGGGTCCGCAGGCCGAAGAAGTGCCCCCTCTCGAAGGTCCGCAGGCCCTCGTATACACCTGGAGAGACCACATCCAGCGCCCTCGATGCGGTGCCGAATGCGGACGGGAAGTCGACCGCGGAGGCCCCGTTGGGCACGCCGACGAAGAGAAGTTGGTCGCTGGGGGGGGCTGTGGGCATCGGGCGAAGGGGGGGGCAGTGGTACATCTCGAGAACGTCCCGCTGAAGGGGGCTTGTCGGTCGCTCGAGCCTCCCTATGATCCGCGCCCCCAGCAGGAACTGAAGCCCCAATCGGCGGTTCCTCGCCCAGTCACGCCATGCCGCCCTTCCGACCCCTCAAGCTGGCCTCCGTGGTCCTCGCGCTGTCCCTCGTGGGCTGCGCCGGAAACGCATCGGACGCTGACTTTCGGCTCCCCCCGCGATTGAACGCGGAGCCGCTCGGAGGCGTGAAGCGTTCACTCACCTTCAGCGGCGACTGGGTGGGCGGCGCGCCTACGGATGGATCGGAGGAGGCCTCGATCAACCTCGCCTGTCGTCGCGGGGTGGAGATGGTGGTGGATCTCAGGCGCGCCCCAGCTAGTGGGGGGCCCGTGGAGTCCGTCGCGCGCGAGGCGGGGCTGGTGTTCGTTGCGGTGGACCCCTCGGGCGACGAGTGCGCCGCAGGGGAGGCGCCGAGCACGGTGGAGGACCACGGCGTGTTCGTGGCGGACGGGGCGCTACAGGAGGTCCGGCGCCTGTTGAGCGCGCCCGATCGTCCAAGGGTCCTGATGCTCGACGATGACGGGACCCTCGCAGCGGTCATGTACGGCGTCTACCTCGCCGAGGATGTTGGGCTCGATGAGGGGACCGTGATCGACGCCCTCCGGGCCACCGGGCTGTCGGGGGCGGAGCTACGGGCGATCCTCGAGGCGGCTGCGGCTGCGGCTCCGGGTGACGCGTCCGCGGGATCGGATTAGGGCGCCGGTTTCATCCGACGTGAACTGACGGCCGAATCTGTCCGCGTGCTCGACCGCCTTATCTCGCTCCTCCAGCTCGGCCTGCTGACCTCCATCGCGTTGGTGAGCCTCGGCGGGCGGTCACCTGACGAGCCCTTCGATCATGGGCACGCTGCGCTCGGGGCGGTGCTGGACAAGGTGCTCGACGACGGTCTCGTGGACTACGCGGGGCTGCGCCGTTCACCCGACGGCCTCGACGCCTACCTCGCCGCTCTCGTCAAGGTGACACCGCGCGAGCTCGAAGGCTGGAGCCGTGCGGAGCGCTTCGCCTTCTGGATCAACGCCTACAACGCCTTCACCCTGCAGCTGGTCCGCGACGAGGGGCCGGTGACGAGCATCAAGAAGATTGGGGGCTGGTTCGGCTCGCCCTGGAAGAAGCGCTTCATCCCGATGGATGGCTTTGACCCGAAGGGCAAGCGGCGACAGCTCTGCCTGGATGACATCGAGCACGGGATCCTGAGACCGAAGTTCGCTGACGCGCGGCTGCACGCGGCCGTGAATTGTGCGTCCCTCGGATGTCCGCCCCTGCGCGCGGAGCCCTATCGAGGGACGGACCTGGACCAGCAGCTCAGCGATCAGGTCCACGCCTGGCTGGTTGATCCTGATCGCAACGACCTCAAGCCGCTCAAGGGAGCCATCCGCATCTCGAAGATCTTTGACTGGTTCGAGGACGACTTCGGCGGCGGAGACGAGGAGGTGGTGAGGTGGATCGCCACCCAGCTTCAGGACGCTGACCTTGCGGGCGTCCTTGGGCGCGCGGCCTCGACGCTCCGGGTTCGATACCTGGCCTACGACTGGGCCCTGAACGCGCAGCCCAAGCGTCGCTAGGGAGGTGGACGGCGGGGACCCGTCGGAACCACCCCCTCGGCCGGCATCGCCGCGGCTTCGGGAGAGTATTCTCGCCCCCATGAAGCCCTCACCGACGACCTACTGGGACTACATCCGAGTTGAAGAACTCCTCTCGCTTCAGCAAGGGCTCGCCGCTGAGGACGAGGAGATCACGAACGAGGAGGCGTTGTTCGTCACCGTTCATCAGGTCTATGAGCTCTGGTTCAAGCTGGTCTTGCGGGACCTGCGGAGCGCGCGTGATCTGTTCATGGCGCCCCGTGTCGCCGAGCAGGAGCTGTCCGGCGCCGTGGAGCGGCTCCGGCGCATCGCGACGATCTTCAGGGTCGCCGTGGCGCACTTCGAGGTCGTCGAGACGATCTCCACGCGGGCCTACCTCGGATTCCGCGACAAGCTGATGCCCGCGAGCGGATTCCAGAGTGCGCAGCTGCGCCAGATCGAGGTGCTGTTCGGGCTCGAGGAGGCTGACCGTATCCCGCTTGGGCCGCCGGGCAGTCACCTGGCAGCGCTCGAGAAGCCTGGGGGCGGTTCCAGCCCTGCCCTTCGCCGGGTCGAGGAGACCATGGCGGACGGTCCCAACCTCAAGGAGGCGATCGAGGCCTGGCTGGCGCGGACGCCGATCGACGCCACGCGGAGTGCGAGCGGCGAGGTCGAGAGCGACGCGCAGGGGTTCGTGGAGCGCTACCTCGCGGCGCACCGGGAGGTCATCGGGAGGACCCGAGACCACGCCGGCGCGGTGGCCGAGCAGACGGGCCGGGACGTGGAGGTCGCCCAGGAGCGGCTCGCCGCGAACTACGAACGCGAGCGCGCCTCCGTTGAGGAGTTCCTGGCTCCCTCGGACCCCGGGATCGGGGCGTCGACCGGCCTGGTCCGTGCGGCGCTTGTGTTCCTCGAGTCCTATCGTGAGCTGCCCTTGCTCGCGTGGCCGCGAGAGGTGCTGGCGGCCCTCCTCGAGGTCGAGCAGGGCTTCGTGATCTTCCGCCAGCGCCACGCGCGGATGGTGGAGCGTGTCATCGGGCGGCGCACGGGTACGGGTGGGAGCGCCGGCGTCGAATACCTGGACAAGACCGCGGTCGAGTATCGGATCTTCAAGGATATCTGGGCCGTGCGAACGGTCCTGCTGCCCCTGGAGGACGTCCCTCCCCTGAGGGAC
>CBFHHK010000060.1:7132-14783 GCA_965655435.1 Planctomycetota bacterium | reverse complement strand
CGCAAGCCGTCCCTCGTGCTGCTCGACCTGATGCTTCCCGGGCTTGACGGCCTCCAGGTCTGCCGTGCCCTGAAGGAGGACGACAGCACGAAGTCGATCCCTGTGATGATGCTCACTGCGCGGGGGGAGGAGAGCGACGTCATCGTGGGGCTGGAGTTCGGAGCGGACGACTACGTCCGCAAGCCGTTCAGCCCCCGAGAGCTGGTCGCGCGCATCCGCGCCGTCCTCCGTCGCGGCCAGCCCACCGCGGAGGCGCGTCTGCGTATCGAGTTGGGGCCGGTCATCCTCGACAAGGAGCGCCACGAGGTCACGATCGACGACGTCCCGGTGGTGTTCACCAGGTCCGAGTTCCGGCTGCTCTGGCGCCTCGCCAAGTACCCAGGCCGGGTCTACACCCGGGACGAGCTGGTGGAGAGCCTCACGGACGGAGAGGCGGTGATCCTGGACCGGAACATCGACGTCCACGTGAGCGCGATCAGGAAGAAGCTGGGAGAGCACGGGGGGACGATCGTCACCGTGCGAGGCGTCGGCTACAAGGTGGCCGACTGAGCCCTCAGGGGTCCTTCCCTGGCTCCCTCCTGGGTCGTGTGTGGCCGGGCGGGGTGGCCCCTGCCCCCCCTCGTGCAAGCGGCACGAGGCGCTCCGAACTCCTTCGCCCAGGGCGCGCCCAGCCGGTAGCTTGTGCCTGCGATGTTCCGTTCGAAGTTCTTCTGGAGGCTGTTCAGCTCCTACGCGCTCCTCATCTTCCTGACGGTCGGCGCGATCGGCGTCCTCGTCCACGACAAGTACAGCCGCAGCTTGCAGGAGCAGGTCGCGACGGACCTCCGCAACGTGGCGATCGCGCTCGGAGAGCTCTCTCAGGATGACTTCGGCGGCGTGGACCGCACCTATCTCCAGCGCCGCGTGGCCGAGGTCAGCCAGCGGACCGGTCGTCGGATCACGATGATCCGACGTGATGGCGTGGTGCTCGCTGACTCGGAGGAGGAGCCGGCCGAGATGGAGAATCATCTCGGCGGCAGGCAGGAGATCGTCGACGCGATCACCCTGGGTGATGGCGTCGCTGTGCGGGAGAGCGCGACCACGGGCGCCGAGACCCTGTACGTCGCCGTGTGCCGCGACCACGACCGGGACCTCGGCGGCCTGGTTCGGGTCGCTGTACGCACCCAGTCTCTCGAGGACAAGAAGCGCGAGGTGGCGCGACTCTTGTTCCTCGGCGCCTTGATCGCGAGCCTGCCGGCGCTCTTTGTCGGCGCCCTGCTGGTGCGCCGGATCTCGACACCGCTGGTTCAGATGCGTGCCGTGGCCGTCGCCATGGGGGCGGGTGACTACGAGGCGGCTGCGAGGCTGCCCCAGGGGGCTCGTGACGGGGACGAGGTCGGTGACCTCGCCCGGTCCTTCCAGCAGTTGGGGCACGACATCAAGCAGCAGGTCGCCGACCTCACCGCGGGCCAGGAGAGGCTCCGCGCCATGGTGGCTGGCATGACCGAGGGGGTCGTCGCGCTCGACGTGAATGACCAGGTGACCTTCTCCAATCACGCGGCGCGGAGCCTCCTTGGCATCCGCGAGGACGAGCCTGATCCTGCGGCGTGGCGCGAGGGGAACCTCGCGGGTCTCGTCGAGCTGGTGCACCGCGCTCGGTCGACGGAGATTCCGGCCCGACAGGAGCTCGAGCTCAGTCAGACGGACGAGACCGCGATCGTCAATGCGGAGGCGAGGAGCTTCCAGGACGGCGACTCCGTGGGGGTGGTGGCCGTGCTCAACGACGTCTCCGAGGTCCGCCGGCTGGAGCGCATACGCCGGGACTTCGTGGCCAACGTCAGCCACGAACTGAAGACTCCGCTGACGAACATCCGTGGCTACGTCGAGATGCTGCTGGACGGTGCGGTGGCGGAAGAGGATCGGGGGCAGCGGTTCCTTGAGATCGTCCAGAAGAACGTGCTCCGCCTCAATCACCTCGTGATGGACCTCTTGAGCCTGGCGCGAATCGAGGAGGACGTGAGCCGCCCCTCGCTCGCGCCGCTCGACCTCCGGGCCTTCGTGGAGGAGGGCGTGCGGAGGCATGAACCGACCGCGGTCGGCCGTGACCAGCGCGTGAGCCTCGAGGGCATCGACGGTGAGCTCTGGGCGATGGCCGACCGGGAGGCCCTTCGGCAGGTCTTCGACAACCTCCTCGACAACGCGCTGAAGTACACGCCCACCGGGGGCCGGGTCGTGGTCAGCGTCCAGCCGGAGGACGGCAAGGCGGTGCTGGCGGTCACGGACAATGGCCTGGGGATCCCGGAGGAGGACCAGGCGCGGATCTTCGAGCGCTTCTACCGCGTCGACAAGGCGCGCTCCCTCGAGGTGGGGGGGACGGGCCTCGGCCTGTCCATCGTCAAGCACCTCGTCCAGTGGCTCGATGGGACGATCGAGCTGGACAGTACGCATGGCTCGGGCAGCACGTTTCGCGTGTACCTGAACCTCGCGGCCGTGGACTAGATCTGGACCTGGAGCCGGCCCAGGATCGCCCAGCCCTCGCCGCGCGGACCGCCGGCGGGCTCGGCGCTGACCCCGACCCAGTGCAGCATCAGTCGGGTGGTGGGGCTCACATAGAAGTTGAGGCCGGTCTCGAGGTCCAGCACCCGCCCCGCCTGAATCGAGCCCCCGGTCAGGTCCGTGTAGCTGAGGCGAGCGACGGCCTCCAGCGCCTGCAGGCCGCCGCCACCCGGGTGCATCGCGCCCTCGATGGACGGGGGCCCAAGGGCACCGCGTCCGCGGGCCCAGCTGGTCTCCCCCGCGCCGAGGAAGCGTGAGAACGAGAGGTAGCTGCCCGAGAGGAAGGACTCGCCGTTGACCCCGTTGGCGTCCTCGACCCAGGCCCCGAAGAACTCGGACTGGGCGGTCCATGGGCCCCGTCGGTAGAGGGCTTCAAGGCCGGCGGACACGGCGCGCTCGGCGTCGATGGACCCGGTGTCGGCGAGCCGCTCGAGGAGCCTCGAGCCTGTGGTCCCCCGGAACACGAGCAGGTCACCCCCTGGGTCCCGCAGAGATATCGACCCTCCCGCCTGGGTCAAGCCCTGCCCGTCGCCCTGCCACACCGCCCGGGCGGTGATCGCGCGTTCGTCGAGGGCCTCGTCCGGGAACGGACGGCCCTCGGTGCGACGAAAGGCGCCGGCCTGAAGCAGGCCGTTCGCGACCCGGAGGGTGGCCTGGCCGCCGCGGGATCGACCGGGGGTGAAGGTGTTCGTGGCGGTGGAGCGCTCGATGAACGGCAGGTAGCTGACGCTGGTCATCGCCTCCAACCCGAAGGGCTCGCGGAACTCACCCGCGCGGAGGTCGCTCGCGACCACGGCTCCCCCTGAGAAGACGCCGTCGTAGCGGGCGTAGAGGTCGAGCCAGCGCACCTCAAGGTCCTTGAAGTCCGCCTGAGCTCGGACCCGGAACGGCCTCAGGGCGGTGCCTTCCGCGCCGCGGAGGTCCAGGAGCGCCCGCGCCCGCCGGATGTCGGTCGTGCCACCGGGGCTCGCCCCCGACGCCGCGTCGAGGCCGCCGAGGTGAGGCTCCACGAGGTCCGCGTGCAGCCGGAGGCGGAGGCGCGCCTCGAGGCCCCAGTCGGTGGCGGTCAGCCCGTCGCCGAGGGCGTAGGCCGGTTCGGGCTCCTGCTCGTCGAGGACCTGGGCGGGGGCGGTCGCGGAGGTGAGCGCGCCGAGGCACGCGAGGGCTCGGAGGAGGCGCCGCACCCTCCGAGGGTAGCAGGCAGGGGCCGAGGGCTTCACCGGGAGAGGTGTCCGAGGTCCGAGTCTCCCATCTCGACACCGCCGCCCGGGAAGTACTCCGTCCAGCGGCGGTCCACGGTCGCTGCGGTCTCGGGGTCACAGAACAGCTCGGCCGGATAGTCGGGCTTCATCCGGGCGTCGATGACGATCGGCGGGGTGAAGGAGGGGTGGTGGTGCACCAACTCGACCTCCCTCGCGAAGAGGTCGCGGGCGGGGTCGAAGCGAGTGAACGTCGTCCAGAGGAAGTTCATGGCGCTCCGGCTCGCCGCCGCTGCGTCGTCCACGAGGACCACCAGAGGCCAGTCCTCAAAGGCGGGGTCGCGGGCGATGGAGGCGGCGGCGTCCGGGGCGTCCGCGTGGGCGGGAGCCTCGACGCACAGCGCGCCGTCGGTGAACACCTCGACGCGCCCGGCGGGGCGGGCGGGGGTCCCGACGAAGGTGTCGGGGAGCTTGCGACGGGGCTCGCCGAGGCCGAGCAGGACGCCCTTGCTGCCCTCGTTGATCTTGGGCCCCGCGTAGTCCAGCGAGTCCATCGAGACGTTCGAGAGGATGAACAGGTCCGTCCGGAAGTCAGCGCGCTCCAGGATGTGGCGCAGGGTGGCGGCGAAGTCCTTCAGCTCCACGGCGCGATCCGTCGCGAGCAGGAACTTGGTCAGGGAGAGCTGGCCCTCGCCGAGGATCCGGAAGGCGGAGACCATGGCCTCGCGCCGGTACCGCTCGCGGACCACCGCCGCCGCCAGCGCGTGGTAGCCGGTCTCGCCGTAGCTCCACAGGTCGAGGACGCCGGGCATCGCGACCTTGGCGAGGGGCTTGAGCAGCTCCTGCAGGTAGTCGCCGATGAAGAAGTCCTCCTGGCGCGGCTTGCCGACCACCGTGGCTGGCCAGACCGCGTCTCGCCTCCGGTAGAGCGTGTCGCACTGGAACCAGGGGTAGTCGTGGGTCTCCGAGTAGTACCCGTAGTGATCGCCGAAGGGGCCCTCGGGCCGACGGGCCCCGGGGGAGATCTTGCCTGCGAGGACGAACTCGGAGCGGGCGACCAGGGGCAGGTCTCCGCTGCCGGTCGCCTTGCACAGCTCCAGGCGCCGTCCGAGGACGAGGCTCGCGAGGAGGACCTCCGGGACGTTCTCGGGGAGGGGCGCGATGGCCGCGAGGACCAGCGCCGGAGGGCCGCCCACGTGCACGTGGACGGGCAGCGGTTGTCCAAGCCGCTCCGCCTCGGCGAGGTGGAACCCGCCGCCCTTGCCGATCTGAGCGTGCATGCCCACGCCGCCGTCCTCGAACAGCTGTGCGCGGTACATGCCGAGGTTGAGTCCGCCGTTCTCGGGGTGAGCGGTCAGGACCAGGGGCAGCGTCACGAACGGGCCGCCGTCCCGTGCCCAGGTGGTCAAGGCGGGGAGGGTGGAGAGGTCTGGCGAGCGATCGACGACCTCGGTGACGGGGCCGCGTCGACCTCGCTTGAGTCCGACCCGAGCCAGGGAGGCGATCAGGGATCGCTGGGCCCAGAGCTTCTTCGGCGTGGGCGGGAGGGCCTCCTCGGGGAGCGCGGCGATGCGCTCGACCACGGCCTCGGGACGGTCACCGAAGGCGAGTTGAACGCGGCGGGCGGTACCGAAGAGGTTCGTCACCGCCGGGAAGGCCGCGCCGCGAGGGCGCTTGAAGAGGACCGCCGGGCCGCCCGCGGCGATGACCCGCCGGTGGACCTCGGCCATCTCGAGCTTCGGGTCGACCTCCGCCTCGACCTCCACGAGCTCACCCTCTGCCCTCAGGCGGTCCAGGAAGGCGGGCAGGTCGATGGGCGCAGAGTGAGGCATGGGTGTGAGAGGCGGGTTCAGGGGAGTCTAGTCCCATGACGGTCCTCACCGGAACCCGGGGGGGAGCGTAGTGTTGGAGAGACTGAACCGCGCCGTGCTGGCGCTGGTCTCGAGATGCGACGCTTCGTCCGATGATCCAACTCCAACCGCCCGCCGCAGTGGCTCGAACCCTGCTCGCCCTCCTCTGCGCCACCGGGGTCTCCCTGGCGGGGCCGGCCCCGTCCGAGGCCTCTTCGGCTCGGTCCGACGCTGGTGGAGGCGAGGTGGAGGGCCCGGTGTCGACGGCAGCGACCGAGCTCGTCGATCTTCCCTGGGACCGCCGCGCCGTGGAGCATGTCTGGAACCGAGCGGGCTTCGGTATCCGAGATGAGGACGTGGCCGCCTGGGTCGAGGCGGGCCCGCGTGCCCTGGTCGAGCACCTCGTCCGGCCGCGTCCGATCGCGGGCGAGGGCGCGTGGATCCCTCACAAGTACAAGCGCCTCCCCTACAGCAAGGAGAGGTACGACAGCGCCTCAGGCGACGAGAAGCGCGAGCTCCGCAAGCGCCGGAACCGCTGGTACCGCGAGCAGTTTGCTGGCCTGCGCGAGGGCTGGATCGAGAGCATGCTGGCCGGGGACGATCCGCTCCGCGACCGCATGACGCTCATGTGGCACGGGGTGTTCACCTCGTCCCTCGAGACCGTGAAGCGCCCCGCGCTCATGATCGAGCAGCACAACACGATCCGGTCGCAGGCGCTGGGGAGTTACTCCGCGCTCCTGCATGAGATGCTGGAGGACCCCGCGCTGCTCGTCTACCTCGACAACGACGACAACCGTAAGGGGCGCCCGAACGAGAACCTCGCCCGGGAGGTCATGGAGCTGTTCGCGCTCGGCGAGGGGAACTATGCCGAGGTCGACATCCGCGAGGCGGCCCGCAGCCTCACCGGAGCGGGCGTCGCGCCGCAGCTGGACGTCGCCACCTATCGCTTCAATCCCAGGTTGCACGACGGCGCACCCAAGACGATCCTCGGCGTCCGCGGGAACCACGGCCCGGCTCAGCTCGCCGACATCCTCCTCGCTCAGCCGGCCTGCGCCTCGTTCATCGCGCGCACGGTCATCGAGTACCTCGAGGGGGTCCCGGCCGCCGATGAGCGGGTCGAGGAGTACGCCGCCAGGCTGCGCGAGACGGGCTACGACGTGGGCTATCTGGTCGAGCGCCTGCTCCTCGATCCACGCTTCTATCGGGACGAGGTGATCGGCGCACGGGTCGCGAGCCCGGTCGATTTCCTGGTCGGGAGCGCGATCCGCCTCGAGGCGGAGCTCCCCCCCTCTTTCATCGTCGAGGCTGCCGCCGACCTGGGCCAGGACCTGTTCCAGCCGCCCAACGTGAAGGGCTGGGATGAGGGCCTCGCGTGGATCACGACCTCGACCTTCATGATGCGCGGCAACATCGCCGGGGCGGTCGTGGGAGCGGTCGACATCGAGACGCTGCGCGCCGATGCCTCGGACATGATGGAGATGTCGGGGACCATGGACGAGATGGGCCCCATGACCGGCAAGCAGAAGCGCAAGGCCGAGGGGCAGCAGGTCAAGCGCTACGAGGTGGCGGGGCTGGCGAACATCCTGCGCAGGGCGAAGTATGAGCCGAGTTCCATGGAGGCTCGGGTGGTGCGCGACGCCAGGGCGGGGAGCGACCGCGAGGTTGTGGCGCTCCTCACGCAGCGGCTCCTCGCCATCGAGCCGCCGAACGAGACTCTTCAGATGCTCGAGGTGCAGCTGCGCGCGATCCGGGAGAAGTACGAGGTAGAGGAGGCGGACATGCCTCGCTTCCGTCGGAAGAACCAGCGCGTCTTCCACGAGTTCACCCACCTCGTCCTGTCCTTGCCCGAGGCGCAGCTCCATTGAGCCTCCCCGACCGCCCCGAGGTCCACCCCATGAACTTGCCCAAGCCTGATCGACGTTCCTTCCTCCGAGCAGCGGCCGCGTCAGCGGCAGGGTTCGGCCTCCTGCCCGAGGTCTTGGCCGGCGGGAGCAGGGTCCAGGGCCTGCCCGGGGAGGGCGGCAAGAACCTCGTCCTCGTCCAACTGTCGGGCGGGAACGACGGGCT
>CBFHHK010000060.1:5355-7032 GCA_965655435.1 Planctomycetota bacterium | reverse complement strand
AGCAGGGTCCAGGGCCTGCCCGGGGAGGGCGGCAAGAACCTCGTCCTCGTCCAACTGTCGGGCGGGAACGACGGGCTTGCGACGGTCGTGCCATACGGGGACGATGAGCTCAGGCGGATCCGACGCTCCACCGCTCACAAGGCCTCTGAGCTGCTCAAGGTCGACGACTATCGGGGCCTCAACCCTGGGCTGGAGGCGCTCCGTGGGCGCTTTGATCAGGGGCAGCTGGCCATCGTGGAGGGCTGCGGCTACCCGGAGGCGATTCGCTCTCACTTCAAGTCCTACGAGGTCTGGCACACCGCCCACCGGGCCGGCCGGATCTCTGGAGACGGTTGGATCGGCCGCCTGGCGGCCGCTCGGTGGGCAGAGGAGCCTCGACCGGATCGCGTCGTCCACTTCGGTGGCAAGGCCCCCTACTCCCTGTTCTCGCGGAAGCAGCCGCCCGTTGCGCTGGCCTCGCCGACGGGCTATCGGTGGTTCGGAGATGAGGCGGCCTACGCCCGCGGCGGCGCGGCGATCTGTGAACACGAGGTGGAGCGTGATCCTCGCCACGTGGGCCGCGACGGCGCGCTCGACCAGCTGCGGGCGACCCTCGACGACGCCCGCGAGTCCTCCGGGAGGATCCGAGGAGCGGCGGCGATCTACCGCACGAGCGTGGAGTACCCCAAGACCCGCCTGTCCGCCGAGCTGCGCGACGTTGCAGCCCTCGTGAACGCTCGGTCCGGGACGCAGATCTTCTCGGTCACTGACAACGGGTACGACACTCACTCCAAGCAGCGACAGGCCCACGACCGGAAGATGGGGGACCTTGGCGCTGCCCTCGGCGCCTTCCTCGAGGACCTGGATCGCAGTGAGGCCGGGCGAGACACGGTGGTGCTCGTCTTCAGCGAGTTCGGCCGGCGGGTCGCGGAGAACGGCTCGTCGGGGCACGACCACGGCAAGGCGGGCCCGATGTTTCTCCTCGGTCACTCGGTGAAGGGGGGCCTCTACGGCGCGCACCCCTCACTGACGGAGCTGGACGCCGGGGACCTGGCCTTCACCACGGACTTTCGGTCCGTCTATGCCACGCTCATTCGGGGCCTCTTCGGCGCCGACCCGGTCGCGGTGCTCGGGGCGGAGTACCCGGCCCTGCCGCTGATCTGACCTGCTGGACGGCGAGTCCAGGGGTCACGCGGCGAGCACCTTCGTGTGCAGGCGCATGACGGCGGCGCGGTCGAGCTCGAACCCGAGGCTGCGGTAGGCCTCGTCGAAGTTGGCCCATCGATGAGCGGCCCAATCGGGCGACATGCTCTCGGGTCGGACGAGGTCCTCGGTGCGGACACCGAACATCCACTCGATGACCTCCTCATCTCCAATGCTCCATCGCCCCGGCATCTCGAGGTCGAGCAGCTGCTGGGGTGTGGGGAGCCCGATGTCCTCGTGGACGTGCTGTCGGATGGCGGTCTCCAGCTTGTCACCGAAGCCGAGGGAGGCCTGGAGCGGGCCCCACATGGCCTCCAACCCCTGGTCTCGCTTGAGCAGCAGGTAGCTCGGCTTGGTCTCCGCGAAGCGGTAGACGAAGATCTTGATGCGGTGGATGAGTTCGCTCATCTTTCCGGGGCTTCGCTCCCGCGGTCGGGTGGCAGCGCACCCGAGTCGGGGAAGCCGGTGGTCGCCCGGCCCCGCCTGAACAGCGGG
>CBFHHK010000060.1:0-5255 GCA_965655435.1 Planctomycetota bacterium | reverse complement strand
GGCCCTCACCGCCGCCTTGCAGCTGGTCGAGGACGCCGAGGAGGCCGGGTCGGTAGGGGCGGAGGCCTCGTGGTTCGACATCGTCACGCTGGCGGGGCTGCTGGCCTTCCGAGAGGCGCGCGTGGACTGGGCGGTCCTGGAGGTCGGGCTCGGGGGGCGGCTGGACTCCACCAATGTGATCGAGGCGCCGGACCTCTCCGTGGTCACGTCGATCGCGCTCGAGCACACAGCCATTTTGGGGGACACCCTCGCGGCCATCGCGCGGGAGAAGGGGGGCATCGTGAAGGCGGGGACCATGCTGGTCACGGGGACGCCGCCGGATGGAGAGGCTCACGGGGTCCTCGCGGAGATCGCGGCCGTGCACGCGGTGGAGCACGTGGTCGCCTGGAGTGACGCGGACCGGACGTTCGAGGAGGCCAACGCGAGGGTGGCCCGGGTGGCGCTGGATCACCTCGGCCGACGAGTGGAGGGCCTCAGCGGAGAGCTGCTCACCCCCGAGGTCATGGCAGGGGCGAGGCTGCCGGGACGCATGGAGTGGTTCGAGCCTGACGGGATCGCCGTGCTCCTCGACGGCGCCCATGTGGCCAGCTCCATGGAGTTGGCCCTCGATGAGGCTCTCTCGAAGCGGGCTGAGCCCTGGTGCGCGGTGGTGGCGATCCATGCCGAGAAGAACGCCGCCGAGCTGGTGGCTCCCATGGCGCGGCGGGGCCTGCGACGGGTCTTCGCGACCACGGTACCTGGGTCCGGTGTTCATCATCCGGCCGCAGCGGTGGCGGAGGCCGCCGCGGCCGAGGGGCTCGAGGTGGAGGCGTACGACCGCCCGCAGGAGGCCCTCGAGGCGGCTCTCGGCTGGGCTCTCGGCTGGGCTCGCGGTGGGTCTCCCGATCCCGCCCAGGGCCCAGCGCACGGCCACGCCGCGGGACCTGGGGAGGGGCTGGCCAGGGGAGGACCTGGGTGCGTGATGGTGACGGGCTCCCTTTACCTGGTGGGGGCCCTCCGCGCCCGGATCGAGGCCGTCCGGGGCAGCCGCTGAGCGCGCTGGAGCGGTCCTCGGGCGAGGATCCAGGCTCCGGCGGTCGTGGGCTCAAGGCGGTGAGGCCCGGGGGCCGATAGTCCCCGACGCACCCCATGCTTTGCTCGGACCTCTTTCTAACGGACGCCTTCCTCATCAAGGGGAACGTCGAGAACAAGTACACGCGGCTGTCGAAGATCCTGGACGAGCATCGAAAGACGTTCCTGCGGATCCGGGACTGCACCCTCGTGGACCTGAAGTCGCGGGACCAGATCCACACGCCGCTGCTTCACATCAACCTCGACGAGGTGCTCGTGGCTCACGAGTTCCTTGATGAGGCCGGGGACGGGGCCATGGCCGAGATCTCCCGTGAGGCGGACCTCGATAAGGTGCGGGTGTTCTACACCGGGCACCTCAACATCGAGCTGTCGGGCTTCATCCGACCGGGGAGCTACGACGTGTCCGACACGTCGACGCGCCGCTTCTTCGTGATGCGGGAGCCCGAGCTGCGGGGCTTCAACGATCAGGGCGATGATGAGCTCCGCAAGCTCACGGACCTCTCCTACATGATCGTCAACAAGCAGCGGCTCAGCTACGTGTACGACTTCAACTGAGCGGTCGGCGGGCGCTCGATGCGACCCCCAGCAGCACCACGGCCGCCACGCTACTCCTCTCCAGGCTCGCCCGACCCGTCCGGGTCATAGGCGCCCTCGGGATCGACCTCGTCCAGCAGGCTCAGGTAGCTCGCATAGCGTGTGTCCGCGAGCAGCCCCTCCTCGGATGCGTCGGCCACCGCGCAGCCAGGCTCATGGTCATGGGTGCAGTCGCTGTACTGACACTGCGGCTGGAACGGCGTGAGGTCGGGGAACAGGTCCCGCACCTGCGCGCGCTCGAGGCCGTGCAAGCGGAAGACCCGGATCCCGGGCGTGTCGATCACGTAGCCGCCCATCTCCAGGCGGTGGAGCCGTGAGTAGGTGGTCGTGTGCTTGCCCTGCTTCCAGTAGGCGCTGATCTTGCCCTCCTTGATGTTGAGTCCGGGCTGGATCTGGTTCAGCAGGGTCGACTTCCCAGCCCCGCTCGGCCCGTAAAACACGGAGACGCGGTCCTTGAGCAGCGCGCACATCTCCTCGACGCCCTCGCCGGTCTTCGCCGAGGTGACGAGTACGCGGAGGTCAGGGACGTCCCGGTAGGTGGACAGGTAGCGGTCGGCGAAGGTCCCCTTCTTGTCGAGGTCCGCCTTGTTGAAGACGAGCACGGCGGGGATCTGGTGCCAGCTGCAGGCGGCCAGGATGCGGTCCGTGCGGTTGCTTGAGAAGCCAGGGCTACGCAGGGAGCCGATGACGAAGAGCTGGTCCACGTTCGACACGAGGACCTGCTCACGGGGGTCGTGGGACGAGGCGACGCGGCCGAGGTAGTTCCGGCGGGGGAGCACCTCTTCGAGGCTGGCCGGGTCTGTGGAGAGGTCGAGCCGGACGCGGTCCCCGACCGCCACGGGGTTCTTCTGGCCCTGGAGGTCCTCGAACAACGCCCCGCGGAGGGCCGCGAGGATCGGTTCTCCGTCACGGGTCTCGCGCACGGCGGTGGAGCCATCGGTGATAGACGCTGCGTCCACGTCCACGTGGACCACCTTGGCGTCCACGCGGACGACTCTTCCGAGAGCGTTGGCACCTGCGGTCATCGGCGACAAGGGTACGCGGTATCCTCTCCCCATGGACGAGGGACACGACGTGATCCGTTCGAGGACGAACCCGTCCCTGAAGCGCGTCGATCGCGTGGCGCGGGGCAAGGAGCCCGGGGCCATGCTCCTCGAGGGGGAGCGGCTGGTGCTCGACGCCCTGGGGGCTGGCCTCCAGGCGGAGCTGTTGCTGGTGCGCGAGGACCACTCGGAGCTGCTCGAGCGGCTCGAGGGGGCCGCGACGCGAGCCGTGGCGCCTCCGCTCTTCGAGCGGCTCGGTACGCTCACGACGCCACCCGGTGTGCTGGGCATCTTCCCCCGGCCGGCGCCGCTCGATGAGGGGGCGCTGGAGGCCGAGCTGGGCGGGCACGGGCTGGTGCTCGGCGTGGCCGGGATCTCGGACCCTGGAAACCTGGGCGCCCTCGCGCGGTGCGCGGAGGCGGCGGGGGCGACGGCGATGGTCCTCGCCCCAGGCGGCGCGCGCCCCTTCACTCCGAAGGCCCTGCGCGGCTCAATGGGGAGCCTCCTGCGCCTGCCTGTGTACGAGGTGAGCGACCTGGGCCGCGCCGTCGGTGCGCTGGCGGGCGCCGGCTTCAGCCAGTGCGTGGCCGCGACCCGCGGCGGCGCTCCCCTCGACGGGGCAGCCTTCTCGGAGCGCGCCGTGGTGTGGATGTCGGGGGAGACCGGTGAGGCGCCCCCCGAGCTCTCCGGGTGCGACGCGGTCACCATCCCCATGGCGGGGGAGGTGGAGTCGCTCAACGTGACGGTCGCTGGCGCGTTGATGCTGTTCGCCGCCGCTCGGCGCTGAGGGGACTTCAGGCCAGCATGCCTTGTGGCCCTCCGCGGCCACGCCCACACTCGAACCACCGCGCCGCGGGCTGCCTCCTCGTCGGCTCAAGATCCCCACGGCCTGGATGGAGTTGCCCCATGGATTCACGAAGACGCGCGTTCACCTGGCCCTTGCTCCTGCTCCTCGGCGCATCGTCCCTCGTGGCGCAGGAGCCGGTGGGCGATGGGGCCGCGGCCCCCGAGACCCTCACCGAGCCGGTCATGGGCCCCTTGATTGGCCCCGTACTGGGCGACCTACGCCCCGACGGGGCCAAGGTGTGGGTCCGCCTTGGTGCCGGGCGCATCGCGCAGCGGACGCTCTTCGAGGGCGGCGTTCCCCGCAGCCGCGGTCGTCTCTCCCCGCGACCGGATGCCGACGGCACGGCCGTCCTCGAGCTTGAGCGGCTGAAGCCGGGCGTCGACTACCGGGTGCTGCTCGAGGTGGAGGGACAGCCGGACCTGGAGGTGACCTTCACCACCCCGAGCCCACACGCTGACGTGACCGCGGCGCGCGTGGCCTTCGGTTCCTGCGCGAGCCACGATCGCTTCGAGTCCCAGCCCATCTGGACCGCCATGGCGGAGGCGGCGCCCGACGCGCTGGTGCTGCTCGGTGATACGCCCTACATCGACAGCACGGAGCTCGCCCGCCAGCGCCGGCGCTACCGGGAGTTCTGGTCCATCCCGGAGCTCCGGCCGCTCGCGGCGAGCGTCCCGGTCTACGCGACCTGGGATGACCACGACTTCGCCACCAACGACCAGGTCGGAGCTCAACCGGGGCGGGAGCGGTCCCGCCGGGCGTTCATCGAGTACCACCCTCAACCCTCCTTCGGCGACGGTGATCGAGGCGTCTACACGTCCTTCCGGCGTGGTCCCATGGAGGTCTTCCTCGTGGACACGAGGTGGTTCGGGGATGAGGAGGCCTTCGGGGCGCCGGACTCGGGGCAGACCTCTCTCCTCGGCTCCACCCAGCGGGAGCAGCTCATCGCCGCGGTCTCGGCGTCGGACGCGGCGGTGAAGGTCCTCGCCTGTGGGATGGTCTGGAACGGCGCGGTCCGCCAAGGCAAGCGCGACTGCTGGTGGACGTGGCGCCACGAGCGGGACGCGATCTTCGCGGCGCTCGGGGCGGCGAAGGTGAAGGGGGTGGTGCTGGTGGGGGGCGACGTGCACCGGCCGCGGGTCCTCCGGCACGGAGACGCGGCGGAGCACCTCGGATACTCGCCCATCGAGTTCGTCTCGTCCCCGCTGGCCAACCACGCCATCGCCTCCGCGGCGGCGCCTCACCCGGGACTGATCTGGGATGCGAGCGCCGACTCCGTTGCCCTCGTACTCGAGGTGGAGCTCACAGGCGGCGCTCCGAGGGTCATCGGCCGCATGATCGCTCCGGGGGACGAGGTCCTCCGCACCCACGTGGTGGCTCCGAAGGACCTCGGTTACTGAGCTCGGCGCGCTCAGTCCATGGGCCCGAGTACGCCCTCGAGGGGTCGTCCGGGCGCTGGAGCGGCGCGGGTCAGCGGCGCCTGCGCGGAGCCTTGGACCGGCCCTCGATTGAGCGCTGATCGGGCTGCTGTGCACCTCGCTGAGCCCATCGCTGAGCCGGACGCTGAGCCGGTCGCTGAGCCCCTCGCGGGGCCTGTCCCTGGATCTGCCGCTCGCCCCGTTGCTGGGTCGGTCGCTGGATCTCCCCGGGCGTCCGCCCTGCCGGCGGGCGGGCTCCGGAGCGGCGTGCCCCGGAGCGTTGCC
>CBFHHK010000059.1:11879-21419 GCA_965655435.1 Planctomycetota bacterium | reverse complement strand
GGCCTCGAGGGCTCCGGCGAGCTCCGCGGCGAGCGCTGCCGCGAGGGCGGCGGGTCGTCCCGGGTCCACGGCGAGCCCGTCGTTCACAGGAACATCCCCGCGATGGTCGCGGTCATCCAGGAGGCCATCGCGCCGCCGAGCATGGCCCGCAGCGCCAGCTGACTGAGGTCCTTGCGTCGCCCCTCCGCGAGGGACCCGATGCCACCGATCTGGATGCCCACCGAGGCGAAGTTAGCGAACCCACAGAGGGCGTAGGCGGCCATGGTGTAGCTGCGGCTTGAGAGCTCTCCCTGGAGCGCCTGCATATCACTGAAGGCGATGAACTCGTTCACCGCCACCTTGGTGCCCAGGAGGCTCCCGAAGGCGACGCAGTCCCCCCACTCGATGCCCATCATCCACGCCACTGGCGCGAAGATGTAGCCGAAGATCCGCTGGAGCGTCATGGGCTCCTCGAGGCCGAGGGGCAGCAGCCCGAGGCCCGCGTTGATGAGGCCGACGATCGCGACGAACGCCACGAGCATCGCGACGACGTTGAGGTACAGCTTGAGGCCGTCGCTGGTCCCAGTCGCAGCAGCGTCCAGCACGTTCGTGGGCTGCTCACCTTCATCCTCGACCTGCTCGGCCCCGCCAGCCGTCAGCGGCGTCTCGGTCTCGGGGACCATGATCTTCGCGAGCACGAAGGCGGCGGGCGCGGACATGAAGCTCGCCGCGAGGAGGTGCCCGGCGAACTCCTCGCCCAGCAGCCCGATGTAGACGGCGAGCACCGAACCAGCGATGGTCGCGAAGCCTCCGGTCATCAGCGCCATGAGCTCCGAGCGCGTCATCTTCGAGATGTACGGCCTCACCACGAGCGGCGCCTCGGTCTGGCCGACGAACACGTTGGCGGCCATGGCGAGGGACTCCGCGCCGGAGACGCGGAGGGTGTAGCGCATCGCGTTCGCCAGCAACCGGACGAAGAACTGCACGACCCCCAGGTGGTAGAGGATCGCCATCAGCGCCGAGAAGTAGATGATCGTCGTGAGCGCGCCGAAGGCGAAGGACACCGGCGCGGCGTAGGCGACCGACTCCGTCGGCAGGTGCCCGGGGAAGTCCGAGTAGACCTGGATCGAGCTGGGGCCCTGGGCGGCCGAGAGGTCGACACCGAAGCCGGTCAGGATCGGCCCGAAGACCATCCGGGCGCCCTCCTGCCCGAAGCTCAGGACCGAGGTGGCGAAGACCGAGAGCTTGTCGAGCACCGCCCGGCCGGGGCCGGTCTTGAGGATCAACAGCGCGAGGCCGATCTGGAGGCCGATGCCCCCCAGCACGACCCGCAGGTTCACCCGCCGACGATCGGACGAGAGGAGCCAGGCCACGGCGCAGAAGAAGGCGAGGCCGAGCAGGGCGCGGAGGATGGTCATGGGCTG
This sequence comes from Planctomycetota bacterium, assembly GCA_965655435.1. Taxonomy (GTDB): domain Bacteria; phylum Planctomycetota; class UBA1135; order UBA1135; genus Saltatorellus. Next base: position 20,016 of record CBFHHK010000059.1, on the reverse strand, counting down.
GTCGTGGGCCGAGGGAGCACGCGCTCCAGGACGAGCGGCTGTGGGGAAGGGGCTTCGGGCTCGAGGGAGATCCCCCGCCGGAGCAAGCGCAGGCATTCCTCGAGGCCGGCGCCGGCGCGGTGGTGGATCGTCGCGATCGCTTCACCGGCCCGGACCCGTTCACCGCGGAACCTGTGAGAGACGATACCGACCGCGTGGTCGATCTGATCCTTCGCCTTGGTTCGCCCCCCTCCCAGGGCCGCCACGGCGAGCCCCACGTCCCGGAGGTTGTGAAAGGTCAGGTACCCGTCTCGGGGCGCCGTCCACTGGGCGAGGTCCGGGGACTGCTCGAGCGGCGCACGGGGGTCCAGCGCGCCCTGGGCTGCGATCATGCGCTCGAACCGCTCCATGGCAGAGCCGTCCTGGAGCACCCTTGAGATCGTCGCGCGGCCCGCCTCCTCGTCGGGCGTGACCCCCGCCGCCGCCAGCAGGTCGCCGCCAAAGAGGGTGACGAGCTCCACCAGATCGGCGGGCCCCTCCCCCTGCAGCACGGCGACGGACTCCTCGATCTCGAGGGTGTGCCCGATGCTCAGCCCAAGGGGCTGGCCCATCCGGGTGAGCCGGGCCGACGTGTGGACCCCGGCCGCGGTGGCGAGGTCGACCATCGTCTGGGCGACCGCCCGCGCCTCCTCCTCCTCGACCAGGAACGAGCCCGTGCCGACCTTCACGTCCAGGACGAGGGCGTGGATGTCCTCCGCCACCTTCTTGGAGACGATCGAGCTGGAGATCAGGGGCAGGGACTCCACGAGTTCCACCCGGTCGCGCAGGGCGTAGAGCACCCGGTCCGCCGGCGCGATCGACTCTGTCTGGGCGCAGATCACGCACCCCGCGGCCTCGAGCACCCGGCGGATCTCCGCCTCGTCGAGGTCTGTTCGGACGCCAGGGATGGCCTCGAGCTTGTCGAGCGTGCCGCCCGTGTGCCCGAGGCCTCGGCCCGAGATCATGGGGACGATGCAGCCCGCGGCGGCGAGGGCGGGAGCCAGCGGGAGGGAGACCTTGTCCCCCACGCCGCCCGTGGAGTGCTTGTCCACCCGGGGCTGCTCGAAGCCCGAGAGGTCCAGCACTTCCCCGGAGGCGACCATGCCCCGGGTCCACCCCTCGAGCTCCCCCATCTCCATCCCGTGGAAGAAGATGGACGACAGGAGGGCCGCCTGCTCGGCCTCACCGATCTGGCCCAGCGCGACCTCCTTCAGGAACCAGTGGGCGTCCTCCTCCTTGAGCACGCCGCCGTCCCGCTTCGCGCGCAGGAGGTCCCGCAGCCGGAAGGGCGCGGCGCTCAAGCCTCACCCGCTTGCGGCAGGATCTCCTCGAGGAACGAGGAGCCGGCGCCATCATGCGGGACCCCGAAGGCCGCTGCGATCGTGGCGCCGATATCGGCGAAGGTCGTCCGCGTGCCGAGGGGGGTGCCACGCCGGACTCGATCCCCGTAGACCAGCAGCGGGACGAACTCGCGGGTGTGGTCGGTGTGGTCGCCGTTGGTGGGATCATTCCCGTGATCGGCGGTGAGGATGAAGAGGTCGTCGGGTCGGCGCGCCCCCTCGATCTCCACGAGGGCTCGATCGAAGGCCTCGATCGCGCCGCGGTAGCCCACGGGATCCCGCCTGTGGCCGAAGAGCATGTCGAAGTCCACGAGGTTCAGGAACACGAGCCCGCGGTCGAGGTCACGCACCAGGCTGCCCGTCTGGACCATGCCGTCGTCGTTGCCCTTGGTGTGGACCGCCTGGGTCAGCCCGTGCCCGGCAAAGATGTCCTCGATCTTCCCGACCCCGACCACGGGCACCCCCGCCGCCTTGAGCCCGTCCAGCACCGTCGGGCGGGGCGGGATGAGGGAGAAGTCCCGGCGGTTGTAGGTCCGCTCGTAGCGGTTGGCGGCCCCGGGCGCCGCGTCCACAAAGGGTCTCGCGATGACCCGCGCGAGGCCCCGCTCGCGGGTCAGCTCGCGCGCCACCTCACAGACCTCGAGCAGACGAGCGAGCCCGAAGGAGCCCTCGTGGGCGGCGATCTGGAGCACCGAATCAGCGCTGGTGTAGACGATGAGCTTGCCGGTCTCGACGTGCTCTGGACCGTATTGCTCGATGACCGCGGTCCCGGACGCCGGCGCATTGCAGAGCCAACCCGAGACGCCGGTTCGCTCGGCGATCGCGGCCAAGAGCTCTGCATCGAAGCCTTCAGGGAAGGTCGGGAAGGCCCGGTCCAACGGGACGCCCGCCATCTCCCAGTGGCCCGTGGTGGTGTCCTTGCCGGCGCTGGCCTCGCTCATCTTCCCGAACGCTGCCTCCGGGGACTCGGCCGCCGGGAACGCGTCGACGCCCTCGATGTTCCCGAGGCCCAGGGCCCGAAGACGCGGCGCGTCTGGCGCGCCGGCGGCCTCGCAGATGTGATCGAGGGTGTGCGCTCCAGCGTCACCGAACTCCGGAGCGTCCGGCATGGCGCCGACCCCAAGCGAGTCGAGAACGAGGAGGAAGACCCGGCGCGGGCCGCGATCTGCGGCGCCCGCGTTCGGTCCTGCGCTCGGGGGTTCGCGGTGGATCACTCGCCCCCGCCCGCGGCCTCGACCCCTTTCGCGATGAGCTTCTCGATCTGCTCCTCCATCTCCTCGACCCACTCCTCACCGAAGTCGCGCTCGAGGAGATCACGCTCGCTGAACTCCCACCGGCCGGAGCTGGGGTCGAAGTCGAACTGGTAGTCGTGCTCGCTGCCGTCATCTTCCGTGACGACGACCTGGACGATGTGACTTTCGGAGTCGAGCTCGGCTTCGAACGAGGCCATGGGTGGATCGCCCCGTGTAGAGGGGGCACCGGATGAGAGGGGGGAGAGGGGGCTTGCGAAGGGTGGAGACGGGCCCGCCGGATGGACCTCTTCGGTCCGTCGCGCGCCCCGGCGAAGAATAGGAGCCGCCCGCGATCGTGCAACCGCCGAGGCGGGCGAACTGAGCCTGGCGGTCAGCGACCGCCCCCTCCCTGCTCCGCGCGGTCGCCTGGCTCTGGATTCGGGACCAGCAGGGGGTTGGCTCGGGGCATACGGGCGTCGACTTCCGCCCTCCATCGGGCGAGACGGGCCGCCATGGAGGTCGCGCGCTGCGGCTCTCCGAGGGCCCTGTCCCGGGTCTCTCCCGGGTCCTCGCCGAGGTGGTAGAGCTCGCCCTCGATCCCGTCCCGCCCGAACCGCTCGACCCACTTCCATGGGCCAGACCGCAGGGCGCCACCGGGCGTCCCGCCCTGATTGCCCCAGTGCGGGTAGTGCCAGAAGAGGTCGCGGGGGGCCAGCGCCTCCTCGCCCCGCAGGGCCGGGAGGAGGTCGAGACCGTCCATGGCCACGCCCGCGGGCAACGGCGCGCCCGTGGCCGCCGCGAGGGTCGGGAGGAGGTCCACGGACTGCACCGACGGGTCGAAGACCGTCCCCGGCGCGAGCTCGCCGGGCCAGCGGATGACGCACGGCTCGCGGATCCCTCCTTCGTAGAGCCAGCCCTTCCCCGCGCGCAAGGGGAGGTTGCTCGTGGGGTGGCCCTCGCTCGTGGAGAGTCCCCCATTGTCGGAGAAGAACACGACGATGGTGTCGTCATCCAGCTCGAGGCGATCCAGGGCCTCGAGGACCCGCCCGGCGGCCTCGTCCATGGCCGCCACCATCGCGGCGTACACGGCGTGCTCCTGCACCAAGCGCACCCGGCGCTCCCCCTCCTCGCCCCAGCGCGCCTCGAGCCCGAGGTCCGCCCTCTTCTCTTGGTAGCGCTCCACGAGGTCCGGCCGCCCCACCAGAGGCGTGTGCACCGAGTAGAAGCTCAGGTAGCAGAGCCAGGGCTCATCGGCGTGCCCCTCGATGAAGGAGATCGCCTCGTCCGCGAGCCGCGCAGGGAGGTGGTCCCCCTCCTTCGAGGTCAGGTTGGGCATCCCGAACGGGTGGAAGTACTTGCCCGGTCCGTAGGGGCCGCCCCTCCGGTTGCCTGCGACGTTCACGTCGAAGCCCTGGGTCGTGGGATCAAAGCCGTCGCCACCCAGGTGCCACTTACCGGCGAAGAAGGTCGCGTAGCCCGAGCCCCGGAGGACCTCCGCGAGGGTGACCTCGGCGTGGGGTAGGTGGTCCACGTAGGACGCGGGGAGCATGGGGAGCTTCTGAAACCGACCAGGCTTCTTCTGCTGCTCCTCCTGCCTCGCCGCCGCCTTGAGGATGCCCTCCGGCTGCGGCGCGCCGAAGTAGTCGGTGGTGTTCAGCCGCGCCGGGTGGCGTCCCGTCATCAGGCTGGCGCGCGTCGGACTGCAGACCGGACAGGCGGCGTACGCGTTGGTAAGGCGCACGCCCTGGGCCGCGAGGCGGTCGAGGGCCGGCGTGTCGTAGAAGGTGCCGGGGTTGTTGAAGCCCACGTCCATCCAGCCGAGGTCATCGGCGAGCAGGACGAGGACGTTGGGCCCGCGCTCGCTGTCCTGGGGCCCGGTCGAGGGCGAGGCGGCGGGCAGGGTGGCCGCTGCGAGGGTGAGGGTCAGGGCCTGGAGCATGGGTCGCGGAGTGCCTGGGGGAGAGCGACCCGGAGCCCGGGGTCGACCAAGGGGGGTTGCGCACCCCCATACTGGAGCCAGCGGGCCGCGTCGGCGATAGATCAGCATTGGGGGCATTCCCTTAACGCGCCCACGAGTCCATAGTGCATCTGCGAACCGCGGCGCGAAGGCGCCAACGTGCAGACCCCCTCTCGATCCACGAGACCACCATGACCACCCTCTCCCTCCTGCCTGTCGCCCTCCCGGCGCTGGCACTCGGGGCCTCCCTGGCGCTGCCGCTGCCCGCGGCCGGCGTCGGTGATCCGCTCCCGACGCCTGAACTGGAGAAGTTCAAGCAGACCGAGGCCGAGTCCTTCGAGGACCTGTTCGGCCGCGTCGTCATCATCGAGTTCTTCGAGTACTGGTGAGGCCCCTGCCGCGGGCAGGTCTCTCACCTCAACGAGCTCAAGGATGAGTTCGAGAGCGAGGGCCTGACCATCGTTGGCGTTGCCAGCGAGAGTGAGAATCAAACCGACCCCTGGATCAAGGAGCACGGCGCCAAGTACGCCTACGCCTTCGACCACTCCAAGAAGCTCATGCGCGCCGTCGGCGCGAGCGGCTTCCCCTCGGCGGTCGTCGTCGATGCGCAGGGCAACATCGCCTACTCGGGGCACCCCGCGAGCATCAACGCGTCTGTCCTGAAGCCGCTCCTCAAGGGCGCGCTGAAGACGCCGATGTATGAGTGGCCCAAGTCGTGCAGCAAGGTCGCCAAGGCCCTGCGCAAGGGCAACCTCGGCGACGCCATCAAGGCCTCCGCCAAGATCGAAGAGGAGCACCCCGACATCGCCGCCGCCGTCGTCGGCATGGCCGACGGCCGCCTCTCCACCATGGAGAAGGCCGCGAAGGCCGGCGACTGGATGAAGGTCCAGTCCATCGGTGAGTCCCTCGAGGACGCCGTCAAGGTCTGGCCCGGCGGCGAGAAGGTCACCGCGATCCTCGCGGAGCTCAAGGGCAACAAGGAGGCCCAGTCGATCCTCAAGGCCCAGGAGAAGGTCGCCAAGCTGACCTCCGGGAAGGTGAAGGCCTCGCGCTACGAGAAGACCAAGAAGGAGCTCGAGAAGATTCGGGACAAGTACAAGGGCACGGCGGCCGAGCGCGACGCGCGCGCGGCCATCGAGAGGCTCAAGGCCTCCAGGCGCCGCTGAGCGACGCCTGACCCCGAGACCGGACGAGCCCGGCGCCCCTCCCTCGGGGCGCCGGGCTCGTCTCTCTAATGGACCGCCTTATGGACCACCGCGCGCGCGAGGGGCTGGCCGTGAGGCCCGCTACTGCGCGCACGCTCGTCGCCCCACGGGGATCAATCCCTGAAGGGAGCCAGCCAGGCCTCGTCCACCTCGGCCTCGCTCCACCACGTCGACTCTGAGCGCTCGGTGTACCCGCCGTAGCCGAGCTCCTCGAGGTTCGCAGCAGCCTGCGCCGAGAGGTCGACGGCGCTCCCCAGGCCTCCCGAGCTCCCGCGCCCGAGCCACTCCACGAGCGCGGCTCGCATGGCCTTGGCCCGCTTCGGGTGCTCCTCGAGGACATTCTCCGAGCTGTCCACGCCGTTGCGGCGGTCGAACAGCTGTACGCGGCCCTTCTCCCACGGCTCGCCAAACTTGGCCGCCTGGAAGGAGCGCAGATCGAGCGAGAGGTACCAGTTCCCCACGCTGATGCCCGCCTGCAGCCCGTGCGCTGAGATGGAGTACCTGGGCTCATCGCCCGGCTCATCCTCGACCAACTGGATCAGGTCGCGTCCCGGGAACTCCACCTCGATCCCAGCGAGGCCCAGGAGGGTCCGGCCGACGTCGATCTGCTGAACGGGGAGTTCGACCCGCTGCGCCTCGATCCCCGGCCCTGCGAGGATCATGGGCACCTGCAGGTTCGGGAGGTAGAGGCCCGCGTGGTCCCACCAGATCCCCTTGGTCCCGAGGCTCTCCCCGTGATCGGACGTGAACGCGATCCAGGAGTTCGCCATCCGCGGGAGCGCGAGCAACTCTCGGAGCGAGGCGTCAATCCCGTCGATCTCACCGCGATAGAGCGCGTTCACATAGTCGACGTCCGTGAGCTTCTCGCGGGCGACCCAGTGGGGCACCTCCACGCCTCCGATCGCCAGCGTCCGCGACGGGTCACGGGGGTCTTCCCCGTCGTAGTAGGCGCTGTTCAAGCCGCCGGGCGGCTCATAGGGCGCGTGAGCGTCGAAGAGGTGGATCCAGGCGAACACGGGCTCGCCTCCCGCCTCCTCGATCCAGTCCTGAACGTTCCCCACCGACTCCTCTCCGCGCCGCTTGAAGTCCTCCGTCGAATTGAAACGGTCGAACCCCTGGCCGAGACCGGATTGATTCGGTCCCAGGTGCTGCGTGCTGATCGAGGCGAACGTCCGGTACCCAGCGCGCTGAAACGCCTCAGCGAGGGTTTCCACCCGCGACGAGAGCACCGTCGTGTTGTCCACGATCTGGTGATCCCGCGGGTGAATCCCCGTCATCACCGAGATGTGAGACGGGTTCGTGACGTTGGTCGTCGACTGGCAATCCGTGAAGTAGAGGCCGCGCTCGGCGAGCGCGTTGAGGGCCGGGGTGTCCACCATCGGCCGGCTGAAGGCCACGCCCAGGTGGTCCGCTCGGTGCGTGTCGGAAGTGATCAGGAGGACCGTGGGGGCCTTGGCGGAGGGACTGGTGATCACGGCGTCGCCGAGCAGCACGCCTGCCACTCGGCTGGGATCTCCTCCGTCGCTGACCTCCAACTCGATCGATGCGCTGCCCTCACCCAGCGCCTTGAGGTCGACCTCGAAGTCGACCCAGCGCTCCTCCGCCGCGGCGGGGACCCTGGTGCTCTCCTCCAGGACGCCTTCAGGCCCCGTCGCTCGGACCGTGATCTCCGGCCGGTCACCGCCTCGGCGGACCGCGAGGGGCCAGAACATCGAGAGGTGGACCCGTGAGTCCCCGAGGGTCTGGAAGTCCGCGCGCCAAGCCGCGCCCTCGACCAAGCCCGCGGCGGTGCGCGACTGATCACCTGCAACCACGACGGAGGGCGAGACGCCGACCTGGGGCATGGCGGCGCCAACCGGGCTCGAGAGGACGTCGAGCGCGATCACTGCACCGTGAGCACCTCGACCCTCGAATTCGAGCACCACGCCGCCCATCGTCTGGCCCTTCCGCTCGGGCTCTGCCAACGTGAACTCGAGCAAGCGCGGCTCCCGCCGCCTCTCGAACTCCGACCAAGCGGTCCGTTCAGCGATCGCTCCATCCTCCCCGAGGAGCGCGATTCGGGCGCGCTCAAGGCCGTCGCCGTAGCACGAGATGAACGCTGCGACGGTGGTCGCGTCGTCGCGCTCAAAGGGCGCGCGGTACGTGATCGACTTCTCACCCGCGCCTCGAACGACGAACGCTGGCAGGAAGTCCTTCGGGTCTTCGCTTCGGCCCATAGGGCGAACGAGGGTCACCAGCGTGCCGCCGGACCCGACTCCCGTGACGGGAGGGTTCTCTCGGTCCTTGCGCTCGATGCTGACGCTGATCAACCGCTCCACCTCGCGATCTGCAGGCACCACCTCCGAGGCCTCATCGAGCAGGCGATAGAGGGTCCCCTCACGCTCA
>CBFHHK010000059.1:0-11780 GCA_965655435.1 Planctomycetota bacterium | reverse complement strand
GGCAGAGGCTCAGGCTCTCCGCAGCTCGAGGCGCTGACCACGAGCGAAATAAGTGCTGCCGCGAAGAGTGGCAAAGGGGGGCTGAGTTGGTCGGGTTGTCGCACTTGGGTCATCCTGAGTAGGGCGCTCTCGAAGGTGGCCATGGAGTCTAACCCTGGTCCTATCGACATGGTGCGGGGGCTGTCTCACTCCCGAAATGGCCAGAACCCGACGGAGACCAGAACCCGACGGAGATTCGCCGCCTCAATTCATGGCAGCCGCGCTCCACCATGATGAAAGACCTCCTCCGCGGGCAGCCACTGCTCCCCGTCAGGCGTACCCGGCAGGACCATCTGACAGGGCTCGGTCTCCCGCCACCAGCGGCGCGTCTCCTCGTCCTCTGCGATCCGGCCCATGTCCGCCTCGAGGTCCTCCCCCACGTAGCGGAAGTGACTGAACAGCAGCAGGCGCCCGTGGACCCTCGCCAGATAGATGGAGTAGTCCCGGATGTTCGAGCCGGTGATCCGGCGCAGCACGCCCTCCCACGGGTCCGCGTGGAGCGCCCGGTAGCGGCCCTCCATCTCCGGTCGGAGCTCGATCACGAGCCCCACGCGGCGGTCGCCTGGTCCTGCCGCGAGCGGGGCGAGGTTGGTCCTGTCTTGATCGGGGGCATTCATCGTGCGGTCCACGGTATCCGAGCCATGACCCCGCCCATGGAGCGCCTCGCGGATCCACCCGTGCCTCGGGCCCCTGCGGCCCGTGGCGACCCCCGGGGAGCTCGCCCCCTGGACGCCGACGGCCTGGCGAATCACCGCCCCTGCCCCCGTGCGCGTGCCTCAGATAGCGACCTCTTACCCCGCCGCCGCTGCGGCTCCTGCCCCGCCAACTCCCGGCCAACTCTCGGCCCACTCGCGCTCCACAGGCCAGGCTCGCCGCCGCCCGAGGACTCGAGCTTCGGTCGCCGCGGGCTCGGCCAGCAGGCTAGGTTAAGAGTGAGCCCAAGATGACCTCCACCATGCGCAAGAGCCTCCCCTGCCTGGCCCTGTTCCTGACCCTGAGCTGCGGCCAGCCCGGTCCTATCGACCCGGTGCGACCTCAGGACGAGGCCGCTCTGGGGCCCCTGCTCAAGGAGACCGTCGACGAGTACCTGACCCGGGTCGAGCAGCAGCCGGCGAGCGCGGCGACCCACGGTCGCCTCGGGCTCCTCTACGAGGCAAACCAGCTCACCTCCGAGGCGGCGAGTTCCTACGCCAACGCCCTCGCCCTCGATCCGGATGACCCCACCTGGAACTTCCGGCTCGGCATCGCGAAGGTCAGCTTGGGAGACCTCGAGGAGGGCTCTGCCCGCCTCCTCGCCGCCGTGGACGAGATGCCCGGGAGCGCGGCCGCCCACCACCGCGTCGGGTACCTGCACATGGATCAGGGAGACATGGAGCGTGCCGTCGCGAGCTTCCGCAAGGCCGTGAACCTGGCCTCCGATGGCGCTGCCCCGCTGGCCGAGGCGAGCCTCGGCGAGGCGCTCGTCGCGGTCGACCGCCCTGCGGAGGCGATCGAACCGCTCGAACACGCCATCCAGGCGGCCCCCACCCTGAAGCCCGCGCTCTACGCCTACGGGCTCGCCCAACGAGCGCTCGGGCGCATCGACCAGGCGGAGATCGCCCTCGAAGCGGGCCTCGGCGCGGAGCGAATCCTGATCCCGCACGCGAGCGGCGCGGACCTCCAGAAGCTGGGGATGGGCTACGGGCAGCGGAACACCTACGCCGGGAGCCTGAGCAGCAAGGGGGAGACCGCGCGAGCGATCCGCGTCCTCGAGGACCTGCTCGTGTACTACCCGGATGACGAGGTCACCTTGAACAACCTCGCGGGCATCTACATGCAGGTCGAGGACTGGGAACAGGCGAGGCAGATCCTCGTGGGCCTCACCGCGTCGGGCACCGACCGGTTCGGTGCTTGGCTCAACCTGGCCATCACGCAGAAGACCCTCGGGGACCTGCCCGAGGCGAGGAAGGCCATCGATCGTGCGGTGGCCCTCATGCCGGGGCAGGTACGCGGCCAGATGGAGCGAGCGAAGATCTGTATCTTGCAGCGGGACGCCGCCGGCGGGCTGCAGAGCGCGACACGCGTCTGCGAACTCGAACCGGAGAACGTGAAGGCGTTCTTGATCGTGGCGGAGGCGAACACCCGACTCGGGCTCGCCGCCGAGGCCTGCGCGGCCTTCGAGCAGGTGAACCGGCTCAACAAGAGCTTCCTCCCCTCCCGCGTCAGCGCGGCGTCCCTCTACATGTCCGCGGGACGCCTCGCGGACGCCGAGCGGTTGATCCTGGAGGCCGAGGATATCGACCCGAAGGAGCCACGCGTCAGGCAGGTCCGCTCACGGCTCCAGCAGCTGAAGCGAGGTGCCCGATGATCGCCAACGTGCAGCTCACGCGGAGGCTACCGCGCTCGCAACGGACCACACTCGCGCTCGCAGCGGCGGCCCTCTGCGCTTGCTCGGGCGACGCGTCGACGTCGGAGGCGGGCGGAGGAACGGCCGGCAAGGTCTGGTTCGAGGACGTGACCGATGAGTCCGGCCTCAGCTTCGAACACATCGCCTACGACGAGCAGAAGTACCTGATGCCCGAGTGCGTCGGGGCTGGCGTCGCGCTCATCGACTTCGACAACGACGGCGACCTCGATGTCTACTGCCTGCAGTCCGGTGACCCCTCGGCCGCAGGCGGCGCGTCGTCAGCGAACCGACTCTATCGCAACGACGGCTCGGGCAGATTCGTGGACGTGACCGAGGCGTCGGGGGCAGGGCACCAGGGCAACGGCCGCGGCGCTGCGGTGGGGGACTACGACCAGGACGGCGACCTTGATCTCTACATCACCAACCTGGGACCCAACGCCCTCCTGCAGAACAACGGTGACGGGACGTTCTCCGATGTGACCGCCGAGGCCAACGTCGGGCACCCTGGGTGGGGTGCCAGCGCCGCGTTCTTCGACGCCGACCAGGACGGGGACCTCGACCTCTTCGTCGCGAACTACGTGGACTGGTCTCCGGGTGCGGAGCTCCCGTGCACCGGCGCTGGCGGCGGGCCGGACTACTGCAACCCGACCAACTTCGATGCTCCGGCGCAGGACGTCTTGTATCGCAACGAAGGCGACGGGACGTTCAGCGATCGCTCCGAGGCCGCGGGCCTCCCGTCAGCGTTCGGGAACGGCTTCGGGGTGGTCGTGGACGACTTCGACGGGGACGGCTGGCAGGACGTCTACGTCGCGAATGACGGCACCGCCAATCAGCTCTGGATCAACGGCTGCGACGGGACGTTCCTGGACCGGTCCCTCCTCTCGGGGTGCGCGGTCAACATGAACGGGGCCGTCGAGGCCGGGATGGGTGTCGCGGTCCTGGACCTGGAAGACGACGGAGACCCGGACCTGCTCATGACCCACCTGCGGACGGAGAGCAACACGCTCTACGTGAACCGCAGAGGCGTCTTCCGCGATCGTACGCTGAACGCTGGGCTCCACGCGACGAGCCTCAACTACACCGGCTTCGGCCTCGGGGTCGCTGACTTCGATCAGGACGGGATCCTCGACCTCTATGTCGGCAACGGGCGGGTGGCCCGCTGGACCATGTCCTTTGATCCAGAGAAGCCTTACGCCGAGCCGAACCAGCTGTTCCGCGGAACGGGGAGTGGCCAGTTCAAGGAGGTCGAGCCCCAGGGCGGCGTGCAGGAGGCCTACCTGGGCTCCACCCGCGGGTTGGCGCTCGGCGACCTCGACGGCGACGGCGACATCGATATCGTCCTCTCGGAGAACGGCGAGCGCACGCGCGTCCTCCGGAACGTCGGCGCGGAGGGCAACTGGATCGGCTTCCGCGTGGTGACGCCAGAGGGGCAGCCGCTTCAGGACGTGATCGGGGCGCGGCTCCGCGTGGAGTTCGGTGACGAGGTCCGCTGGCGGACGCTCACCGGGGCCTACGGGTTCTGCTCCGCGAACCAGATCCACGCTCACGTCGGGCTCGGTGACGCGACGGCCATCGACGCCGTGACCGTTCATTGGCCCGACGGCGGCGAGCCCGAGGCCTTCGGACCCTTCGCCGCCGACTCCACGCACGTCCTCGTCAGAGGTCAGGGCGAGGACCCGCCCGCCTCCTCCGAGAGGTAGGCCGAGCCGGGCGCGCTCAACGCCAGCGCGGGGCTGCGATCAACGACGCCAGGCCAGCAGCCGCGCGTGACCGACCGCGCCGAGGATCCCGACCCCGACGATGTACAGGGCGTGGAAGGCGAGCCCCGTGGAGACCGCGTGGCCTTCCGGCACGCCCACGGCGGTGAACCCCCAGGCCCAGCCCATATCAAGCATCCCGAAGCCCAGGAAGCCGTTGATGGGCACCAGACTCCCGAGGACCGCGAGGCTCGCGCCGAAGAGCAGGTCCGCGGCGGCGAGCCCCTCGAGCCCGACGCCGACGCCGAGCGCCGCGTAGACCCCGAGCACACAGGCCCAGACCGGCAGGCTCAGGAGCGCCGCTCCCAGCACCGACCGGCGCGGGAGGATCCGCAGGGCGTCCTCGACCCGGGAGAGGAACCGGCCCGAGCGCTCCCCCAGGGTCCGGGGCAGCACGCGCACGGCGACCCCGCGCCCGACCCGGACAAGGTGCTCACCCCTCAGGATCACCACCGCGAGGACCGTGGCGGCCGCGAGAGCGAACAGGCCCAGCGACTGGAGCCAGGGGAGGTCGGGGTGCTCCCCTGCGGCCGCCATGGCAGAGCAGGCGACGCCCAGGACGAGGAGCAGGGTCGCGAGGTCCAGCAGACGGGACACCACCAGGCCAATGAGCCCGTGCTCCGCGCGCACGCCGACCCGCGAGAGGTGCAGCACGAGGCTCGCCTCTCCCACCTTGGCTGGCAGCACGTGGCTGTCGAGGATCCACGCCGCGGACGCCGCTGTGAGCCCCGGAATCGACACGTCGGCGCCGCCGGCCCCGAGCAGCAGGACGCGCAGCCGGATGGCGCGGAAGACGTAGATCAGGGCCTGAATGAGGAAGGCCAGGGCCACCAGGCGCAGGTCCGCCTCCGCGAGGGTCCCGAGCACATCCCCAGGATCCACCCCGCCCCACGAGAAGAGCAGGGCGAGCGCGACGAGCGCGACCGCGAGGGAGAGGAGGACCTTCACCCGCGACGCTCAGTCGATGGAGACGTGGGTGCCACCGCTGTCCTCGGCGAGCCACTCCAGCACCTGGAGGTCGGCGCCAAACGCGATGGTGTTGATGACCACGTTGCGGGTCGCGTTGCGCTCGGCGATGGCCTCTCGGATCAGCTGGGGGTCGATGATGTCCCCCACCGACGGCTCGCCGTCCGAGAGGATGAAGATCGTGTCCACGTCCGGGTCGTCGAAGGCGAACTCCAGGCTCCCGTAGAGGTTGGTCCCGCCGGCCGCCCCGAGGCGGTCAATGTAGACCAGCGCGTCCTCGCGAGAGTAGTCGTCGGCGCCGACGACCCCCTCCTCGAGCCAGCTATCCACGCCCCCGGAGAAGGGCGCGATGTTGAAGAGCGCCCCGGCGTCCAGGGACTGGACCGCCTGGGCGAGCTCCTCCTTCGCGACGTCGATCCTCGGGCGGCCCAGCTCGCCGACGTACTCGGCCCGCATGGGCTCGTTCATGGAGCCAGAGACGTCGAGGATGAAGAGCACGCGGTGGGACTCGATCCGGACGCCGAAGAAGGCCGCGCTCGAGATCTGACGCAGCTTCCGCTCCTCCGTCGCCTCGACGATGGTCTCCAGCTCGGCCTCGGGCACGATCTCGATCTCGTCGGCAGGCGTGGAGGCGAGCCAGCGCTCCCAGGAGCTGGCGCGCGCGCCAAAGGCCTGCCCCGTGAGCCGGAAGAGCGTGTCCCCGAACTCGATTCCCATGCGCCCCTGCTCCGCGGACATCCTGGCGATGATCGGCGCGAGCACCTGGGGGTCACGCCGCGACTCCAGGGCGCGGAGCGCGATCAGGCGGGTGGACCAGTTGTCGTCGGAGAGCTTCTCGATGTAGAGCTCGTCCATGTTCCGACGGCCAAGCCGGGCGATCTCGGCCAGCGCGGCGTTCCGGATGTCCAGGTCCTCCGCGTCGGTGAGCCCCTTCAGGCGGACGACCCACTCGTTCTCCCCATCGTAGAGGGCGGAGAGGCCCCGGAGCGCGGCCGCGCGGACCCCGTCGAGCTTGGTCTTCTCGAAGAGCTTCTCGAGGTCCTCGATCGACTCTCGGTCGCGGCGGGCGATGAGCGCGTCGACCGTCGCCACCACGACCTCCTCCTGCTTGTCCCGGAGCCCCTTTCGAATCCGCTTCAGCAGCTTGGGGTCCTTGACGTTGACCGTCGAGTGGAGCGCGAAGACCTTCTGCTGGGTCTTCCCCTTGCCGATCAGCTTGACGAGCTTCTTCTCGACGGCCTCGTCGTTCAGCTCGGCGAGGAGCACCGCGAGGTGGTTCCGCAGGGACTGGGGGGTGGGCGCCTTGAGCGCCACGTCAATGAACTCGCCCGCCATGTCCACGCCCAGCTCGTCGAGCAGGATGTCCGCCGCGACCTCGCGATCGAGGGGCGGGAAGTCGGGGCGACCGAAGATCGTCTCGGCGAAGTCGAGGGCGGCCTTGTCCTTCCGGCGCGCCAGCTCAGTGAGCGCGGCGCGGCGGACCCCGCCGCTCCGGTCCCGCTCGACGGCGACCTGCAGGTCCTCGCTCGAGAGGGACTCGATGATCGCCCCCATGGCCGTCGCGCGCAGGCGCGCGGTCGGCCAGATGATCTGCTTCTTCTCCTGGGTCTCCTCCTCGTCACCCCGGCGGCGGCGCCCCTTGCGCTTCTTGGAGTCTGACCCCCGCAGCTCCTCCTGGACGCTGCCGAGGGAGCGCTCGTAGATCTTTCGATACCACCCGTCATTGGAGTCGCCGCTGAGGCGGACGTGCAGCTCCATGGCGCGCTCTCGGATGCTGTCGTCCGCGTTGGACTCGACGATGATCGCGAGGAAGTTCGGCCCGTTCTGGGCGCAGAGGCCGAGGCTTTCGAGGGCCGCCGTACGGACCTCGAGCGACGGCTCTTCCACCGCGACCTGCATGAGCTTCTCGAGGGCGGGCTGGAAGGACTCCTCGTGGTCGTCGAAGCGCTTGAGCTCGATGACCACCTCCCGCCGGCGATACGCGCTCGCGAAGCGGTCATAGGCCGCCAGCAGCGCCTCCATGGCCTCACGGGTCTCGAACTCCCCCAGCTGCCGCACCTCCCCATCTTCGATGGCGTCGCGCTCCGCGATGATCCGGTCCCGGACCTCCTCGAAGGACTGGGCCGAGGCGAGGGGGCCGAAGGCGACGAGGCCGAGGAGGACGAGGGCGTTGGTGAGTCTCATGAGCGCGGGGGACCGCCGAGGCGAGACTTCTTGTCGATGAGGTCTGCCACGAGGCCAAGAGTGAGGGTCTGGACGAGCGCGACGAAGAGCAGGACCGTCTTGTCGCCGAGGTTGGGTCCGGCCTCCACGAAGAAGAGGTCATAGGCCAGCGAGGCTGTGAACAGCACAGCCACGAGGCCACCCAGTGGATAGAAGACCTTGAGCGGGTTGAAGTAGACGACCGTCCGGATGATCAGGGCGAGGAAGCCGAGGGTGTCCCGGATGGGCCTGATCTTCGAGCTCCCAGCCCGCTGGGCGTAGTCGATCGACACGTAGTCGACCCGGTGCCCGTTGGTGAGCGACGCGAGGGTGATCGTGGTGGTGAAGCTGAACCCGTTCGGGAAGATCGACTCGTAGCGCAGGCAGAGATCTCGACGGATCGCCCGCAGGCCGGAGTTCAGGTCCGGGATCGGCTCGCCGGCCAGGTACGCCGCGATGCCGCGCAGGATGCGCTTGGCGGGCCGGCGCTGCCAGGGGATGTGAACGTCCGCGCCGGTCCGCGCGCCGACGGCCATCTCGGCCCCGTCGTCGACGCGTTCGAGCAGATCCACGATCCGGTCCTCCGGGTAGGTCCCGTCCGCGTCCGTGATCACGATGATCGGGTGGGCCGCCGCGCGGATACCCGTCTTGAGCGCCGCGCCGTAGCCTCGGTTGGCCCGGTGGTTGAGCACCGTCAGCGATTCGAAGGCCGGCTCGAGGCGCCCGAGGACGTCCGCCGTGCGGTCGCGAGACCCGTCGTTGACCACGAGGATCTCGGTCGGTCGGCCGAGGTCGAGCGCGGTGAGGCGCTCGACCACGCCCTCGATACCGTTCTCCTCGTCGAACGCGGGGACGACGATGGTGACGCCGTGTGACTTCTGGGGGGTTTCCGGCTGCGACATGGGATCCTGCCAAGGGTAAGGGTCTATGCGCCCCGGGCCCAAAGGCAACGGCGATTCGACCTCAGCTCTGGTCGAAGAGCGGGTCGCGCGCCGGGGCGAGCCGCTCCGCCACCTTGCGCGCCATGCCCGTGAGGGCGAGGGCCGCCGCCTCCGAGGGCGCGAACCAGGCCGCCGCGGCATCGCCTATCGTGGCGAGGCGGGCCGAGCGAACCCGGGCTCGGATGCGGTGGTGGGTGATCCCGTGGGTCAGCGCGATCAGGTCGTGCTCCGGCTCGAGGGAGGCCGAGAGCGCGGGGCCCAGCTCGTCAGGGAAGAGACCTGACGAGGTGACCTCGACGGTCGGGAACTGCCACATGCCCCCCATCAGCCCCCCCTCGGGCCGCTGCTCCAGGAGCCAGCGGCCGCCGCGCTCGATGACGTAGATCTCCAGCTCCACCTCCGTGGACGCCCGGCGCGGCTTGGGCCGCGGGAGGCCCACGGCGTTCCCACGGGCCCGGGCGACGCAGGCGCCGGCCAAGGGGCACTCGTCGCACCGGGGCGCCCGCGGCGTGCAGATCAGCGCGCCGAGCTCCATCAACGCCTGATTCCAGACGCTGGGCGCCACGGACCCCTCGAGCCGCTCGATGAAGTGATCCGCCGCGGCCCAGCAGGCCCGACCCAGGGGGCCGGATCCCCGGACCCCCTCCATCCCGAACAGCCGCGCGAAGACCCGCTCCACGTTGCCGTCCACCAGCGGGGCGGGCACGTCATAGGCGATGGAGACCACCGCGCCCGCCGTGTAGGGCCCGACCCCAGGCAGGTCGAGGGCGGCCCCGAGGTCCTTCGGGAACACCCCGCCGTGCTCCTCGGCGATCACGCGAGCCGCCGCCTGGAGCGAGCGAGCCCGACGGTAGTAGCCAAGACCGGACCAGGCCTCGAGCACGGCCTCCTCCTCAGCGGACGCCAGGGCCGTCGCGGTCGGGAAGCGCTCGAGGAAGCGCGGCCAGTACTCCTTGACGGTCTCCACGCGGGTCTGCTGGAGCATGGCCTCGCTGACCCAGATGGCGTAGGGGTCCCGCGTTCGGCGCCAGGGCAGGTCGCGCTTGTTGGAGGCGTACCACAGGGTGAGCTCCCGCCGGATGGAGCGGGTGGCGAGGTCCTCGGGGGCGTCGAAGCGGACCTCCGAGCCTCCCCCGCTCCCCTGACCCGGCTCCTGCTGTTCTTCCATCGGCGGCACGCCGCTCAGAATAGCACTCGCGTGCGGAGGGTCCCCTCGAGGTCGCGCAGCTCGGCCATCAGGCTCCGCGCCGCGCCACGGTCCGCCGCCACGTCCGTGACCACGTAGCCCACGTCTCCGAGGGTCTGCAGGTACTGGGCGTCGATGTTGGCGCTGCTCCGGCCGATGACGTCCGTGATCGCGCTCATGATCCCTGGCCGATTCTCGTGAACGTGCAAGAGCCGCGCGTCGCCCGTGTGGGGCGGCAGGGACACCTCTGGGAAGTCCACGGCCGAGAGGGTCGAGCCGTCGTCGCTGTAACGCAGGAGCTTCTCGGTCACCTCGCGCCCGATCCCCGCCTGCGCCTCCTCCGTGCTGCCCCCGATGTGGGGCGTGAGGAGGACGTTATCGAGCCCCGCCAGAGGGGACTCGAACCGCTCGCCGGCCGCCTTGGGCTCCTTGGGGAAGACGTCGACCGCGGCCCCCGCGAGCCGCCCGCGCTCCAGCTCGCCGCGCAGGGCGTCGAGGTCCACGACCTGACCCCGGGAGGCGTTGATGAGCACCGCGCCGTCCCTCATCGAGCCGAGCTCCTTGGCGCCCATGAGGTCGCGGGTCGAGGGCAGCTCCGGCACGTGCAGGGTGACGACATCCGAGCGGCGCAGGAGGCCCTCGAGGCTGCCTGCGCTCTCGGCGTTCCCGAGCGTGAGCCTCGACACGACGTCGTGGTAGATGACCCGCATGCCGAGCATCTCGGCGAGGACACCCACCTGGCTGCCGATGTGGCCATAGCCCACGACGCCCAGGGTCTTGCCCCGCGCCTCGTGGCTGCCCACCGCTGACTTCAGCCACTCGCCGCGGTGGCAGGACATGTTCTTCTGGGGGACGCCGCGCAGCAGCATCACCGCCTCTGCGATGACCAGCTCCGCGACGCTGCGCGTGTTGGAGTACGGCGCGTTGAAGACCGGGACCCCACGGCGCCTCGCCGCGGCCGTATCGACCTGGTTGGTTCCGATGCAATAGCACCCGACGGCCACCAGCTTGCGCGCACCCTCGAGCGTGCCCGAATCCAGCTGGGTCCGCGACCGGATGCCGAGGAAGTGGACCTCACGCAGCGCGGCCTTCAGCTCGTCCCCAGCCAGGGCCCCCTTGGCCTCCTCGATCTGTGAGTACCCGGCCCCGCGGAAGGCGTCCGCGGCGGTCTGGCTGATCCCCTCGAGGAGGAGGACCCTGATCTCAGAGCGAGGGAAGGATCTCGCCTCGGGCGAGGGCGTCGTTGAAGCGTCTGTCATGACGGGTGGAGGATGCCGCGCGCCCCCCCCGAAGTCCCCTGCGGATCGCGCGAATCCAGCCCCCCGCGGCCCAGGGGCGCGGCTAGATTCCGAATCCATGAACGCCAGTGCCAGCTCCAGGACCCACGCCGCCCGACGGCTCGGTGTGACGGGCTTGCTGGGCCTCGGACTGGGCGGGTTCCTCGCGCGAGCGCGCGCTCCGCTCTTCCCGGACGTCCTCGACCTCTCCGGGCCCGATCCCGTCCGCGCCGCGGCGACCCGCGGCGTCGCGCTCGCGGCAGCGGCCCTGCTCCTCATGGCCGCTGGCCCCATCCCACGTCCCGCCCGGGGCGCGCTCCTCGCCGGGGCCGCGGCGGGGGTCGCCAGCGCGTTGCTGGACCCGGTGGACGGCGGCCTCTTCGTGGGGATCGCGGCGCCATGGGCCATCACAAGCCCGTGGCTGATCCTCGCGGCCCTCGCGGCGGCGCTCTCCCGCAGGCAGCGACCGCCCTCCTCCCTCTCCGGGGTGCCGAGCCGAGAGGGGACGAGCCTCGGAGGGACGAGCCTCGGCGTAGCCGGACCTCTCGGGGCGCCCAGCGGGTCCGCCGCGCCGCCCAGCCGATCGAACCAGCCCCTGAGCGGGCCAGCCTCCTGGGCCCTCTCGGCGGGCGTCTTGGTCGCCTCCTCTGGCGTCGCCCTTGGCCTGGAGGGCCTCTCCCGACTGGCCCTGCGGCTCGGGCTTGCCACGCGCGGGGAGGACGCCCTGCTCGCCGCCGTCCTCGCCTCTCTTCTCGCGGCTGGCGGGGCCGTCTTCGGCCGCGCCACCCTCCGCGCCGGGGACCACCGCTGCGCCGCCCTCCTCCTGGGCGCCGGGGCACTGGGCGTCGCTGCCCTGGCACTCGCCGCCGGCATCGCGGAGCCCCTGGGCTTCAAGGCCCTGTGCGCCCGGATCCAAACGGACGCCTCCCTCGCGGGGACGCCCCGCGTGGGCGCCTTCGTCGCGCTCGTGGTGCTCGTCCTGCCCGCCCTCACCGCGGGGACCGCCATGCACGTGGCCCGCCGGCC
>CBFHHK010000058.1:0-21425 GCA_965655435.1 Planctomycetota bacterium | reverse complement strand
GCGAGCCGCCGCGTCCCCATGCCGACCCCGGAGGGCAGTCCCCAAACGACTGGCCCCAAACGACTGGCCCCAAACGACTGGCCCCAAACGACTGGCCCCAAAGGGCTGGCTCCACAGGACCGGCGCCCGGGCACCCCTTTGATTTTGATCCGGCCGCCTCACTGGGCGGCCTCCATCGCCGAGCGCCCCCCTCCTCGATGGGCCACTTCAGGGCAGGCGAGCACCCACACCGGGGCAGAACCAGCGGCTGCTTGCGGGTAGACTGTCTCGCCGCTTCCCGCGCCCACGCCGTGATCGTCCTCTATCTCTCCGCCGCCGTCCTGCTCATCGGCCTGCTCGTTGAGGCCGCCGCCCGCCGCTGGGACGGCAAGCGCTGGCCGCGGCCGGGACGGTCCGTTGATGTCGGCGGACACGGCCTTCACGCCCGCGTCTTCGGAGACGGAGAGCGCCTGGTCGTCTTCGAGGCGGACGAGGGCGCCTGGTCCACGCACTGGGGCCGGCTCCCGGAGGAGCTCGGCAAGGTGTCGACGGCGGTGGTCTATGACCGCGCCGGGCTCGGGTGGAGCGAGAGCGGTCCACCGCCCCGTGACGTCGAGACGCTGGCGCGGGAGCTCCATCACCTGCTCCAACGGCTGGCCCCCGGACGGCCCGTGATCCTGGTCGGACACGGGACCGGCGCGGGCGTGGTCCGGACCTACGCCCACCGGTATCCCTTCGAGACCTCCGCGCTGGTGCTCGTGGACCCGATGCACGAGGGCTTCGGTGACCTGCTCCGCAGGGAGCAGGTCGCTCCGCTCAAGCCCTCGGCCTGGGGCATCGGGCTCGCCGCCCTGCTCGGCCGCTTCGGGCTCCTCAGGCTGCTGAACTCCCGCCAGTCCCCGAACGGGCACCTCTCGCTCCCGCCTCCCCTGCGCGCCGAGCTGGACGCGCACGAGCTCGAGCCGCGGGTCCGGCGCGCGGCCGCGAGCGAACTGGACTGCGAACCCAGGAACGTCGCCTACCTCTCTGGCCTCGCCGCGACCCCGGACCTCCCCGTCCGGGCCATCGTCGCAGCGGAGACCCTCCAGGCGTCCGACGCCCCTGCCGACTTCCCGCGCGAGGCCTACAACCGCCTCTGGGTCGAGCAGAGCGAGGCCTTCCTGGACATCTCAAAGAGGGCCCAACGCGTGCTCGTGGAAGGTTCCGGGCATCAGCTCCAACTCGAGCGCCCCGAGATCGTTCTCGAGGCCATCCTCGACGTCATCGGCGAGGTGGAAGAGGTCGAGGCCCTCCGCGCCGCTGAGGAGTCCTGAGGGACGTCAGGGCGCGCCCCCCGAGGCCCCCCCCGCGTCACTTCCTCCCGCTTCGCCCGGACGCCGGCCGGCGCCCTTACCATGCGGCCGCGAATCGCCCGCTGTCCCGTCCGCTCACCTTGGCTCGCCCTGGGCCCCGCACGCCCGCCGGCGACCGGCCTCGCCGCCGGCACGTCCCCACGCCGCCCCCCCACCACGCCCCGCTCGATGATGCGTCCCAATCCTGTCACCCGATTGATCCAGGGAGCGGCCGTGGTCGCCCTCACCGCATGGGGCGGCGCGGCCGTCGCCCAGGAGCCGGTCACCAAGGTGGGCGACCCGCCGACCATCGCCGACACCTCGGCCATGGACCCCGGTCTCGTGCGGCTCCTCGAGGAGCTCCTCGCGGAGGTCGCCGCCGATCCGACGAGCGCCGCGGCCCGAGCAGAGCTGGGGCTCGCCTACGAGGGCAACACGATCTGGTCCCTCGCCGAGCAGTGCTACGACCAATCCCTGCAGCTGGATGGCGACGGCACCCAGTGGCTGTTCCGGCGCGGCATCTGCCGCTTCGCCTCCGGAGATCTGGAGCCTGCCATCGCGGACCTGCGGGCGACCGCCGCGGTCTTCAAGAACACCCCCGTGGTCCAGGCCCGCCTCGGCGACGCCCTCCGCCTCGCCGGTGAGCTCGAGGACGCCGAGCTGGCGTGGCGCCGGGCCATTGAGGCCGAGGAGCGCCAGCAGACGGTGGTGCGGTACGCGCAGAGCCGCGTGGGGCTCGCCCAGACCCTGCTCGACCTCGAGCGCCCTGAGGAGGCCGTCAGCCTCTGCCGCAAGGCCCTCGAGCTGGCGCCGGGCTACCGTCACGCCCACTACACCCTCGGCCTCGCCCTGCTGGAGCTCGGGCAAGTCGAGGAAGGGGAGGCGGAGCTGATCGCTGGAGAGAACGCCTACCCCGAGTTCCCCCCCGGCCCTCACACCGCGCGGCTCACGGCCTATGGGCGCGGCTTCGGTCGGCGGATGATGGTCATCGAGATGATCGTGCAGTCCGGAGACCTGGAGGAGGCCAACCGGCGCCTCGCGGAGATCATGGAGAGCCGCAAGGACGAGTACCTGGTGCTCAACCTCGCCGCCCGCGTGGCCCAGCGCAGCGGTGACATCGAGCGCGCCCGCGAGCTGCTCGCCCGCAGCCTCGAGGTCTCGCCGGGCGAGCCCTCGACCCTGACGCAGCTCTGCCTGCTCGACCTCCAGGGGGCCGACGCGATCAAGTTCCAGCTCGGCAACATGCAGCAGCAGGCCAACCAGGGCGTCGCCGTCGACCCCGCCGTCGTCACCCAGCTCCAGGAGCAGGGACGAGAGCTCTGCGCGTCCGCCCTCGCCAGCGCCAGCGCCGCGGCCACCGCGGCGCCGACGGTCGGCTCCCTCCACTATTGGGTGGGCGTGAGCCACCAGACCAGCGCCAGCTTCGCCACGGACCAGAACGCCATGGGCCAGTCCCTCCAGACCGCCCTCAGCTCCTTCCAGATGGCCCTCCGCCTCGGCTGCACGGAGCCGGAGTTCAACATCCAGCTCGCCAACCTCTACGCGCAGATGGGGCGCCCGCGGGAGCTGCTGCGCTACGCGCTCCGCCACCTCGACACCGTCCCCAGGGACCCCTCCACCCTCTCGACCGTGATCCAGGCGCTGATCTCCAACGAACGCGCCGCCGAGATCCCCCCCTACATCGAGCGGCTCCGCGTCGCCGGCGCGGGGCAGCTCCCCGCCCTCCAGTTCTGTGTCCAGGCCTACCTGACCATCGGAGACCTCGACGCCGCCCAGACCGTCCTGGCCGACTTCGAGGCCGCTGGCCCCGGGAACCCCCAGGTCGCCCAGTTCGTCACCGCCGTCCAGGCACACATCGCGCAAGAGCGCCAGAAGACCCCCGCGCCCGACGCGGGCGGCGAGCGTCCCTGAACCCCGCCCTGCCCACCGTTCGCCCACGCGCCACCGCACCGCCCTCCCTCTGACGATGATCACCTCCGCCTCCCTGCTCGCCCTGCTCGCCCCCGCCGCCGCCCCCGTCGCGCAGGACGCCGCGGCGCCCCCCGTCTGGTTCCGGGAGGTCGGCGCCGAGGCCGGCGTCGACTTCGTCCACCAGGCCGACCGCACCGACCGTCACCGGTTCCCCGAGATCATGGGCGGCGGCGTCGCCCTGCTCGACCACGACGGCGACGGTGACCTCGACATCTACCTCGTCCAGGGCGGCATCCTCGGCGACGCTCCAGAGGGCGTCGAGCGCCCCGGCAACCGGCTGTTCAGGAACGACACGGAGGAGGGCGGTCCGCTCCGCTTCACCGACGTGACCGAGGAGGCCGGCGTCGGCAACAGCGCGTACGGCATGGGGGCCGCCTGCGGGGACTTCGACCGTGACGGTGACACGGACCTCTTCGTGACGAACGTCGGGCCGAACGTCATGTACGTGAACAATGGCGACGGGACCTTCACCGACAAGACGGCGAAGCTGAAGGTCGGCGACCCCCGCTGGGCCACCAGCGCCGCGATGTTCGACGCCAACGGCGACGGCAAGCTCGACCTGTACGTGGTGAACAACCTCGGCTGGTCCGACGCGATCGAGATCGAGTGCTTCAACTACTACGGGGAGCCCGACTACTGCAGCCCGAACAACTACAACGCGCCCTCGGCCGACCTCTTCTACACGTTCGGTCGGCTCGGCTTCACCGACGCGACCCTGCGCACGGGCATCGACGCCGCCTTCGGCAACGGGCTCGGCCTCGCGGTCGGCGACTCGGACCTCGACGGGGACCTGGATGTGTACGTCGCCAATGACGCCACCACCAACCTCCTCTGGGTCAACGACGGGCGGGCCGTCTTCGAGGACCGCGGGATCCGCGCAGGCTGCGGCCTGAACGGCAACGGCACCCCCGAAGCGGGGATGGGCGTGCAGTTCGTCGACCTCGATGAGGACGGCGACCTCGACCTCTACATGACGCACCTGAGGCGGGAGACCAACACCTTCTACCGCAACCGGAACGGCAAGTTCAGTGACATGAGCAACACGACCGGCACGGCGGGGGTGAGCATGAAGTTCACGGGCTTCGGCATGGGCTTCCAGGACTTCAACCTCGACGGGACCCTCGACCTCTACGTCGCGAACGGCGCGGTCCAGGCCTGGAAGGAGAGCGAGCGCTTCGACCAGGGGGACGCCTACGCGGAGCCGAACCACCTCTTCCGCGGGACCCGCAAGGGCAAGCGGGTGACCTTCAAGCTCACCCAGCCCGCCGGGGCGACGCCGGACCCGATCATCGGCACCAGCCGCGGCGCGGCCTTCGGAGACCTCGAGGGCGACGGCGACGTGGACATCGTCGTGGTGGACCTCGACGCCGGGGTGAAGGTGCTCGAGAACATCGCCCCCCGCGAAGGGGCCGCCGCGAGTTGGGTCGGCTTCCAGACGGTCTCCGGCAAGAAGGCCGCCATCGTGCATGGGGCGACCGTCTCCATCTCCCGCGGTGACGAGGGCAAGCGCCAGTATCGACAGGCCAATCCCGCCTACAGCTACCTCTCCAGCAACGACCCCCGAGCCCACTTCGGCCTCGGCGGCGCCTCGGTCGCCAAGGACGTCCAGGTCCGCTGGCCCGACGGCACGGTGGAGCGCTTTGGAGATCGACCGGCCGGTGAATACCACGTCCTTGCCAAGGGCCAGGGCCAGAAGCAGTGAAGCACCAGGCGCTCCCCCCGGGCGGCGCCTTGATCAATATGGGCACCCCCACCCCTACCCCCACACACGTCACCGCGGTGCTCTTCCGAGAGGCGCCCGCGCTGGAGCGGCTCTTCGAGGTCTTCCGGCGGCTCCCCGACACGAGCGACGTGGTGCTGGAGACGACCCACGTCCGCCTGGACACCCCCGCTGGCGTGGTGCACGCCTCCACCTTCGGCGCTCCCTGGCCCGACATGGACCCCGAGTCCCTCGCGGAGCTCGGCGGCGCCGGAGCTGGGCTGCACCCCGGCTCCCTCCAGCGAGCCGCGGACCAGAGCGTGGTCTGGCCCGGCGGTGCGCTGGCCGCGGAGGCACACCAGGGCTTCGTCCACCTGATCATGGCCGAGGGGACGGGCACCCCGCAGGGTCAGGTCGAGGAGCTCGAGCGCCTCGCCCTGTCCATGCTCGCTGACCCCGCGAGCCTGTGCCTCTTCTTTCCCTGGGGCGAGTCGCTGCGCGACGGGCATGTCATGGGGCACATCCGCGCCGCCGCCCAGGAGCAGGGCGCGGTCCCCCTGCAGAACTGGGTCAACGGCCGCCTCGCGCAGAGCGGCGAGGGCGCGGTGATCGCGGACCTCATCGGCCTCGGACTCGTCGGCCTCCCGGACACCGAGGCCGTCTTCCCCGACCGCCCGGACCTCCCCCCCTACGAGGTCCTCGGGTTCCTGCTCGACATCGCCCACCACCTCGCACTCGAGGGCGGCGCCCTCGAGGAGGGCGTGGTGTACGAGGGTCCGGGGGGGCTCCGGTGGCGAGCCGGTCTGGACGCCGAGTCACAGATCGAGCCCGCGCGGAAGCTCGTGCGCTGGATCCCGCTCGCCCCTGGTGAGGAGACCGCGGTGAGCGCGAGCCCGGAGGCCAGCGAATGAGCTCCCCCGACAGGAACGTCGAGCACTTCGGCGCGACCCTCGCGGCCCTGGACGAGGAGGTCAACTGGGACCTCGTCGCCACGGTCTATTGCGACGGCGACGCCGAGGGGTTCTTCGACGAGGAGCGCCGCAGCGCGGTCCTCGACGCCGGACTGAAGGTGGCCTCCGACCTCGGCGAGGCCCTGGAGCCCGGCGGGCGCTCGCTCTACGTCGGCGCCGCCGTCGCCGAGCTCGCGCCGATGCTGTTCGAGGCCATCCTCCTCGGCCGCAAGGTCGTCTGGAAGGCGCTGCCCTCCGTCGAGATGGAGGAGCTGACTCGCGCCTTGCGAGCGGTCTCTGTCGAGGGACGCTCGGCGCTCCCGATCCCGAAGACCGAGCCCTGGCTCGGCCGCGAGCTCGGGCGGTGCGACCACGTCTGGATGACCAGCGTGCTCACCGACCCGGATGCCTTCCCCGCCTTGCACGACGCGCTCTACCAGCGCCAGGGCACCCCTGAGGCCGTCGGCGGCGGCCACCCCAAGGAGGAGCGCCGGCGCGCCCGGGAGCTCGTGGACGAGGCCCTGGTGGCCTCGGGAGAGGGGGCGGTCATCAGCACTTCCGAGGAGGAGCTCCAGGTCTGGGAGGCCGCCGCAGAGGACCTCGGCTTGACCCTCGAGGTCGCCCCCACCGGGCGCATGTCCGGGGTGGTCGGCGACGTCATCCGCCGGGGCCGGCTCCGCCGCCGGGCCTAGCGCATCAATTCGGATCAGATGCCGCCAGGCGGCGCTCAGGGGCCCCTTTCTCTCCTGTGCCCCCCGTGCTCAGGACGACGAGTAGGGAAGGAATGGTCGACGGCAGCAACTCGAACGGTCCCCGCCCAGGGGACGAGGCCGCGGCGGAACGGGATGGCGGCGCCACGGGGCGGGTCGCTCCTGAGCACGGGCCCCTCGAGCAGGAGGTCACCCCCGAGCACTTCATCAACCGCGAGCTCAGCCTGCTGGAGTTCAACCGGCGGGTGCTCGCCCAGGCGCTGGACGAGTCCATCCCGCTGCTCGAGCGGCTCCGGTTCCTGACCATCTCGAGCACCAACCTCGACGAGTTCTTCGAGGTCCGCAAGGCGTCGCACCAGGAGCGCCTCACCCTCCGCTCCAGCAGCGTCGGGTTCGACGGTCGCTCGACTCACCAGCTCCTCGATGACATCGCCGTCGAGGCCGCCGAGCTGGTGCGCGAGCAGTACGAGGTCCTCAACGACATCCTGTTCCCGCTGCTCGCCGCCGAGGGGATCAAGGTGCTCAAGCGCCAGCTGTGGACCCCCGAGCAGGCCACTTGGCTCAGCGGCTTCTTCGGCAAGGAGGTCGAGCCGATCCTGACGCCGGTGGGGCTCGACCCCTCGCACCCTTTCCCCAAGATCCTCAACAAGAGCCTGAACTTCATCGTCATCGTCGAGGGCGAGGACGCCTTCGCACGGGACACGAGGCTCGGCGTCGTACAGGTCCCCCGCGCCCTCCCGCGGCTGATCTCGCTCCCTCCGTCCGTCCGCGGAGACGAGCTGGCCTTCGTGCTCCTCTCGTCGGTCATCCACGCCCACGTGGAGACGCTCTTCCCCGGGATGCGGGTGGTGGGCTGCCACCAGTTCCGCGTGACGCGCAACAGCGAGCTGTGGGTCGATGATGAGGAGGTTGAGAACATCCTCGAGGCCATCGAGGGCGAGCTCCCCGAGCGCAAGTACGCCGAGGCCGTCCGCCTCGAGGTCGCCGCCGACTGTCCGGAGAAGGTCGTGCGCCTTCTCCGCCAGCGCTTCGAGCTGGACGACGCCGACGTGTACCGGGTCAACGGCCCCGTCAACGTCGGTCGGCTGGACGTGCTCCACGGCATGGTGGACCGACCCGACCTCAAGTATCCGCCGCTGGCCCCGCGCATCCCACGCGCGCTCGCCAGGGCAGAGGATCCGTTCGCCGCGATCCGGGAGCGGGACATCCTGATGCACCACCCGTACGAGTCCTTCGCCCCCGTGATCGACCTCGTCCGCAGGGCGTCCTCCGACCCGGACGTGCTGGCGATCAAGCAGACCCTCTACCGCACCGAGCGCAACTCCGCCATCGTCGCCGCCCTCGTGGCGGCGGCCCGCAATGGGAAGCAGGTGGTGGCCGTCGTGGAGCTCCGGGCGCGCTTCGATGAGGCCGAGAACATCGACCTCGCGAACCAGCTCCAGGAGGTCGGCGCCCAGGTCGTCTACGGCATCGTGGGCCACAAGACCCACTCCAAGATGACGCTCATCGTCCGCCGCGAGCCGGACGGGCTCGTGCGCTACGTCCACCTGGGGACCGGCAACTATCACGCCCGGACCGCGCGAACGTATACGGACCTAGGCTTCCTGACGGCGGACCCGCGCATCGCCGAGGACGTCCACCAGGTCTTCCACCGACTCACGGGGCTCGGCGCGACGCGGCCGCTCCAGCTCCTCCTCGACGCACCGTTCACCCTGCGCCAGGAGATGCGTCGCCGCATCAGGCTGGAGGCCGAGAACGCCCGGGCCGGCCAGCCCGCGCGGATCATCGCGAAGATGAACGCGCTCACCGAGGTCAACACGATCCGCGCGCTCTACGACGCGAGCGCCGCAGGGGTCCAGATCGACCTCATCGTGCGGGGAGCGTGCTGCGTGCGCCCGGGGATCCCGGGCATCTCGGAGAACATCCGCGTCCGCTCGGTCCTGGGCCGGTTCCTCGAGCACTCCAGGGTCTTCTACTTCGAGGACGGCGGACGAGGCGCCGTGTTCGCGTCCAGCGCGGACTGGATGTCGCGCAACCTGTACCGCCGCGTGGAGACCTGCTTCCCGATCCTCGACCCGGAGCTCAAGCGGCGAGCCATCGAGGAGGACCTGCTGGTCTACCTCGGCGACCAGGTGGCCGCGTGGGAGCTCCAGACCGACGGCGGCCATGCCCGGACCGGCGGCGACCTTGATCCCCAGCAGGAGATCCTGCGGAGGCTGGGAGTCGTGGGCGAGCTGAGCGACGAGGACACGGACCTCCCCCCCGGCGAGATTCGCGGCCTGCGGTCCGCCTCATAGGTGCGCGCTGCCGCTAGGCTCTCCGGCCCTGCCTGCTTGGGGCCAGCTATGGCCCCGCAATCACTCACCTTCACGACCATGTCCAGCGATATCCAAACGATCGACCTCGAGTACAGCGCAGCAGGCACCACCTGCAAGGGCTTCCTCGCGCTCCCCGCCGACACCTCGACCCCTGTCCCCGGTATCGTCGTGCTGCACGAGTGGTGGGGCTGTGACAGCTACGCCCGCAGCCGCGCGGAGCAGCTGGCGGGCCTCGGCTACGCGGCGATCGCCGCCGACATGTACGGCGACGGCCAGCAGGCGGACGATCCCGAGGCCGCTGGGGCGCTGATGACCGGGCTCATGGGAGACCCCGCTCAGCTCACCGCGCGCTTCGAGGCAGCCAGGGAAGCCCTCGCGTCGAGGGCCGAGGTCGACGGCGGCCGGATCGCCGCCGCCGGCTACTGCATGGGCGGCGGCATCGCCCTGGAGATGGCTCGGGCGGGCGCCGATCTCGCCGCGGTGGTGAGCTTCCATGGCTCGCTGGAGACCACCAGCCCGGCGGCTCCCGGGGCCGTGCAGCCGCGGCTGCTCGTCTGCACTGGCGCCGCAGACCCCTTCGTCCCGACGGAGCACGTGGACGGCCTGCGTACCGAGATGGAGACCGCCGGCGCGCGCTGCGAGATCGTCGCGTACCCGGACGTGATCCACGCGTTCACCAACCCCGGGGCGTCGGCCCGCGGCGAACGCTTCGGGCTGCCGCTCCGCTACGACGAGGGCGCGGACAAGGACAGCTGGGCGCGCATGGCCGCCCTGCTCGAAGAGGTCTTCTGAGCGCGGACCCGTCGCACCACCGACGCCGCCGGCCCGGCCCGCTGAGCCTCTCAGCTGGCCGGGCCGCGTGATCTTGGGCCCAGACGGCATCCCAGGGAGTGCTCGCGAACACCTCCCTCGGACCTCTCCGCCGGGCCCTCCGCTGGGGTCTCCGCAGACCTGGGAGCCCCCGATCCCCCGCTGTCTCCAGAGCATCGGATGCCGCCTCAGCGAACATGATCGCCTGGGCGAGCATTGCTCGCCGAAGGGACACTGCAGCCAGAAGGGACACTGCAGCCAGAAGGGACACTGCAGCCAAGAGTGGTACTGCAGCCCGAAGGGACGCCGCAGCCGAAGGGACGCTTCAGCCTGGAAGACCCACGCCCCCCTGGCCCTTCGGCCCGTGCAGGGAGGCCCGCACCAAATCGGTCACTCTCCCCAGAGCTCCGACGCGGGATACGGGCCACCGGCGCGCTCCCAGAAGGTCCCGGTGACGTACCGGAACGGGCGGTCCAGGGTCGCCAGGCGCTCCATCTGGACGTCGGTCAGCGAGAGGTTCGCCGCCGCGAGGTTCTCCGCCATGCGACCGGGATGGACCGACTTCGGGATGACCGCCGTCCCCCTCTGGAGGGCCCAGGCGATGAGAACCTGGGCTGGCGAGGCGCCGAGCTCCGCGGCGATGGCGCGGACCACCGTGTCCTCCAGCAGAGGCGGCTCGTCCTCTCCCTTCATGGTCTCCGGCCGGTCCATCGACCCCAGCGGTGCGTAGGCCGTGGAGAGCACGCCCCGCTCCCTCGCCCCCTCCACCAGGGAGCGCTGCTGCAGGTACGGATGCAGCTCCACCTGATTGACCTCCGCGGGACACGCGAACCGCGCGTGGGTCCGGACCCGCTCGAGGTTGTAGTTGGACACGCCGATGTGCCGGGTGAGGCCAAGCTCCAGCGCCGCCGTCATCCCTGCCCAGGTCTCCTCGAGGGGCACCTCCTCCAGGGAGAGGAACTCCTCGGGGGCCTTCGGGCCCACCACGTCGAAGGGAACCGCCACGGGCCAGTGCACCAGGTACAGGTCGAGGTACTCGACCCCCAGCGCCTCGATCGAGGCTCGGATCCCGAGCTCGACTTCCTCCTCTCGGTGACGGTTGCACCACAGCTTTGAGGTGATCCAGAGGTCATCCCTCGAGACGACCCCCTCGTCCATCGCCCGGCGGAGCGCGACGCCGATCTCCCCCTCGTTGCCGTAGATGGCCGCGCAGTCGAAGTGTCGGTAGCCCAGGGCGAGGGCGGTGGAGACGGCCTCCCCCACCTCCCCGGGCGCGGACTTCCAGGTCCCGAGCCCCAGGAGGGGCATACGGTCTCCGTTGCTGAATTCGTGGGCTCTCATGCTGTCTCGGTGATCTCCAGGGTCAGGTCAAGGGATGCCAGGTGCCGCCGCTCGCGGTCGAGATCCGCCCGGGTCAGCGGGTTCCTGTCGAGCCACCCGGGGCTGAACTGGAGGGTGAAGTGGCTCCCCTCGGCGGCCAACGTCGGCGTCTGGATCGGTCGGTCCGAGCGGTCTCGCCGCATGCGGAGCGCCAGACGAAGCAAGGGGAGGAGCCTGAGGACCGTCCGCGCCCGGACGTCCGGCAGGTCGTCCAGCGAGCCGAGCCGCGGTCGCCGCCGCTGCCCGCGGATGAGCGCCGCGATCTCCTGCCGGTCGCCTGTCGAGAAGCCGGCGAGGTCGGCGTGCTCCACGAGATAGGCGCCGTGCCGGTGGTAGGCGGAGTGGGCCACCGCGAGCCCGACATCGTGGAGCTGCGCCGCCCAGCCAAGCAAGAGCCTGTCCGCCGGCGTCAGGCCGAGACCGCCGGAGACCTGGTCAAAGAGGCCCTCGGCCAACGCCCGGCACCGGGCCCCGTGGGCGGGGTCCTGCCCCAGCCGCTCTCCGAAGCTCGCCGCGCTGACCTCGCGGACGTCCTCATGGTGGATCCGCCCCACCAGGTCATGGAGGACCCCCTCCCGCAGCGCGCCGCCCGAGGGGCGCATGACGTCCACCGAGAAGGCGTCGAAGACACCCCTCAGGACGGCGACGCCACCCGCGATCACCTCCCGCCGATCGGGCCGGAGTCCCTCCAGGTCGAGCTCGCTGGTCTGGCGGACCTCCTCGAGGAGCTCCTGCAAACGGTCCAGCCCTGCGCGCGTGACCTCGCCGTCTGTCCAACCTCTTCCCGCGAGGATGGACCCCACGGCGCGGATGGTCCCGCTGGAGCCGATCGCGTGGTCCCAGTTGGAGGGGCCGTACCGCTGGGCGATGGGCTCGAGCTCGACCCTGGCCGCGAGGGCGGCCTCCTTGAAGCTCGCGCGCTCCATGAGGCCGTTGGAAAAGAAGCGCTGCCTCCAGGTGACACACCCCATGGAGAGGCTGTCCACCCGGGAGGCGACGAAGCGCTGCCCGAGGATGCACTCGGTGCTGGCCCCGCCGATATCAACGACGAGCCGCCGGCCATCGTCATCCCCGAGCGTATGGGCCACCCCCAGGTAGACCAGGCGGGCCTCCTCGGTCCCCGGGACGATCTCGATCTCCACTCCGAGCGCCGCGGAGGCCTTGCGGAGGAAGGCGCCGCGGTCCCGCAGCTTCCTGAACGTCGCCGTCCCCACGGCCCTGATCCGGCTGGGGGGGATGCCCTGGATCCGCTCCGACATGCGCTCGAGCGTCGCGAGCGCGCGCGCCTGAACCGCGTCGTCCAGCTGCCGGTCGCTCAGCCCCTCAGCCAGCCCCACGCGCTCCCGCAGCTTGTCCACCAGGAGCGGCCGACCGTCGACCTCGCGGGCGACGACCAGGTGGAACGAGTTGGAGCCCAGGTCGACGGCGGCGAGCCCCGACTGCTCCTGCTCGGGCCCCAGCGTCACGCGATCAGGGACCGCAGCCGCGCCACACGCTCGAGGGCCGCGCCAGACTCCAGGGCGCTGGTCGCAGCGTCCACGCCCTCGGCGATGGTCATGCATCGACCGCAGGCCTTCAGCATGAGGGCGGCGCTGAGCAGGGTCGCCTTCCGGGCCGGCCCGGGCTCCCCCGCGAGCACCGATTGCACCAGGTCCGAGGCGGCCTGGCAGAGGACGGGGTTGTCCGAGGAGCCCTGTCCGTCCTCCGCCGGACCGAAGAGCGGCAGCTCTGGCTCGGCCGTGTCCTCGAGGCCGAAGTCCGCGGGCTCCACGGTGACCGAGACCAGGTGGTTCCCGTCCAGCTCGATGCCACGGGTCCTCTTCCTGACGAAGGGGACCACGCTGCCTTCGGGCCCCTGGAGCGCCACACCCCGACGGTGGCCGAGGCCCTTGAGCACCTCCACCGCCGCGCCGAGCACGGGGCCGCGCTGGGCGCCGATCAACATGGCGGAGCCCGGCGGCGCGATGAGCTTCTCCAGGGTGGAGAGCGGTGTACGGACGATCATGTCGCCGCGCACCTTGCGGAGTGAGAGCAGCGGCGGGCAGAGCCCAGCCACGGAGACGGTCGCGAAGCCCGCCTTGGTGATCCAGTCCTCGGCCTCGGTGGAGTCCCAGGTCATGGACAGCCCGAGGCCCTCCAGGACGTTCGCCGCCGTCAGGCCACGCCGGGGCGGGACGCAGCGATCCGAGACGATCAGCACACGCGCTCCCGCGGCCGCCGCCACGATCCCCGCCGCCACCTCGAGGGGCGGGATGGTGTCGTGACCGTCCTGCGGGGGCGCGACGGTCACCAGCCCGCTCATGCCCATGCACGGGATGCGCGACTTGGCGCGAGCCGACATGGCCATGCCCATCAGCTCCTCGGTCGTGACGCCTTTCCAGCGCAGCGTGACGAGGAAGGACGCCACGGTCGCGTCACTCTCGGACCCGCTGAGGATCGCGGTGAAGGCCTGAGCCGCCTCTTCTCGGGAGAGGTTACGAGGGGGCTTCGGGCCCGTCCCGAAGGAACGCATGAGGCGGCGGAGGACCATGGCAGAAGTGTAACGGCTCCCCACTCTCGTCTGCGCGGCACCTCCGCCCTTACAGCGCGCGGCCGGCGCCCTGCGAGGTGCAGGACGCCGGCCGCGTCTTGGGGGTCAGGGTCGGTCAGACGCCGGCTGTCTCCGCGGGGTCCTCGGACTCCTCCGGGTCTTCGGACTCGTCGGGGTCCTCGTCGGGGTCCTCGGCGGGCTCCGGCTCCTCGACGCCGTCGTCTCCAGACTCCTCCGTCACGTCTTCGATGACCGGCTCCTCTTCTGCGTCCCCTTCCGATGCCTCCTCCGGCGCCTCCTCCGGCGCCTCCTCCGGCGCCTCCTCTCCGGCATCCATCCTCTCCGCCGGCGCGAGGGCGGTCTCCGGACGGGGCCTGATGTGGGCGAAGAACATCTCGGCCTGCTTGTCGTAGACGATCTCGCCGTCGACGATCGCCCACTGAACGAAGGTCTGATAGTGGAGCAGATCCCCGTCCGTGACGATCAGATCCGCGTCCTTGCCCAGCTCGATGGAGCCGATGCGGTAGTCCACGCCGAGCACCCGGGCGGCCTCGATCGTGATCGAGCGCAGGCCAGCCAGCTCCGGCAGCCCGCCGCGGATGGCGAAGCCAGCCTCGACCGGGAGGTGCAGGAGATCCTGACCGACGATGCCGCCCAGCGAGATCCCGCGGGAGGCCGGGACGACGACGACGTTGACGCCGTGCTTGTAGAGCGTCGAGGCGTTCTCGATGCTCGACCCGCCCTCGCGCAGCAGGGACTCGTCCTTGGGGCGGCGGGTCCGGGGGGTCACGATCGCCGTGGCCCCGGCGCGGCCGAGCTCATCCGCCACGGTCCAGCCCTCGCGGCAGCCGTTGATGATCGGGCGGAAGCCGAAGCGCTGGGCGAGCTGCGCGATCTCCAGCAGGTCCGTGCGCTCATCCGCGTTGAAGCGCGGCCGAACCTCGCCGCGGAGGATCCGCAGCGACTTCTGGTCCACGCCCTTCTTGGAGGGCTCCTTGGCCTCCTTGTTCGACTTCTTCTCCTGCTCCCAGGCGCGGTAGGCGCGGATGTAGTCCGCGGCCCCCTTGAGGTCGTTCTCGACCTTGAGCTGCCCCTGGGGGTTGCCGTTGGAGTAGCTCAGGGACTCGAAGGCCGAGCTGCTCACGACGAGCCCATCCACGTGGCCGCGCTTCAGCTTGGCGACGGAGTTCCCGTCCACGGCAGTGGTGATGCCCGCGGCCAGGGCGAGGGTCATGTTCTGGTTGTACGGGTCGACCGAGTCGTCGAGGTTGCCGCTGCTGCCGAAGAGCCCGAAGGAGCCGACGGCGATCAGGCCCGGATAGATCCGCAGCCCGGAGACGTCGACCACCTCTGCGTCCTCAGGGACGTCCACGTCGTAGCCGAAGGCCGCGATCTTGCCCTCGCGGACCAGGAGAGTTGCGTCCCGCAGAACGCCCCCGAGCCCCGTGTGGATCTCGCCGCCCACCAGGGCGAGGATCTCCTCCTTGTCCTCCTCGACCTCCGCCTCCTCGGCGGGGTCATCGTCGAGGGTGACGTTCGCCAGCGCTGCGGGCGCGAGGAACAGGGAGGCGGCCATGAGGAGCCACGTGGGCCGCGAGGTGCGGCGCTGCTTGTTGGTTCGGAGGTGCATCACTGGTCCATGTCTCCGCTGACGAACTTGCCGTCGAGCATGACGGCGTCGAGCTTGGTGTCCGGCTGGAAGGGGTCGCCGGAGAAGATGAGGAGGTTGGCGCGCTTGCCCTCAGAGAGGCTCCCGAGCCGGTCGCCGAGCCCCATGAAGGTCGCGGGGTTGTGGGTGATGGCGCGGACCGCGGCCTTGCGGTCGAGCCCGGCGCCGATCATCACGCCGACGTCCTCGAGGAACGACTCGAAGCCGGCCTTGGAGTCCGTGCGGGGCAGCAGGACGAGGTTGGCGCCTGCGCGCTCGAACTCGGCCGGTAGGTTGCGCTGCCGCAGCGTGCCCGGGACGAGGGTGATCAGGGGCTCCATGAGGACGAAGCACCCGCGCTCACCGACCTTGTCGGCGACGTGGAAGACGTCGATGTCCCGGGTCAACGGGATCCGCAGGCTCCAGTCGAACTCCTCGTCGCCGATGGCGTCGATGAGGTGCTCGTAGCTCGCGGCGTTCCGGATGGAGACGAGCGCGCGCAGCTTGCCCTCGCGCAGGTCAAAGAACGGCTGCACCCGGGGGTCTGCCGGGGGCGGGACGAAGGTCGCCTTGGACTTCGACTTCGACTTCTTGTCGGCCTTCGCCTTGGCCTGAGCCTTGTCGAACTTCTCACGCTCCTTCTCGACCTTCTTGAGGTGGTCGTCCGCCTTCTTGAAGCCGTCGCGCAGGTTGCGCTTCGCGCTGCTGCTGTTGCGCATGACGATCTTCAGGTAGACCCCGTCCTCGACGATCATCTCGCCCGCGGTGTCTCCCTCAGGGCGGATCGCCACGGCCTGGCCAGGGATCCCCTGGCCCGCGGGGTACTGCCCCACCGTGGTGACTCCGTTCTCAAGGAACGCCTCGTAGGCGGCCGACGGGTAGAGCTCGGCGGACGCCATGACCTGGGGACGCGAGTCGTTGTAGCCGCCGCCGGTCATGCCGACGCGCGAGTACGGGTTCACGAGGCCAGGCATGACGACCTGTCCCTCCTCGAGCTCGATCACGGGGATGCCGCGCTCGACCGGGAGGTCCTGGCCCATGGTGACGATCTCGCCGTCTTCGACGAGGATCACGGCGTGCTCCATGACTT
Organism: Planctomycetota bacterium; assembly: GCA_965655435.1. Lineage (GTDB taxonomy): Bacteria > Planctomycetota > UBA1135 > UBA1135 > Saltatorellus. Next base: position 5,009 of record CBFHHK010000058.1, on the reverse strand, counting down.
CCCCGTCGCCGAGCTCGACGCGGGGGGCCTTGATCACGAACAGATCTCCCTGGACCGGCGCAGCGGGAGCCGCGGCGATCGGGCCGAGGAGGAGGAGGGGTGAGAGGATCATGTGAGGTAGGTCCTGCGGGGCGCGCGACACTGCGCCGGCGTCCCGAGGTGTTCTGCTAGAAGAGCTGACCGTCGCGGTCGCGGTCGTACTCGAGGTCCCCGTCGATGAAGACGGAGCGCACGGAGGAGCGGGGGTCGAGCGGGTCGCCGTCCCAGAGGACGACGTCCGCGTCCTTGCCAACCTCGAGGCTCCCGACTCGATGGGCAAGGTTGAAGGAGAGGGCGGGGTGGATCGTGACCGCGCGCAGCATCTGGTAAGCGTCGGCGCCGTAGCGCGCGCTCATGGAGCCCTGGAGGAAGAAGTACTCCTCCGCGATCACGCCGGAGTCCGTGTTGAGGGAGAACAGCGGGACGCCGGCGTCGACGAACTCCGACGCGGTCCCAACGATCCGCCCCTCGCGGCTCGAGTAGTAGTCAATGGTGCGCGGGCCGTGGTTGACCGGGATGTCGATGGCGGCGAGCGCCGGCGCGACCTTCCAGCCGTCGAAGCTGCCGTGGGAGATGACAGCGACGGCGCCGTACTTGACCTTCCACATGCGCGCGGTGTTCACCACGCCCTCGCTGCCAGCGGTGTGGATCAGCACGGGGAGGTCCCCGGAGACCACCCGCGAGAGGTTCTCCAGCGCCGGATCGCGCCGGCCCTGCCGATAGGCGCCCAGCGCGCGGTCCGCGACATCCCGCAGGTTCCACTCCATGCCGGCGCGGGTGACGCCGACATCGGAGGCGTTCCGGCGCTGGGGGTTCGAGTCCTGGGCCACCTTCAGGCCGCCCGGATCACGGACCACGCTCGCCTGGAAGCCGCCGGTGGAGCGCGACTTGTAGATGAGCCCGAAGCCCCCCATGTTCGTGCCGCTCCCCGGGATCCCGAAGAGCGTCGTGACGCCGCCGGCCCGGCCGACCTCGATGACGCCGTTGCCCGGGCGGTAGGCGGGCGCCGCCCGCAGCTCGGGGTTGACGGCGTGGACCATGTCATTGATGTCCCCGAAGCCGCCGCTGTGGATGTGGGTGTGCAGGTCCACGAAGCCGGGCACGGCCCAGGTATCCAGCGCAAGCACGGGGTCCGGGCCGCCCTCACGAGCTTCGATCGGACCCGCGTAGGTGATCTGGCCGTCCTCGAGCACGACCATCCCCGGCGAGTGGATCTCGTCGGCGGCGTTCATGGTGAGCACCTTGCCCACGTGCAGGACGACCGTGTCGGGCGCTTGCCCAGGGGCAGGTCCAGCGGCAGGTCCAGCGGCAGGTCCAGCGGCAGCCAGCGCGGGCGCCAGCAGGGCGGCGAGGGATTGCAGCATCACCATGCCCGTCCCCCGATCTCCGCGTCGTAGACCTTCTCGCCGTTCACCCAGACCGCGTCGAAGTGGGTCCGGGGGTCGATCGGGTCGCCGTTGCACACGAGGATGTCCGCGTGCTTGCCCGGCTCGAGGCTGCCGACCCGGTCGGCGATCCCTGACGTCCGCGCGGGGATAATGGTGACGCCTCGCAGGCCCTGGCCGCGGTCGTTGCGGAGGCCGTAGCGGACCCCCATGGCGGCCTGGGTCGTGAGTTCTTCCTGGGGGACCACGGGTGCGTCGGTGTTGAACCCGATGTCGACCATGCCCTGCTCCTGGAACCCCCACGCGGTGCCCTCGATGCGCCCGTCGGTGTCGAACCGCGGGGGACGGGGGGCCATGATCTCGCGCGGCCCGAGGATGGCGCCGACGCCGAACTCCTTGGCCAGCGGTGTCGTGAGGTAGCTATCGAAGGACCCGTGGTCGATGTAGGTCGGCAGGCCGAAGTCCCGCGCCAGCATCGTGATCGTCATCAGCACCAGCTGGTAGTACTGGGTGTGGGTCGAGACCTGGGTGTCGCCGGCGTACAGGAAGCGGAAGATGTCCAGCTCGAGCTCTCGCTCGGGCGCCGCGCCCTCGCCCTCCAGGTAGGCGTCCCACGCCTTGGCGTAGGCCTGCCCGCGGCGGAGCCGGAAGCGCAGCCCGTAGTTCATGAGGATGCGGCCCATGCCGTAGCCCCAGCGCGTCGGGTTGTCGCCCTGGGCGATCTTCAGGGACCCGGGGTCGCGCAGCAGCGCCTCCTCGTAGCCGTCGATCCCGAGCTTCATGAGGACGCCGGTGCCCCCCATGTTGGTGCCCGAGCCAGGGATGAAGAGGATCGTCGTCACCCCTGCGGCGAGGGGCCTCTCCAGGTCCGAGTTGTTCGGGATGACCGCGGGCGACACACGCAGCTCGGAGTTGAGCTGGTAGACCATGTCGTTGATGTCGCCGCGCGAGCCGCCCACGTGGCTGTGCAGGTCGATGAAGCCCGGGGCCAGCCACCGATCCCCGTAGTCGATGACCTCGGCCCCCTCGGGGATCTCCACGGAGCCGTCAGGACCGATGGCCTCGATCTCGCCGTCGCGCAGGACCACGACCGGGTCCAGGATGAAGCCGGGGCCCTCGTACTCGCAGGTCAGCGCCTTCGCCGCGCGCAGGACCACGGCCTCTCCCTGGACGGCCGGAGCGGCGGTCCAGAGCAGGGCACAGGTGCTGGCGACGAGGGTGATCATGGGCGCTTCAGCGGCGGCGCGGGGCCGCCGTCACCTCACCAGAGGCGAGGCTCCTCCTTGGTGTCGTAGACCGTCTCGCCGCTCTGCCAGACATGCTTGACGTAGCTGCGGGGGTCGGCCGGGTCGCCGGTGATGACGATCAGGTCCGCGATCTTCCCGACCTCGATGCTGCCGACGGCGTCGCCGAGGCCGCAGGCCATGGCCGGGACGATCGTCAGGCCCCGGACCGCATCCATGTTCTTGTTGTCGAACCCGTAGCGGACGCCCATGGCGGCCTGGAGCTGGAGCTCCTCCTGCGGGATCACCGGCGAGTCCGTGTTGAAGCCGATGCGGGTGGTCCCCATCTCCTGGTAGCCGGCGACGCAGCCCTGGATCTTCTCCGGGTTCGAGCCTGACCAGTTGATGAAGCCGCGGGTCGGCACGTCGATGCCGCGCGGCCCGACGATCGCGAACATCTCGCGCTTCTCGACCTCGGCGCCGAGGCGCCAGGTGTCGAACGTGCCGTGGTCGATGAAGACCGGGATGCCGAGCTCGTCGTGCACCATGGTCAGCGTCATCAGCGCCACCTGGTAGATCTGGGTGTGCGTGGAGACCTGGCACTCGTTCTTCCGCAGCGAGCGGAAGATCTCGAACTGCGGGTTGATCGTCGGCTTGGCGCCGCCGTCCTTCTCGTAGGCCTCCCACTGCTTCGCGTAGGCGATGCCGCGCTTGAACGTGTTGCGCGTGTGCCAGTTCATGAACGAGCGGTTGGGGCGCAGCATCCAGCGCTCCGGGTTGCCGGCCTGGGCCAGCTTCATGGAGCCCGGGTCGCGGATGATCGCGCGCTCGTACTCGTCGAAGCCGGTACGCAGGAGCACGCCCTGCCCACCGATGTTCGTGCCCGATCCAGGGAGGTAGAGCACCGTCGTGACTCCCGCCGCGAGGCCGACCCGCAGCAGCGGGTTCCCGGAGATCACGTCGCTGGAGGCCCGAATACCCGGGTTGGTGAGGTAGACGGTGTCGTTCAGGCCGAAGGCACCCGCCACGTGGCAGTGCAGCTCCACCAGGCCAGGCATGACCCAGTCATCGCCCGCGTCGTAGACCGAGTATCCCTCAGGGATCTCCGTCTCCGCCGCCGGACCGACCGCCTCGATGCGCCCGTCCTTCACGAGGACGACACCGTTGTTGACCACGGAGCGCCCCTGCCACTCGGCCGTGAGGATCTTCGACGAGCGGATCGCGAGGCCGGGGCCACCCTCCGCGCCAGGCTTCGCCGCAGCAGTGGGCTTCGCAGGCGCCGGGGCCACGCCCAGGGGGTCGTTGCCGCCCGCCGCTGCGGTAGCCATGGAGAGCGCGGCGACTGCCGCGCCGGCGAGGAGGGATCGCAGGGTGATGTTTCGTTCAGACATGGTGTTCGCTTAGAAGCGCCGCTCCACCTCGGCGTCGTAGACCCGCTCACCCTCCTGGAAGGTGAGGTGGACCTGCGTCCTGGGGTCAGTGGGGTCACCGGAGGTGACGATGAAGTCCGCGTCCTTGCCGGGCTCGAGGCTCCCGATCCGATCGTGGATGCCCGCCGCGAAGGCGGGGATGATGGTCAGCCCGCGGACGTGCTCGACCGCGTCGTTCTTGAAGCCGTAGCGCACGGCCATGGAGGCCTGCAGGGGCAGCGCCTCCTGACCGATGACCGGGGCGTCGGTGTTGAACCCGATCAGGGTGCAGCCGCCCTCCTGGTACTTCGCCGCCATCCCGAAGATGGCGCCGTCGTTGTCGTTCACGATGAACAACCCGGGGCGGTACTCGATGTTGATGCTCGCGCTGATCTGGCGCGGGCCGAGGATCGCGGGCACCCCTGCCTTCGCGGCGAAGGGCGCCGCGCGCCAGCCGTCAAAGGAGCCGTGGTCGATGTAGACGTCGAGGCCCAGGTCCTCCTTGATCATCTGCACCGTGCGCAGGACGACCTGGTAGATCTGGGTGTGCGCCGAGAGCTGGGTCTGCTTCGCATAGAGGTCACGGAAGACCTCCCACATCGGGTCGACCTTCGGGCGCGGCCCGTCGCCGTTGCTGAAGGCCTCCCAGCGCTTGGCGTAGGCGATCCCCCGCTCGATCGTGTTGCGGGTGTTCCAGTTCATGAAGGAACGCCCGACCCCGGAGAGATAGCTCTCCGGGTTCCCGGCCTGGGCCAGCTTGAGGGAGCCCGGGTTCCGGATCTCCATCCGCTCGTAATTGTCGAAGCCCGTCTTCAGGAGCACTCCGTGCCCGCCGATGTTGGTGCCCGACCCCGGGATGTAGAGGACGCTCGTCACGCCGGCGGCCCGGCCGACCACGAAGTCCGAGTTGCCCGGCACCACCGACGTGAACGCCCGGATGCCCGGGTTGGTCA
>CBFHHK010000057.1:5161-21426 GCA_965655435.1 Planctomycetota bacterium | reverse complement strand
CACCAGCGCCGCGGAGGTGATCGAGCCCCTCGCGCCCGAGGACCCCGAGCGCTGGCGGGCGGCCGCGACCGCCGCCGTCCCCGACGAGGAGCGCGCCGCGGTGTTCGGCGCCCGCCTGCCGGAGAAGGCAAAGGCGCCCACCCGGCGGACCATGGGTGCGCGGATCAACGACGCGCTGCACGACGAGATGATTCGCCGCCAGGGCATGATCTGCTTCGGCGAGGACGTCGGCCGCAAGGGCGGCGTATACGGCATCACCCAGAACCTCCAGGCGCAGTTCGGCCGCTCGCGGTGCTTTGACACCTTGCTGGACGAGACGACGATCCTCGGCGTGGCGCAGGGGGCCGCGCTGGTGGGGTTGCTCCCGGTGCCAGAGATCCCCTACCTCGCCTATCTTCACAACGCGATCGACCAGATCCGCGGCGAGGCCTGCTCGCTCCAGTTCTTCAGCGACAAGCAGTTCGCGAACCCCATGGTCATCCGGATCGCGGGCCTCGCGTACCAGCGCGGCTTCGGCGGCCACTTCCACAACGACAACTCCATCGGCGCCCTGCGGGAGATCCCCGGGCTGACCATCGCCTGCCCGTCCAACGGCGCGGACGCGGCCCGGATGCTGCGCGGCTCGCTGGCCATGGCCCAGGAGTCGGGTCGCGTCGTGGTCTTCCTGGAGCCCATCGCGCTCTACCACATGCGGGATCTCTACGAGGAGGGGGACGGGCTCTGGCTCAGCGACTATCCGGTGCCGGACGGCTCCGCGGACGCGGCGCTGCTCCCGGGTGAGGTGGGGATCGCGCACGCGAATCACGGAGACGTGCTCGTGGTCACCTACGCCAACGGCTATCGGCTCGCCCTGAGGGCGGCGCGCCGGCTCGAGGCGCAGGGGGTGAAGGCGCGGATCATGGACGTCCGATGGCTCAACCCTCTGCCGATGGGCGAGATCCTGACCCACGCGGAGCAATGCGGCGCCGTCCTGGTGGCCGATGAGTGCCGCGCGACCGGCGCCGGGATCGCCGACGCGGTGATCAGTGGCCTGGTGGAGCGAGGCTACACGGGGCGCATGCGCACCGTTCGGAGCGCGGACACCTACATCCCCCTCGGCCCCGCCGCGGACGTGGTTCTCCTCTCCGAGGACGATATCGTCAGTGGCGTGAAGGAGGTGCTCTCATGAGCCGCGCGGTCATCCTCTGCCCCGGGCGCGGGTCCTACACCGAGGCCTCCCTCGGATCTCTGGACCCTGACCACGAGTTCGTGCGGATCGCGGAGCAATGCCGCGGAGACCTCGGGCTGGAGCCGCTCCTGTCCCTGGATCGGGCGGACCGCTTCGAGCCGGCGCGGCACCTGCGGCCGGCGCACGTCTCGCCCCTGATCCTGGTCAAGGCCATGATCGACGCCACCGCCGCGAGCCAGGAGCACGAGGTTGTCGCAGTGGGGGGCAACTCGCTGGGCTGGTATATCGCACTCTGCCTCGCTGGCTCGGTCTCCTTCGAGGACGGGTTCCGGCTGGTACAGCGCATGTCCCTGCTCCAGGAGGAGCACGCCGACGGCGGCCAGGTCCTCTACCCCCGGGTCGACGGTGACTGGAAGCCCGATCCGGAGCTCGAGGCGGCGATCGAGGCGAGTCTGGGTTCCTCCGGCGGCGAGGCCATGCGGTCCATCGAGCTGGGGGGATTCGCGGTGCTCGCGGGCTCCCAGGCGGGTGTGAAGCACCTCCTCGCCGACCTCCCCAAGGTCCGGTTCGGACCGGCGACGTATCCGATCCGCCTGGCGCAGCACGGCCCGTACCACACCCACCTGGCTTCCCCGGTCGCCGAGGCGGCGGCCCAGGAGTTCAGGAGCCTTCGGATGCGAGCGCCCCGCGTGGCGCTGATCGACGGGCGGGGGCGTCGTCACTCGCCCTGGTCGACAGACCTGGACGAGCTGAAGGAGTACACCTTCGGTCACCAGGTCCGGGCGCCCTTTGACTTCACCGCCACGGTGCGGATCGCGCTGCGGGAGTTCGCCCCTGAGGCGATCGTGTTGCCCGGCCCTGGAAACACCCTTGGCGGCATCGTCGGGCAGGTGCTCGTGGCTGAAGGGTGGGCCGGCGTTCACTCGAAGGACGAGTTCATCGCCCGGCAGGCGGGTGAGTCGCCCCTCGTCCGGAGCATGGGCCTCGGGGGCTAGCTCGGCCCTGCGGGCTTCGCGGCCTCAAGCCGGGCGATCTGGTCCTCGACGTCCGCCGCTTCCCGGGTCTTCTCCGCGAAGCCCTTGATGTCGCCGCGGCGCTGGAGCTCGACGGCCTGGGCCATCAGGTCCTCGTAGACGCGGCGCAGCTTCGCCGCCGGATCACGCTTCTTGAAACCGAACATGCCCGGGTTTCGCCGCTCGTTGTTCGGGGGATGAGCCCAATCGACGCCATGTCTCGGTCGCCGCTGGCATCAGCCAACGGAAGCCGTGTGACGTGCCTCAACCTGGGGCTTTTGGTGAAATTGCTCGTGGCCGGAATCCCGGTTTGGGGATCTGATAATCGAGCTGACTTGTTTCGCCCCTGAGTCCTTCTCGCCCTTTCCAGCTTTGATGATCCGCTCCAGCCTCCTTGCCCTCGCTCTCGCCCCGCTAGCCTCCGGGCAAACCACCTTCCAGGTCCCCCTCGATTACAACTTCAACGGCATCGTGCATGTCGGCGAGGCGGGCCTCCCCGACGCGTTGACGGGCTATCGTTCCATCTCGGACCGTGGGCTCGACTTCTCCGCGGGGGTCCCCGGGGATCCGCTTCTCGCGGGGTACTCGCTCGTGAACACCGCGGGCGCTCTCGACATCGTCCACCTCGGGAACCGCAACACGGTGTCTGGTGGTGTCTGGGCCTTCCAAGCGACCGCGAATGGCGATGGTATCGGTGTCCAGCCGACCTGGCTCACGACCGTGGACCAGTCCACGCCTCAAACGACGACGCTGGCCACGCCCATCATGCTGGAGGCCACCTCGACGGCTTCGTTCCTGATGCAGGTCAGTGACGGGGGCGGTACGTGTGACGTGCTGTTTGGGTTCCAGAGCGGCGCCACCACGACCGGCCAGATCGGCGCCGGCGACTGGTTCGGCGGCGTCTTCCCGGGCACGGACTTCGTGGACCAGGCCAACACCGCGGTCAACCTGTCGATCACGGAGGCGACCGTCAACCTGAGCGGCTTCGCCGGTGAAGAGCTCACGTCGATCACCTTCCAGAACGCGGGGAACCAGAACGCTGGGTACGCGATCCTCGCCGCCAACGTGACCGTCGACTCGCGCATCGTCGTCGAGAACCCGGTCCCGCTGAACTACAACTTCAACGGCATCGTCCATGACACCGAGGGCAGCGCCCCGGATGACCTGAATGGTTACCGGTCCATCTCGGACCGTGGTCTCAACTTCTCAGCGGGGATCCCCGCCGTGCCGCTGCTCGACGGCTACTCCATCGTGGACACCGCTGGTGAGCTCGACATTGTCCACCTCGGGGACCGCAACACCGCTGCCGGTGGCGCCTTCCCCTTCCAGGGGGCGGCCAACGGTGACGACGTGGGCGTGCAGCCCACCTGGCTGACTAACACGGATCAGACCGGCCCGCAAACCACCACGCTGGCGGCACCGATCGAGATCGCTGCATCCTCCGAGGCCCGTTTCCTCTATCAGATCAGCGACGGCGGCGGCTCGTTTGACGTGACCTTCGGGTTCCAAAGCGGCGGCAGTGGCACCGCGACCCTGAGCGGTGGCGATTGGTTCGGCGGCACCTTCCTTGGCGTGGACCGCGTGGACTTCGGGTCGCCGGGCGCCAACCTGAGCGTGACCGAGGGGACGATTGACCTCTCGACGGCCGCCGGTCAGATCCTGACCTCGATCACCTTCAGTAACCGCTCCAACGCCAACGCGGGCTACGCGATCATCGCGTGCAACGTGACGACGTTCACCCTCGGGTCCAGCTACTGCTCGCCGGCCGTGGCCAACTCCACGGGTAACCCCGGGGTGATCTCGGCGGAGGGTAGCCCCTCAGCTTCGGCCAACAACGTGACCCTGACGGTCAGCGACCTCCCGGCGAACGCGTTTGGCTTCTTCCTGACCAGCCAGACCACCGCCAACGTGGCCAACCCCGGCGGGAGCCAGGGCAACCTTTGCCTCGGTGGTGCCATCGGGCGCTTCGTCGGCCCGGGCCAGATCAAGAACTCTGGGCCCGGTGGAACCTTCAGCCTCGTGCTGGACCTGACCCAGCAGCCGTCGCCGACGGGCAGCGTCTCGGTTCAGCCGGGTGAGTCCTGGAACTTCCAGGCTTGGCACCGCGATGCGGTGGCCGGCAGCGTGACGTCGAACTTCACCAACGGCCTCACGATCTCGTTCCTCTGATCGGACGCTCTCGGCCGCGCCCCTGGGGCAAGGCTGCGTACGCGCCCGTCGCTCTCCCCGAGCGGCGGGCGCTCTCTATTGCCCCGGACGAGCCGCGGCCCAGGCGTCTGCGAAGGAGCGGACGACCTCGGCGGCGGGGAGGACCTCGTCGATGGAGCCGGCGCTCTTGCCGGCCTGCCAGACGTCCTTGTAGGTGACGCCCTTCTTGATCGTCTGCTTCAGCTCGCGGAGGGAGCGCAGGGCGTAGAAGGTGCGCATCCAGTGCTTCGTCCGGCGCCCCTTGAGCAGCCGCCGGGCGATGGGGCCGGCCTTGGTGCCGACCCGCTGCACGAGGGGCGTGTTGATGACGGCGACGGGGACGCCTGAGAGGCGCTCGGTCAGGACGATGTCCTCCTCGCCCGCGTCGATGATGGCCTTCCAGTAGTCGGAGTGGACCTCACACTCCTCGGTCGCGATGAAGCGGGTCCCCATCTGGACGGCCCCGTAGCCGAGCTCGAGGAGGCGGACGTAGCCCGCCGGATCGCCGACGCCTCCTGCGGCCACCAGAGGCAGCCCGAGGTCGCCGCACTCGTCGATCAGGGCCTCGGGAGAGAGCGTGCCGGCGTGGCCGCCAGCGCGGTCGTTGACGCAGATCAGGCCATCCACGCCGGCGTCGCGGGCCTTCTCGGCCCACTTGCGGGCCGTCACGTCATGGAACACGGTGCCGCCCGCGGCGTGGACCTTCTCACACACCCAGCGCGGGTTGCCGAGCGCCGTCACGAAGAACCGAACGCCCTCCTCAAGGGCCTCGTCGATCCACCGCCGCATGCGGTTCTCGTACGCCTTGGCGGACTTCTCGATGATGGCGTTGAAGCCCACGGGGCGGCCGCCGGAGAGCCGCTGGATCTCCCGCAGGCCCTCGCGGAAGTCCCGGCCGTGGACGTAGATGAGCGAGAGCGGCTGCACGATGGCCATGGCCCCCGCGGCGGCCACGGCGCCGACCAACTCGGGGTTACTGCACGGGTACATGGCCCCGCAAATCAGGGGCACCTCGGCGCCGGTCAGGGCGCAAAAGGCGTCGGTGGGGGCGGCGTTGCTGCTCATGACTTCACTGTTGCTCATGACTTCACTGTTGCTCATGACTTCACGTGCTCATGTATTCACCGGGCCGATGCGCCAGGTGGCGGTGACCACGGCGACCACGTCGCCGCCCTCGTCGGTGATGGGGGCGAGCACGTCGAGCTCGCGGGCCTCGGCGGTCTCGGGGACCTCGCAGTCGCAGGCCGCGGTCAGCAGGCCGCGTGCCTTCTTGCGGTACTCGATGCGGAGGCCGGTGACGATCCCCCGCGCGCCCTCGGGGAGCCCGGCCAGGAGCGCGAGCCCGCTGGCCACCTCGCCCAGGTTCACGAGCGCGATCGCGTGGACGGAGCGCAGGTGGTTACGCACGCGGCGGCGGTCCTTCATGGCGACCCGCGCGCGGCCAGGGGCGAGCTCGAGGACGAGCGGCCGGATGGAGCCCGTGTAGGGCACCGCGCGGCCGAGCAGGAGGCTGAAGAGCGCCCGGCCGAGGGGCCATCGCTGGGCGCTCTCCCAGCGAGCGAGGAGCTGCTTGCCGATCATGGAGCGAGCTTAGCGGTGCGAGGGGGGCCGCTTCCAAGGGCGCTCCTGATCTCCACCGCGGTTCAGCGGAGGGGCACGAGGCGGACGGCGCGGAGCTTCATCAGCGGGCCCGTCGCCTTGCGATCGAGCACCTCGATCCTCACGGCGCCGCCGTCGAGCTGGGCCTCGCCGACCCGGAGGTCCACGAAGCGGTCCCAGCCACCGGTGTCGGGGAGCACCCCGACGAGCTCTGCGCCGCTGCCCACCCGGACCGCCACCTGGCCGCCCTCGTCGCCGGTATTGCAGGCCACCTCGAGCAGCACCTCGAACCGACCTCCTTCCGCGGGGAGCGCGCTCCACGCGACGCTCTCACCGGCGCGGCGCCAGTAGCCCAGGGCGTCCAGCGCGGGTTCGTATCGGACGGAGCGGCCGTGAACGCGGGCGGTCTGCGCGGGCAGTCGGAGCGAGCCGTCGTCCAGGGCGGCGTGCTCCTCGAGACGGCCCACGCCGCGGCCCATGAGCGCCTTGAGCTCATCGAGGTGCTCGGCGTACACCGCGCGCGGGGAGCAGTCGTACTCCTCACAGAGCGAGGCCGCCATGCCGACGACCTCTCCCATGGCCCCGGTGGTCTTCATGACCCGCACGGCGCCGAGGGCCTCATGGGTGACGCTGATGTCGCGGCCTGCCATGAAGAGGTTGCCGATGTTGCGGCTGTAGAGGCAGCGGTAGGGCACCCAGTAGGGGCCCTGGTACTCGTACCCCTCACCGCGGGTGAAGTCGGCGATGAACTCGTCCCCGTCGTGCCCCTCGGCGTAGCGCTGGTCGGGGTGGTGGGTGTCGATGCCCCAGGTGCAGGGAAAGCAGCCGTCCTCGAACTCGACGCCGTCGCGCAGGTCTTCGCCGGTGAGGATCACGTCGCCCATGAGCCGGCGGGACTCGCGCTTACCGGCGATGTAGGCCACCCAGTTCAGTCGGTGGGCGGGGTAGCGCCGCTCGACGTTCTTGATGGCGTCCCACGCGCCGTAGGCCGCGCGGAAGTTCTGGTCGCGGATGCGCTCCATGTCCGCGATGGGGTCGCGGTCGAAGCCGTTCTCCCAGTACCAGTTGCCGATGCTGATGGGGGAGGCGCCGGGCTCGGGTGCTGTGGAGCCCCAGGTGCGCCCGGGGAAGGGCCGCTCGGTGAGGTCCACGGCCCAGGGGCAGCGGGGGAAGGTGGCCTCCTCGCAGGCGACGGCGAGCTCGGAGGAGAGGGGATCCTCGTCCTCGCACAGGCACTGGATGTTCCAGAGGTTGCTGGCGCCCATGTGACCGGTGTCGGTCTGTTCGAAGGAGGCGCTGGCCAGGTAGCCGAGGCCCCCGTCCCCGGTGGAGTCGAGGAACCGGTCCCCGGAGATCCGGGTCTGCCCGCCGAAGCGGACGTCCTCACAGACCACGCTGCGGATCCTGCCTGCTGAGACCGCGGCCCCGTTCATCCGGCGCCCGAGCAGGAGCGTGATGTTCGGCTCGGCGCGCACGACCCTCAGCTTGCGGTCGTCGTCGAACACGTGGGCGCCCTGGGCATTCTTCGAGTCGCTCCTACGCTCGGGAATGAGCTCCATGACCACGTCGCCGATCCGGGGATAGGGCTGCTGGTTCACGTGCCCCTCGGGCCATACGCGCACCTCGGAGCTCGAGTTCCCCCCGAGTACCGGCCGATCCTGGATCAGCGCGACCTTCAGCCCGAGGCGAGCCGCCGTCACCGCCGCGCTGGTCCCCGCCGTGCCGCCGCCCACGACCACCAGGTCAAAGTGACCGCCGTCCGTGGGCTCCTTGGGGATCCCGAGCAGCGTCCGCCGAAGCTCCTCCAGCTCCTGGCCGCCGTCGGGCGGCGTCCAGTCCTCTGCGGCGGGGGCCAGCAGGATCGCATCGCAGCGCCCCTCGAACCCGGTGAGGTCGTGGAGCCCGAGGCGGACCTGCGCGCCGACCTCCACCACGCCGCCGTCTTGCCAGTGCCAGGGGTCGCCCTCGACCCCGAAGGTGGTCTCCAGCGGCTCCCCGTCCACCAGCACCTGGAAGCGCCCCGGCGCCCCGGGCGCACTCCACGGCGCCACCCAGTCCCGGGTCCGCACCCACACCCGCATGGGGCCGGGGGCCGCGACCTCCACCGCGGTGGCCGCGTCGGCAACCGGCACGCCCATGCCATGGGCGAGCAGGAACGGGGACCCCATGAGGTCCATGAACTGCTGGTCCAGCACCCACCCCCCAAGCTGGTCGAAGGCCTCCGCCTCGACCAGCACCGCGCCCTGGGCGACCCCTTGGGGCAAGGGTGCGGGGCCGGCGACGGGGGCGCCGCTGAGAGCGATCGAGAGGAGCGTGGAGAGCATGTCCGATCTTAGCCCCATGCTCTCCGACCGCCCTTCGGATCCAGAGCGTCGGCTTGTGCGCCCCCCTTGGAACCCTGTGGAGTGAAGGGAGACGCAGGGGAGGCCGGTCGGCTCCTGGTCCACGGCCATCGGCCCGCACCCTTCAGGGCTCCGCGGCGCTGGCGGTAAAGGCTGTGCTCAATGGCGGGGGTTGTGAGGGCGCCTGGGGGGGGAGCGGCCGGGGACGACCGCCTGCGGAAGATGGCTGCTAGACTCCCTTCCATGAAGATCCTCGCCACGACCTCGCTCGCCCTCGGGCTGGTCCTCGCCGCGAACGCGGCCATGCCTGTCCAGAGTGAAGGCGTCGAAGTCGGCTCCACGCCGGTCTACCAGTTCCGCCAGCCGATCCTGAACGGCATGGGCGCCAAGAGCCTCGCCGACCTCAAGGGCAAGCCCACGCTGATCGACTTCTGGGGCACGCGCTGAGGCCCTTGCATTGGCTCCGCCGTGCCTGCGGGGCTCAAGATGTCAGAAGAGTACGGGGACGCCGTCAACGTCCTCTTCGTCGAGGTCCAGGGCGCTGACGACGCCAAGGTTGAGCGCTTCGCTCTCGAGAAGAAGTGGCTCGGGACGAACGCCATGTGGACCACCGAGCGGCCGCTCAACGTGGGCCTGCGGGGGATCCCGAACTTCGCCCTGCTCGACTCGAGCGGCGAGGTGATCCTCAAGGGGTACTCGACCAAGCTGCACTCGCAGATCGAGGAGCTTGTGGCGGCCGAGGTGAAGGCGGCGTCAAAGGGTCCCAAGGACCTGCCGAAGTCGCTCAAGAAGGCGTACAAGGCCTTCCACAAGGGGGACCTCGCCAAGGGCATCGCCGAGGCGGACAAGGTCGCGGCCAAGGGCGGCGACGACGCTGAGGCGGCGACGACCTTCGCCGCCGAGCTACGCGCGCAGGCCAGCGGCAAGGTCGACCGCGTCCAGTGGATGGTCGACCACGGCTTCGTGATCGAGGCCGACGATCGCATCGATGAGCTGAAGAAGGGACTGTCCGGAGAAGAGGCGCTCGAGGCGCGCGTGGAGGCGCTCCGCGCGACCCTCGATTCCAAGGAGATGAAGCCCGAGATGGAGGCGGCCAAGCTCTTCGCGAAGGCCGAGGCGACGCTCTTCGACAAGGGGCTCAAGGCCAAGGGGATCGACCGCAAGCTCGCGAAGATCGCCGAGAAGTACCAGGGCACCCAGAGCGCCAAGCGCGCGCAGCACCTGCTCGACCTGCTGCAGGGCTGAGCCCGCGCCTGGCGCGTGAACCCCGCGGGGCCCCTCGAGCAGCGACGCTCGTGGGGCCCCGTGCCGTTCGGCGTGGCCGTCGTGGGGACGCTGCCCCCCGTTCCTCTCCGCAGCCGCCCGAAACTGCGCGGGATCGACTGAATGGACGTCGGGCCCTGCGTAGGGTCTCCCCATGGAACCCGTTGGCCTCTTCGTCGTCTTCATTGTCCTCGCGCTCGCCTTCCGGCTCATGGCCGGGGGGCTCGACGGATCCCGGGTGGAGGACTACGTTCGCCAACAAGGCTGGGAACTGGTCGACCGGAGCTGGGACCCCTTCGGCCCCGGATGGTTCGGGGAGAAGGACTCCCGCATCTATCAGATCGTGTACCGGGACCAGCGGGGCGACCTCCACAGGGCCCACGTGAAGACCTCCATGCTGAGCGGTGTCTACCTGACCCGCGACCAGATCGTGGAGCGGGCCGAGGAGCCTGACCAGGCCTCCGGGGTGGAGGCTCTCGTCGCCGAGAACGAGCGCCTCCGGGAGCGCATCGAGGCGCTCGAGTCGGAGCGCGGCTGAGGAAGCGGGGCCGCGCGGCCGAGGTGGCGACGGGGAGGGCGCCCTGCTGCCCCGAGGCCAGAGGGGCTCACTGGGTGAAGCGGACCCGCAGGGCGTTCGTGAGGTTGAAGTTGGCGCCGCCCGCCGCGGGATCCCGGTACCAGGCCTGGAAGACCCAGCTCTCCCCGGCGGAGATGGCGCCGGGGCCGCTCAGCCCGCTGAGGTCCAGGGGGATCGTCCCGCGTCCGGCCCCATCGAGCCCCGTGGTCGTCACCCGGTGGACACCCTGGAGCGGGTCGATGCACAGCAGCCCGTTGGCGAAGGGGACCCCGCTCGCGCTGGCGCCGTAGGTCATCAGCGCGATCGACGAAGGCGGGCCGCCGAGCACGTGCAGTCGCGCGTCGTTGGCCGCCACGCTCAGCGACCCCTCCAGCCCGAGCGAGGCCGCGGCGCCCGTGGAGTTCGGGAGGGCGTCGCAGAACGCGGTGACCTCTCGCCCGGAGAGGTGGAAGATGAACGCGCCGCCGGTGCTGGTGGCTCCACGGTCCCGTGCGCCCACGGCCACCTGGTCACCGTCCAGGGCGACCCACTGCCCGCCGAGGGCGGTCACTCCGGCGGTCTCCCGGAGCTGCTGGGTCTCGACCCATTGGCCACCCTGGCGCTCGAAGAGGTAGGAGCGATCGGGCCAGCCACCCACCACGAGCCGCTGCCCCTCGAGATCGACCGCGCGCCATCGGGCGCCTGCGCTGGCCTGCAGGGGGGGCTCGGGGACCCAGGCTCCGGAGCTCCGGCTCCAGACAAAGGCCTGGCTGGGCGACGCCGGGAAGTTCGTCGCGACCAGGAAGTCACCGTTCAGCGCGACGGCCATGCCGATCAGCATGTCGGGTGTCCCGAAGAGCCGCTGGACCTCACTCCACTGGCCGGCCTGGTGCTCGAAGACGAAGACCGCGCCGGCATGGTGCCCGCCGCCACCGTGGGTGGGTGCGGTGACCACCATTCGATCACCGTCGAGGTCCACCGCGCTCCCGAAGTGATCGGGGCTGGTGAGCCCGGCCGGCTGGAGCCGCTGGGTCTGGGTCCAGACCGCTCCGGTCCGCTCGAAGACAAAGGCCTGCCCGACTCCCCCGTCTGCGCCGACGAGGAGGCGGTCCCCCTCGACGGCGACGGCGCTGCCCAGCGTGTGACCCGGGCCGATGCCGGTGGGGAAGAGCTCCTGCTGGAGCGACCAGGTGTGTCCCTGCCGGACGAACACGTAGGCGGCGCCGCCCGTTGGTGCGAGGTGGTCGGCGTAGGGGGCGCCCACCACGAGGGTGTCCCCGTCCAGGGCGACCGCTGCCCCGAACTCGTCGGCGGGGCTCCCGGCCGGAGGCGAGAGGGTCGCCTCGAGGGCCCAGCCGGGACCCGCGCCCCGGTAGACCTCCACTCTCCCCGGGCCCGATGACGTCAGCGGGGCCCTCATCCTCGCCCCCAGGGCGAGCGTGTCGCCGTCGAGCGCGACGGAGGCTCCGAGGCCGTCGTCGGGGGCAGCAGCCGGAGAGGTCACCACCGCCTCCGGGGTCAGCTGCCCCGCGGCGGCCTCGACGAGTGAGCAGGCGAGCGAGCAGGCGAGGAGGACGCGGAGGGCAGGGCGCTTCATGGCGTAAGGGTAATCCCTAATCGGGCCTGCCGGGGGCGGCGTCGCGCGCAATTCGCGACCGGGTGCCGCCGGATGAGGCCGCCACCGCGGGATCGGGGTTGGGGGCGTTCAGGACACTCTCCCTCGCGGCGCCTCGTGGTCCCCGGCTCCCGTCACTCGGGTTCCTCGTCAGCCCCCGGCTCCCCCTTCAACTCCGCGGTGCGGCGCTCGATCTCGGGCCGAAGGAGGCCCCACCAGATCGCGTTCCAGGGTGCGGCGACCATCCAGGCGTTGCGGTCCGTGATGTACGGGAGGTCCGGGAGCGAGATGAAGCGCGCGTAGGCCGCGATGCTGAGGACGGACCAGATGACGGCGATCCAGCTGAGCGGCCGCTCGAAGCGGACCAGGGCCGCGGCGATGGGCCGAAGCCAGCGGTCCAACGCTGGGATTGCTGGTCGACGGTACGGGGGCGAGGGGGGCGTCATCGACTAGCCGCGATCGTGGGTGCCGAGCCAGGAGCGGACCCTGGCGCCAGGTTCTTGCTCGATGAGCTCAGGCAGCCCGTCGGCCGAGACCAGAGCGTGCTCGCCATCGCTCCGGAGGACGTGAACCAGCCGCTCCTGGCGGAGCCGCTCGACGACGCCGTGCATGGCGGCGAGGCCCGCGTTCGGCCCGTCGGATCCGCGCCAGGTTCCGGTGGGGCTGAAGACCTCACCCAGCTCATCCGTGAGGCGGACGACCACCTCGTCCTCGCCCTCTCGGGCCTCGACCCGGATCGTCATCTCCACGGGAGAGGGGGCCTCGAGGGTGGCCACGGTCACTGCCCCTTCGACGGCCAGTCCATGGCGAAGCCTGGCCCAGGTGACGCGAGAGAACGTCTCCAGTGCTTCCCGGTTGGTGGGCGGTTCTGCCTGGGGACCCCAGGCCCAGGTAAAGGGAATGGGCCTCGGTTGCTGTAGAGGGGCAGGGGTCGACGCGGACGCCGGACCGGCGGCTTCACCCTGCCGGCCCGCCTCGTAAGCAGCGTGCATCAAGCGGCCGATCACGCCGCCTGTCAGGCCGAGGAAGATGAACCCGAGCAGGTTGACGTGGACCTGGCCACCAAGGAGTGCGACGACGAAGCCGAGGCCCAGAAACACGATCGGGGTCCCGAAGCACCCGGTCACGAACGCGGAGCTCTTCGTCCAGGAGGAGTGGGTCATATGCTGGTGCGAGCGGTCGGGAGATGCGAGCGGGACCCCGGCGCGACCTGGCGTCTCCGCCCACCTGGGTTCCTGGACAGGCTATCCTGAGGGATGAGGATTGGAGCGCAAGAGGCGCGATCGCCCGCGGTGGCACGCCATCCCGACGCAGGCGGCGGCTGCCCGGGGGGCCCAATAGGCTTCGGCCTCACCGACCTCGACACGGAGGCGACGCGGTGAGGCGCGCCTTCTGTGAAGGACCGAAGTCCGAGTGGCGAATGGCTCAGACGTCGTAGGCGAGCCAGGGGGCGAGCCAGCGCTCGGTCTCCTCGAGGGAGAGGTCGGCCCGGTCGGCGTAGGCCTCCACCTGGTCGCGGTCGATGCGCCCCACGCCGAAGTACTTGGCGTCGGGGTGCCCGAAGTAGAAGCCGCTGATGGAGGCGGCGGGGGTCATGGCCATGTGGTCCGTGAGGGCGCAGTCGATCTCGTCCGCCCCGAGCAGGTCGAAGTGCAGGGCCTTCTGGCTGTGGTCCGGGCAGGCGGGGTAGCCAAAGGCCGGGCGGATCCCCCGGTACCGCTCCTGGAGCAGGTCCGTGGGGGAGAAGGTCTCGCCGGTCTCGTAGCCCCAGTCGATGCGCGCCTGGCGGTGGAGCCACTCGGCCGCGGCCTCAGCGAGGCGGTCAGCGATGGCCTTGACGAGGATGGCGTCGTAGTCGTTCTTGTCGTCCTCGTAGCGCTCCGCGATCTCCTCGGCGCCGTGGATGGCCACCGCGAAGAGGCCCAGGTGGTCCTCGAGGTCGGCGTCGGCCGGCGCGATCAGGTCCGCGAGGCTGCGGTTGGGTCGGTCATCGGCGTGGACCTGCTGCTGGCGCAGCATGGGAAAGCGCGCGGTCTCCTTCTCCGGGGCCGCGGGGTCAAAGAGCACGAGGGTCTCGTCCGCGGAGTGAGCGGGCCAGAAGCCGTAGACCGCCTCGGCGCGGAGGGAGCCCTCCGCGACGATCCCGTCGAGCATCTCCCGGGCGTTCTCGTAGAGCTCCCGGGCGGCCGGACCCTGGTCGGGGTCGTCGAGGATCTGGGGGAACTTGCCCTTCATCTCCCAGGCCACGAAAAACATGGTCCAGTCGATCAGCGACGCGAGCTCCGCGAGGGGGATGTCACGCAGCACCTTGCGGCCTGTGAAGGCGGGGGTCGGCACCACGTCGGTGGTCCACTCCTGCTGCGTCCGGTTCTCGAGCGCCCGCTCGAAGGAGAGCAGCGGCCGCTCCTGGCGGAGGCGCCAGGTCTCGCGCACCTTGGCCTGGCGCTCGAGGTTGGCCGCGCGCACCTCCTCCTTGCGTTCAGCGTCGAGCAGGTCCGACACGACGTTGACGCTCCGCGAGGCGTCGTGCACGTGGAGCACGGGCTCGTCGTAGCAGGGGGCGATCTTGACCGCCGTGTGCTGGGCGCTGGTGGTCGCGCCGCCGATCAGGAGCGGGATGTCGAAGCCCTCGCGCTTCATCTCCTTGGCCATGTGGACCATCTCGTCCAGGCTCGGGGTGATGAGGCCGGAGAGGCCGATCATGTCCGCGCCGACCTCGCGGGCCTTGGCGAGGATCTTGTCGGCGGGGACCATGACGCCCATGTCGACCACCTCGTAGTTGTTGCAGCCGAGGACCACGCCGACGATGTTCTTGCCGATGTCGTGCACGTCGCCCTTGACGGTCGCCATGAGCACCGTGCCGCCGGTGTTGGTGCGGGTGCTGGCGTCGTCTGTCTCGCCCGCCGCCTCCATGGCGGCCTTCTCGGCGTCGATGTAGGGCTCAAGGACGCCGACCGCCTTCTTCATGGCGCGCGCGCTCTTCACGACCTGGGGCAGGAACATCTTGCCGGCGCCGAAGAGGTCGCCGACGACGCGCATGCCGTCCATGAGCGGCCCTTCGATGACCTCGAGGGGCCGGTCGTAGTCCTGGCGGGCCTCCTCGGTGTCGTCCTCGATGAAGTCGACAATGCCGTGGACGAGGGCGTGCTCGAGGCGCTTCTGGACGGTGTTCTCCCGCCAGGAGAGGTCGATGACGCGCTTCTTTCCGCCGCCGGTGAGGGTCGCCGCGAACTCGGTCAGTCGCTCGGTGGCGTCCTCGCGGCGGTTGAAGATCAGGTCCTCGACGCGCTCCAGGAGCTCCTTCGGGATGTCCTCGTAGACCTGGATCATCCCGGCGTTGACGATCCCCATGTCCATGCCCGCGCGGATCGCGTGGAAGAGGAACGCGGAGTGGATCGCCTCGCGGACCACGTTGTTGCCGCGGAAGGAGAACGACAGGTTGCTGACGCCGCCGGAGATCTTCGCGCCGGGGCAGCAGGCCTTGATCTCGCGGGTGGCCTCGATGAAGGACACTCCGTAGCTCGCGTGCTCCTCGATCCCCGTTCCGATGGCGAGGATGTTGGGGTCAAAGATGATGTCCTTGGGCTCGAAGCCGACCTCCTGCACGAGCAGGTCGTAGGAGCGCTTGCAGATGGCGACCTTGCGAGCGGTATCCGCGGCCTGCCCCTCCTCGTCGAAGGCCATGACCACGACGCCCGCGCCGAAGGAGCGGATCTCCCGGGCCTTGGAGAGGAAGTCCTCCTCGCCCTCCTTGAGGGAGATGGAGTTCACGACCCCCTTGCCCTGGAGGCAGCGCAGGCCGGCCTGGATGACGCTCCACTTGGAGCTGTCCACCATGATCGGGATGCGGCTGATCTCAGGCTCGGTGGCGATCAGGTTGAGGAACGTGGTCATGCACGCCTCGGAGTCGAGCATGCCCTCGTCCATGTTGACGTCGAGGATGTTGGCCCCGCCGCGCACCTGGTCGAGGGCGACCTCGAGGGCCGCCTCGTAGTCGTTCGCGGTGATGAGCTTCCGGAAGCGCGCAGAACCGGTGACGTTCGTGCGCTCGCCGACCATGAGGAAGTTGGTGTCCTCGTCGACGGCGAGGGTCTCGAGCCCGCTGAAGTAGGCCTTGGTCTCGCGCAGCTGCCGGGCGCCGCTGCGGTCCCGGCCGCGGAAGCGCTCGACCCGGTCGGAGATCTGCTTGATGTGGTCCGGGGTCGTGCCGCAGCAGCCGCCGACGATGTCGACGAGGCCGCTCTCCGCGAACTCCTCCAGCAGGGCGCCGGTGGTCTCCGGGGCCTCGTCGTACTCGCCGAAGGCGTTCGGGAGGCCGGCGTTGGGGTAGCTGGAGACGTAGCACGGGGCGATCCGCGAGAGCTCGGCCACGTAGGGCCGCATGTCCTTGGCGCCCAGGGAGCAGTTGACGCCCACGGAGAGGGGCTGAGCGTGGGCGACCGAGTTCCAGAAGGCGTCCACGGTCTGGCCAGAGAGCGTGCGACCGGAGGCGTCCGTGATGGCCACGGAGAGCATCAGCGGC
>CBFHHK010000057.1:1523-5151 GCA_965655435.1 Planctomycetota bacterium | reverse complement strand
GCGTAGTCCGACAGCACCTCGTCGATGGCCACGACGGCGGCCTTGGCGTTGAGGGTGTCGAAGATCGTCTCCACCAGCAGGAGGTCAACGCCCTCTTCCACGAGGGCGCGGGCCTGGTCCGCGTAGGCGGCCTTGAGCTGCTCGAACGTGATGGAGCGAAACTCCGGCTGGTCGACCTTCTCGGAGAGGGAGAGGGTCTTGCTCGTGGGCCCGATGGCTCCGGCGACGAAGCGCGGGCGATCGGGGGTCTTCAAGGTCCAGGCGTCCGCCGCCTTCCGGGCGATCCGCACGGCGGCGCGGTTGATCTCCTCGACGGCGTCGGAGAGGCCGTACTCGGCCTGGGCGACCGTCGTGCCGCTGAAGGTGTTCGTCTCGATGATGTCGGCGCCCGCCTCGAGGAAGGCCTCGTGCACGCCGAGGAGGACATCGGGGCGGGTGATGGAGAGCAGGTCGTGGTTGCCCTTCAGGGTCGCCTCGGCGTCCGCGAACCGGGCGCCGCGGTAGTCCTCCTCGGTGAGGCCCTTCTTCTGCATCATTGTCCCCATGGCGCCGTCGATCACGAGGATCCGTTCGGCGAGGAGCTCGTCGAAGCGCGCGCGCGGCGCCGAGGGGCGGAGGATGGGGGACTGGCTCGGGTCTATCGTGGTCATCGTGGTGCGCCGGCGGTGCTCGTCGGGGCCGCCACCTGTCCGGTGGCGAGGAGGGTCATCAGGTGCGGAGGCTGAGGGTCGCGCGCGGCGCGGTCGACGGCGACGCTCTCGAACCCTGCGGCCTCGATGTGCTT
Source organism: Planctomycetota bacterium (assembly GCA_965655435.1). Lineage (GTDB taxonomy): Bacteria > Planctomycetota > UBA1135 > UBA1135 > Saltatorellus. The sequence goes on along the minus strand of CBFHHK010000057.1, from coordinate 4,367 downwards.
CTTGAGGTCGGCTTCGGTGAAGCCGAGGTGGACGTGTTGGAGTCGGTCGCGCACCCACTCTTCCCCATGGGCGAGCAGGTCGAGCACGAGCAGTTGGCCCCCGGGGCGCAGGATGCGGTGCGCCTCGCGCAGCGCCCGGCCGGGATCGTGGGCGTGGTGTAGGGCCTGGCTGAGCACCGCCACGTCGTAGGAGCCGGACTCGAGCGGCAGGTCCACGATGTCCGCCTCGACCGTGTCGATGTTGGTGATCCCCTTGCCGCGGGCTCGGGACTCGAGCTGGCGCAGCATCTCCGGTGAGACGTCCACGGCCGTGACCGTCTCGGCGATCTCGGCGAGCATGAGCGTGAGCATCCCGTCCCCGATGCCGAGGTCCACGTAGCGGGCGCACGGCGCCAGCCGCAGGATCCCGCGGGCGAGGCCCTCCCAGGTGCGGCCGGGGAGCACCTGCTCGTCGAAGGCCGCGGCGACCCGGTCAAAGTAGGAGCGCGACTCCTGCCGCCGCTTCTCCATGGCGGCTTGATACCCCGCGTCGTCGGCGCGGAACTCGTCGGCGAGGTCCGCGTCGTCGAGCACCTGCACGATGAGTCCCAGGGAGCGGCAGGTGCACAGGCTGTAGAAGCTGCGGCGGCCGGCCTTGCGGTGGGCCAGAACCCCGACCTCCTTGAGGTGGGTGAGCTGGGTGGAGATCCGGCTCTGGCCCATGTTCAGGACCTCCTGGAGCTCCCCGACCGACAGCTCACCCTTGCGGAGGAGGTTCAGGATTCGCAGCCGGGTCTCGTCCCCAAGGGTCTTGAGGAGGCGCGAGGTGGTCGAGAGAGCCATTGAGGGAGAGAATAGCACTCATCGAGATATCTTGATGGGTTCTTATTCGAATGGGACGATGGGTCTTTCCGCGTGGGGCAAATCGTCCTCGGTTCGTCGCCATCGGGAGGTCCCCAAGGTCGCACGATCACGCTCCGGTCGCCGCGCCACGGGCCGCTGGGCCCGTGGATCCGGTCTTGTTGCACCCTCCACCCAGAGAGCGCTCACGCGCCGCCCCCTCGCGAGGCCGGCGGAGGGCCGGCGGGGGGCCCGGTGGTAGCCCGGTGGGGGTCCGGTACGGGCCCGGTGCGGGCCTACCCGGGGACGGAAGCGCCTGTCGTCCCAACGGGGAGCGCGTCTCGGATGAGCTCGGCAGCGCCGTCGACCCACGCGGTGTGGGTGTTGAGGGACGGGATCAGTACGAGCCGCTCGCCGCCCGCCTCCTCGAAGTCCTCCCGTGCCCGGATCCCGATCTCCTCGATGGTCTCGAGGCAGTCCGCCACGAAGGAGGGGCAGAACACGGCGACCCGCTTCGCGCCGGCCTTGGCCAGCTCGGGGACGACCTTGTCGGTGTAGGGGGTCAGCCAGGGCGTGCGGCCCAGCCTGGATTGGAAGGCCGTTGAGTAGGAGCCCTCCTCGAGGCCGAGGGCCTTCACCACGGCGCGCGTGGTGGCGTAGCAGTGGGCGCTGTAGCACTGGCGGTTCGCCGCGCAGATGGACTGGCAGCAGTCCGGCGTCTTGAGGCAGTGGCTGCCGGTGTCGTCGCTCTTGGTCACATGGCGCTCGGGGACGCCGTGATAGCTGAAGAGGACGTGGTCGGCCTCGAGCTCCTCGAGCACGGGGCGGGCCACGGCGGCGAAGGCCTCAATGAACTGGGGAGCGTCGTAGAACGGCGGCACCACGCGGATGAAGGGCGTGTTCCACAGCTTGCCCGCCTGGCGGTAGACCTCCTCCACCGCGGAGCCGGTGGAGCTGGAGGCGTATTGCGGGAAGAGCGGCATCATGACCACCTCGTCGCAGCCGCGGGCGGCGAGCTCCTTCAGCCCTGACTCGATGGAGGGGTTGCCGTAACGCATGGCGAGGACCACCTCGGTCTCGGGCAGGCGCTCCTGGACGCCGGCGGCCAGGGCCTTGCCGTGGACGAGGAGCGGGGAGCCCTCCTCGGTCCAGACCTCCCGGTAGGCCTCCGCAGACTTGCGCGGCCGGAGCGGGAGGATGATCAGGTTGAGCAGGGCGGCTCGGCCGATGGGATTGATGTCCAGGACGCGCGGATCCGAGAGGAACTGCCGCAGGTAGCGGCGCACCTCGGGGGTCTGGGGGGCGTCCGGGGTGCCGAGGTTCACGAGGAGAACGCCCGGGCGGCCATGTTGGGTTCCGTGCTCTTTCATGGAGGGGGGAGGCTCGACGACCGCGAACTCTCTCGCAAGTCTCGATACGCTTCCGTGGAACGGATTCGCGCGACCTTCCCCTCTGGAGGCCGAATCCTCCAGCCCATGACCACCCCTGAACAGACCGCCGCAGACCCTCCCAGGGATGAACCTGGCGCTCCGCTGCCCGGGGGCAGGCGGTCCCGCTGGCCGCGGCGTCTCACGGGGCTGGCCCTGGTGCTCGGCGCTGCCTTGCTGCTCGGGCCGCCCGTGGCCGGGCGCTGGCTCCGCGCGGAGTTCGAGCGCCTGGCCTCCGCCGAGGTCCAGGGCGAGGTCACCCTGGAGCGGCTGAGCCTGCGCCTGAACGGCAAGGTGGATCTGGAGGGGCTGCGGGTCGTGGACGAGGCCGGAGAGACGGTCCTGTTCTCACCGCGGGGGATGATCGACGTGGGCCTGCGATCGTGGCTCCTGGGCCGCAGGGACCTGGCGGTGCACGTGTACGGATCGGAGCTGGACCTCGTGCGAGACGCGGAGGGACGTTGGAACGTGGAGAGGCTGCTCGCGGCCCCTGACGCGAGCGACGACTCCGCGGGCGACGACTCCGCTGGCGAGACCTCCGGGGAGGGAGACCCGCCCGTTGGTGATGGGCCCGCTCGTGACGGGCCTACAGGTGACG
>CBFHHK010000057.1:0-1424 GCA_965655435.1 Planctomycetota bacterium | reverse complement strand
ACTCCGCTGGCGAGACCTCCGGGGAGGGAGACCCGCCCGTTGGTGATGGGCCCGCTCGTGACGGGCCTACAGGTGACGGGCCTACAGGTGATGGGCCCACGCCCCGCCGCCGACCGCTGGACCTCCACGGCCGGATCGAGTTCGCGGACTCCACCGTGCTCGTTCGCTCTCCGGAGAGCGCGCTCCAGCTGAAGGGCGTGACCTTCACGATCGGGCTCGATGGCCCTGAGCAGTCGTCGGCCGTGCGGCTCGAGGGCTACGTGTACGGCGGGACCGGGAGCGTGGGGGACCTCTACGCGGACCTCTTCCTGTGGCCGGACGCGGGGCCCGGCGTCGAGATCGACCGCATCGACGTGACGGACCTCGACCTCGGCGTGGTCCGCGAGGCCATGCGGATCGCCGGGGTTGACCTCGACGAGCGCCTGTCCTTGGGCGGCGCTGCGACGCTGCACGTGGAGGGGCGGGCCGATGACCTGCGCCCCGACTCGCCCTTCACCCTCGCCGCGACGGTCGAGGTCGCGGGTCTCGACGTCGAGTATCCAGAGGGCGAGGGCGCGCTTCGGTCCGTCCTCGAGGCTGACCCCGTCCGCCTGCGCGCCCAGCTCATCGGAGCGGGCGACGGCGCCCCCCTTGACCTCACGGCCACGCTGGAGGCGCGCGACGGCGAGGTTCGCGCGGACCTCAGGGCGGACTCCGAGCTCCGCGTGGACGCGCGGCTCAAGGGGGCGTCCCTGGACGTCACCCTCGCACCGCTGGTGGCGCGGCTGCACCCCGCCGTGCCGACGCCGACCCGGGCGGCGCTGGGTGGCGGAGCCCTCGGGTTGGTGGACGCGGACGTCTCCCTCCGCGGAGCGTCGCCGGAGCGCTGGTCCGACCCCATGGCCTGGACCGGTGGCGGGAGCGTGACCCTCCGGGAGGTGGACCTCGGCCGCTCTCCGCTCGTGACGTCCATGCTCGACGGCCTGGGCGCCTCGGCGCTCCTCCCGGCGATCGAGCGGGCCGGCGGGGAGACGGCTCGGGTGGAGGCCACGCGACCCCTGGACTGGTCCCTCGGGAAGGGGAGGGTGACTTACTCGGGGCCGTGGACGTGGACCATCTCGGGGGCAGAGACCACCTTCACTGGCTCCGTGGGTCTGGATCAAACCCTGGACCTCCGCTGGAATGTACCTGTGGACGCGGCCCTGGCCGGGTCGAAGGAGGCCCTGCGCTGGCTCGAGGGGGAGACGCTCTCCATCGGGCTCGGTGGAACGCTGACGCGGCCTGCGCTGGACTTCGACGGCGCCGTCGCGGACCTGGTGGACCGAGCCGCAGGTGGCGGGCTCGGCCGCGTGATCGAGCGAGAGCTCGGGCTGGGCGGCGGCGGCGGGGCCAGCCCCGCTGCGCTGCTCCGTGAGGCTGACCGTCGGTGGTCCGAGGGGGATCGG
>CBFHHK010000056.1:0-21586 GCA_965655435.1 Planctomycetota bacterium | reverse complement strand
TGCCCGCGACGCTGGGCTCGGACGCCGGGTGGATCGGCGCCGCCCGGCTCAGCCTCGCCGGCGCTGCGGCCCACCGCCAGCAGGTCGACTGAGCCGGCTCCCGCCCGAGCCTTCGGGCCGCGAGGGGCTCGCGCGCGCGGCAGGTTGGCCTAAGATCTTCACCATGGGGATCGACAGGAAGCGGCTCTCGCGTCGGCACATCGCCGAGCTTGAGCGGATCGTGGGCAAGAAGGGCGTCCGCACCGACGCCACCGCGCGCGCCGCGTACGAGTCGGACGCGTTCATGCTCCAGCGCGCCAACGCCGAGGTCATCGTGCTCCCGCGCACGACCGAGGAGGCTGCCGCCGCGATCAAGGTCGTGAGAGACGCGGGCCTCGTCGTCGTGCCCCGTGGCGCCGGGACGGGCCTGAGCGGAGGCGCGCGCCCGGTCGAGAACGGCGCGATCCTCGGGACCGCCCGCATGCGAGACGTCCTCGAGGTGAACGCAGAGGACCGCTACGCCCGCGTGCAGGCGGGCGTGGTCAACGTCCACCTGACGGCGGCCTGCGCTGGCGCAGGGCTCTTCTACGGGCCCGACCCCTCCAGCCAGACGGCGTGCACCATCGGCGGCAACGTGGGCAACAACTCCGGGGGCCCCCACGGCTTCAAGTATGGATCCACCAACCGGCATGTGCTCGGCCTGACCATGGTGGACAGCGAGGGCGAGGTCATCGAGCTCGGCGGCCCCGGGGCCACCGGTGACGGTGGGCTGGACCTCCTCGGCCCCGTCGTCGGGAGCGAAGGCATGCTCGGCCTCGTCACCGAGGTGACCGTGCAGCTGTTGCCGAGGCCGGAGAAGGTCGAGACGCTGCTCTGCCTGTTCGAGTCGCTCGACGACTGCTGCGACGCGGTCAGCGAGATGATCGCCCGGCGGCTCGAACCTTCGGCCATCGAGATCCTCGACCGCCTGACCATCGAGGCCGTCGAGGCCAGCGTCTTGCGGGCAGGCTACCCCGACAACGCCGAGGCGGTGATGCTGGTCGAGGTCGAGGGCGGCGACGAGGAGGTCGACGCCACGAGCGCCGACGTCATCGAGGTCGCGCGTGCCTTCGGCGCCTTCGACACGCGGAGGACCACCGACCCGGTCGAGCGCAAGCGCCTCTGGGCGGGCCGCAAGGGCGCCTTCGGCGCGATGGGCCGGATCGCCCCGGACCTCTACGTCGCCGACGTGGTCGCCCCCAGGACCCGCCTGCGAGAGATCGTCTCTGCAGCGACCGTGGCCTGCCGCGAACGTGACCTCAAGCTCGCCAACGTCTTCCACGCTGGGGACGGCAACCTCCACCCGAACATCTCCTACGACCGCCGGGACACCGACGAGGTCAGGCGCGTGCTGGAGGCCGGCCGGATCATCATGGAGGCCTGCGTCCAGGCGGGCGGCTCCCTGACCGGCGAGCACGGTATCGGGCTCGAGAAGCAGGACGAGATGTGTCTGGTCTTCAGCGACGACGACCTCGCGGCCATGGATCAGCTCCGGGGCGCCTTCGACCCGGCTGGGTTCTGGAACCCAGGCAAGATGCTGCCGGTCCGCGGCTGCAGGGAGGTTCACACCCGGCCGCTCCCTGTGAGCACCCTGGAGAACGCTCCAGCCGCAGAGGGTGCACGATGAGCACCGAGCTTGATCCGTCCGGCGCGCTGGACCTCACGGCCGTTCACCGCGCGTGCAAGGAGGCGGGCGTCGCGCTCGAAGAGGCCGGGGGAGTGGGCGGCGGTCCGGTCGCCCGACCCGGGACCGAGGCGTCGCTCGCGGCGCTCATCTCCGCCCTCGCTGGTGGCGCCAGTGGCGCCGCGGCCCGCCTCGTCCCCGTGGGACGCGGCGGTCAGCTGAGCTGGTGCCGCCCTGACGCGAGCGCGGCTCCCGCCGACTTTCTCCAGCTCTCGATGCGTGCCCTGCTGGGCGATGAGCCCTCCAGCGGCGTGGTGGAGTATGTCCCCGGCGACGGCACCCTCACCGCGCTCGCGGGCGCTGACATCTCCGTCCTCCGGGCCACGGTGGCCGAGGGGGGGCACCGGCTGACCCCGTCGATCTTCAGCGAGAGCACGCTCGGCGGCGTGCTCGCGGCAGGCCGCTCAGGCCTGGATCGACACAGCCTGGGTCCGACGAAGCACCACCTCCTCGGCCTGCGCACGATCGACGGTTCGGGTCGCCAGCTGCGGTCCGGGGGCCGCCTCGTCAAGAACGTCACCGGCTTCGACCTGCACCGGCTGCACGCCGGCGGGCGCGGGATCTTCGGCCCCATCGTCGAGGCGTCCATGCGGCTGATGCCGGCTCCCGAGGCCGAGCAGTACCTCACGTCCAGCCCCTGCGCCTCGGCCACCGAGGCCGTCGAGCTGGCCCTGGCCGTCCGCAGGTCGCCCAGGGTCCGCGAGCAGGCCCTCTTCGTCCGAGACCGTGTGGTGCACGTCCTGCTCGCCGGGCGAGGCCGCCAGGTGGAGGCCGACCGGCGCCGACTGGAGGAGCTGCTCGTGGGACCCACAGAGCACGACCCCGGCCCCGGCGCCGAGGCGTTCCATGGGGCCGGAGAGCCCGCAGGAACGGTCCGCCTCTCGACGGTCCCCTCCCGGGTCGCCGGGGTGGTGTCTGCGCTGGAGGAGACCATGGGAGACCTCTCGGGAGCCGTCGTCCAACCCGGGGTGGCGCAGGTCGACCTCCCCCACGCCCTCGTCTGCGGGGCCCCTTCCTGGCCCGCTGCACTGGACGCCGAGGTGAGCGTCCGCGGCGCGCTTCCCGACCTCCTCCGCGGCCTCCTCCGCCGGCCCTCTTCCGCTGGCGCGGCGCTGAGCAGCTCGGCGGCGGCGGGCTCGGCGGCGGCGGGACCAGAGTCACGCTGGACCCAGCGCCTCGTGGACGCCTACGACCCCGCGGGGCTCTTCCAGACCCGGGACTTCCCCGCCCGCTCCTGACCCGCTCCAACAAGACCGAGCCCAACCGGAGCGGTCCCCACCACCATGTCCAGCACCAGCACGAGCCCTGACGCGGGCCACGAGCGCCCCCACCCCATGAGCCGCGAGACCCTCGTGGATCACGCGCGGGCCCTGGACTGCATCCACTGCGGGCTCTGTCTCACCACCTGCCCCACCTACCAGCTCACAGGCTCCGAGACGTCCAGTCCGCGCGGGCGCATCCACCTGATGCGGGCTGTGGCCGAGGGCCGCGCCGAGCCCGACGCGACGTTCGAGGACGAGATGAACTTCTGCCTCGTGTGCCGCCACTGCGAGAGCGTCTGTCCAGCGGGCGTCGAGTTCGGCGCGATGATGGAGTTCAGCCGCGGCGCGCTGCTCGAGCGCAGGCCGCCCGGCCCCCTGGCGCGCATCGCCCGCTGGGTCGGCTTCCGTGGGATCCTCGTGCGCCGCGCCGGCCTGCGCCTCGCCGCCGTGGGCCTCCGCACCGTGCAGCTCCTCCGCCTGGACGTCCTGACGAGCCCGCTCCTGGGCCTCCGCGGACAGATCTTCCGCCACCTCCCCAGGGTCCCCGGCGCACGCGATCGACGCCCCCTCCCGCCCGTGACGCCCGCGCAAGGGACCGAGCGTGGGACCGTGCTCGTCCTCGACGGGTGCGTGATGCCGGAGCTCTTCGGGCGGGTGAACCGCGCCATGACGGGCGTCCTCGCCGCCACCGGGCGCGAGGTCCTCTCGGTCCCCAAGCACGTGTGCTGCGGCGCCCTGCACGCCCATAACGGTGAGCTCGACCAGGCCGAGGAGCTCGCGCGCAAGACCATCGAGCAGTTCGACGAGGTCCACGCCTCGGCGCCCGTGGTGATTGACAGCGCTGGCTGCGGCGCCCACATGAAGGAGTACGGCCGCCTGCTCGCGAACGACCCCGAGTGGCGCGACCGCGCCTCCTCGTTCGCCGCCCGCGTCGTTGACCTCACGGAGGAGCTCGCCGCACCCGAGGCGTCGGCCCGGCTCGAGGAGCAGCTCTGCGACGGGCACGGGATCGAGGGGCCCGTCACCTGGGACGACCCCTGCCACCTCTGCCATGGGCAGGGCGTTCAAGCGCAGCCGCGCCAGCTCCTCGACCTCGTCCCCGGCCTGGAACGGGTCGAGATGTCCGGCGCGGACTCCTGCTGCGGCTCGGCCGGGATCTACACGGTCCTCCGTCCCGAGGACTCCCTCGACGTGCTTGACCCCAAGCTCGAGAGCCTCGAGGAGACCGGCGCGAAGACCCTGATCACCGCCAACCCCGGTTGCCACCAGCAGTGGCAGATCGGCGTGGGCAAGGCCAAGAAGGACGTCGAGGTCCTCCACCTCGCGGAGGTCCTCGAGCGCGCGCTCCGGCCTCGCTGAGGCCGAGCGGGGCCAACACCCCGCGTGGCCGCTGGCCGATCGCCCCACCCCGGGAGGCCAGGGGCTGGCGCGGTGTGCGCCTCCCGGTAGCTGCGCCCTCGAATCGGCCCCTGCGCCTCGGTGCACGGTTCACAGCCGAGCGGTCACCGGGCAGTCATCACCGGGCGGAGATCACCGAGCAGGATTCACCGGGCAGGATTCACCGGGCAGGGGTCACCCCGCGGCGCTGCTCGCGTGCAGACCTCAGCGCGGGGACCGGGCCGCCGCGCCTAGTCGTCGAGCGGGCGCAGGCTCGAGAGGATCGCGGCCGCGTCATCCGGGTGCGCGGCCTGCCCCTCCTCGAAGCGCAGGTAACCCATCAGGCAGCGGCCGCCGGTGGAGAGGTTGACGCGGATCGTCTGGTAGCCCCCCTTCTCAACGGTCGGACCCGGCTCAACCGTCGGACCCGGCTCGGCGTCGTCCGCGCCTCTGTCGGCCTCCGGGGTCTTCAGGGGGTGCCAGAGACGAGCGAAGTCCGCGTCGTAGCCGTGCCATCGAAAGGTGCCCTTCTCCCGCAGCTTGTAAGTGGGCTCCTTGGCTCCCCAGCCGCCGCCAGCGCCCGGCCGGCCGGGCCGCCCCTGTCCCCGCCCACTCCCGCCCTCGCTCGATTCAAAGCGGAGGCCCGTGAGCTGCTCCTTCAGGACCGCCTCGCCGCGGGCCCTGGGCACCTCGATGATGGTCAACTCCATCGCGCCGCTCGGCGCGGGCGTGGCGGCCGCGAAGCGAACGAACCGCTCGCCCGTCGGGAGCCGACGACCCTCATCAACCTCGAGGCCGCCCGGGAGGGGCAGGGTCACGCCCGCGAAGACCTCCGCGAGGAAGTCCTCTGGCTCGACCGTCGCGTCGCCGGGGAGGAGCAGCAATCCTCCGGCGGCGGTGAGGAGCAGGAGGAGGGCGGCCACGGCGAGGACCCGGAGAGCCGAAGCGCGATCCCCGTCATTCCTGTCACCCCTGTCATCTCGGGCGCCCGGCGGCGGGCCCTGGGACGCAGACGATGCCGGGGACGCAGGGGGCGCCGGGGACACGGCGGGCCCGCCGTCTGACTCCTCCGGCTCCGTCACCGCCCCTCGGCTCCTTCCGCCCCTTCAGCTCCGTCGGGCTCAACCGCGCTGTCGGAGCCACCGGCTCCCGCAGCGCCGCCGACGGGCTCGCCCTCTGGCGCGCCCTCCCCAAGAGAGTCCTCGGCGCCGAGCCCCGCCACATCGAAGGGCTCGAGGAACTCGACGATGTCCGCGTCCGTGATCGGCTGGCTCGATCCTGGCCGCTGGAAGAAGACGATCAGGTCGAAGTCCTCGTCCTCCTCCTCGGGGACAGCGAAGCCCTCGCGCAGCCAGACGGCCGCGCCAGCGCCGCGCACCTCCTCGAGGCCCGAGATCTGGAAGTAGATCTCGTCGCTGATCATCTCTGGCAGGCGGCGCCCCTCGAGCACAACCCCCTGGACGGACACCGTCATGTCCTCGTGGGTCGGCGTGCCCGGGGCGGCTGCGGTCGCGGCCTCAGACTGGTCGGACGGGAGCTTGAGGAAGGTCACGCTCATCGCGTTCTCTCCGTAGGTCCGATCCTTCTCCTCGGGGCTCGGGACCGCGCGCCCGAACCAATAGGCCTCGACGCCACCCGAGAAGGGAATGTCTCCGCCGAGCATCAGCTCGAAGGTCCCGGGCGTCCTGGACTCGTCGATCGGCGTGTTCGGATTGTCCTCCTCGCCGGTGGACACGCCGCGCGCCGACTCGTCGAACGCGATCAGCTCACCGAGCCCTCGCCACGCTTCGCTCTTGTTGATCAGCTGACCGAACAGCTGCATCGACCACGCGATCGTGGCCACGAGCAGGAAGCCAGGCAGCAGGCATCCGCAGCCGGTCAAGAACATCCAGCGGGGCGGGCCACCGGAGCGGCCGCTGCCGGGCATCACGTCTCCCTCAACCACGGCTCACCTCCCAGTCGTAGAAGCCCTTGCCCGACTTCTTGCCGAGCTCGCCGCGCTCCACCATCTCGCGCAGCAGCGCGGGGGGCGAGAAGCGCTCCCCCAGCTCTCCGGAGAGGTACTCCGCGATCGCCAGGCGAACGTCGAGGCCCACGAGGTCCGTGAGCTTGAGAGGCCCCATGGGGAAGCCGTAGCCGAGCACCATCGCCTTGTCGATGTCCTCGGCGCTGGCGACCCTCTCCTCCACCATCCGGATGGCCTCCATCCCGATGGCGATCCCCAGCCGCGAGGACGCGAAGCCGGGCGCGTCGCGTACGTCGATGGGGTCCTTGCCCATGCGTCCGGCGAGGGCAATGGCCGTCTCGGCCGCCGCGTCGGACGAGCGCTCGGTGCGCACCACCTCGACAAGCTTCATGATGTGGACCGGGTTGAAGAAGTGCATCCCCACCACGCGCTCGGGATGCTCCGTGGCGTCGGCGATCTCCGTGATCGAGAGCGAGGAGGTGTTGGTGGCAAGCAACACCTCCGGGCCAAGCGCCGCGCCCAGTCGGCCAAAGAGGTCGCGCTTGAGGTCCATGCGCTCCGGCACGGCCTCGACGACGACCTGGACGCCCTCGATGGCGCGCTCCAGGTCGACCGCGCCCGAGAGGCGGGCGACCGCGCCCGCCTTGTCCTCCTCGCTCACCTTCCCGCGAGCCACGCCCTTGTCGAGGTTCCCCGCGATCTTGGCGAGGCCGTCCGCGACCGCCTCCTCGGAGATGTCGAAGAGGCAGGTCTCGATGCCGCTCATGGCGAGCACCTGGGCGATGCCGTGCCCCATCGTGCCGGCGCCGAGGACGGCGGCACGCTGGATGGAGGCGGCGAGATCTTGATCAGACATGGGGTCGCTCTGGCGAATCAGAAGGTGAGGACGAGCTTGCCGACGACCTCGCGGTCCTCGAGCAACTGGTGGGCTTGGCGGATGGACTCCACGGGCAGCGAGCGATCCAGGACCGGCCGGAGGTCCCCCCGCTCGACGCCCGAGAGGATCTCGGTCAGGGCTGAACGTGGGCCCATGGTGGAGCCCAGCACAGACTGGTTCTTCATGAAAAGGTGCGGGAGCGTCACGCTGACCTTCGGGCCGGTGGTGCCGCCGCACGTCACCAGCCGCCCGCGGCGCGCCAGGAGCCTCATGGAGCGGTCCCAGGTCGCTGGCCCGACATGCTCGATGATCACATCGAAGCCCCCGGGCGCAAGGGCCTTGGCGGCGCGGCTCCACTCCGGGTCCCGGTGGTCGAACACCTCCTCCGCCCCGAGCGTTCGCCCGAGGGCGCGCTTGGCCTCCGTACCGGCGGTGGCCGCCACCTGACAGCCCCGGGCGCGCGCCAGCTGGATGGCCGCCGAGCCGACGCCAGAGGCGGCGCCGATCACCAGCACCCGCTCGGCCGGCTGAGCCTCCGCGCGGGTCACGAGCATCCCCCACGCGGTCAAGAACACCAGCGGGAGCGCGGCCGCCTGGACGAGGTCGACCCCCGCCGGGAGCGGGGTGAGGTACCTCGCGGGGAGGCAGACGAACTCCGCCGCGAAGCCCGGCGCGTGCTCCCCCCGGATCCCGTAGTCCGGCGCGAGGTGGTCCAGGCCCGCGCGGGTCTCAGGCCCCTCCTGAAGGGTGAAGCCGGGCTCGAGGAGCACCGGCGCTCCGACCTCCAGGCCGTCGACGCCAGGTCCGAGCGCGTCCACGATGCCGGCCCCGTCGCAGCCCGGTACGTGCGGCATCGGGATGTCCACCCCGGGCATCCCCCGCCTCACCCAAACATCGAGGTGGTTGAGCGAGATCGCCGCCACCCTCACGCGGACCTCGCCCGGCCCGGGCTCGGGGACCGGGAGGTCGACCAGCTCGAGGACCTCGGGTCCGCCGTGGCGCGTGACGTGGACCGCGCGCATGGTCACGCGCCCTTGAACTCGGCCCCGCGCTTCTCAACGAAGGCCGAGATCCCTTCCTTGGCATCGCCGGAGGTGAAGAGCCGCTGCTGCAGCTCCCGCTCCAGGGCGAGCCCCGACTCCAGCGGGAGGTCCACGCCGCTCTGGACCGCGCGCTTGATCAACCCGACGGCCATGGGCGCGCGATGGGGCGGGCAATAGCCAGCCGCACGCTCGAGCACCGCGTCGAGGAAGGCCGCGTCGTCCTCGGCGTCGACCTGGCCGTTGATCAGCCCGAGCCGCTCCGCCTCGTCGTAGTCAAAGGTCGCGCCGCCGGCCATCAGCTCGATGGCCTTCGAGGCCCCCACCGCTCGCGCCATCCGCTGCGTCCCGCCGGTCCCCGGGAGCACGCCGAGCGCGACCTCAGGCAGGCCGCACTTGCCCGAGCCGCGCCGCGCGTAGCGCAGGTCCGCGCTCATGGCGATCTCGAGGCCGCCGCCCACGCAATGCCCACCGAGGGCAGCGATCACGATCTTCGGGGTGTGCTCCAGGCGGAGCATCGTCTCGTTGGCGTGCAGGCAGAAGGCGTACTTGAAGGTCGGCGTGACCGACTCGAGCATCGAGATGTCGGCGCCCGCGCAGAAGAACTTCTCCCCCTCGCCTGCCAGGACGATGGCGTGCACGTCCCCGTCGAATCGAGCCCGCAGGATCGCCTCGTCGAGATCCTTCATCATCTCGAAGGAGTAACCGTTGGCGGGCGGGTTGGTGAGGGTCAGCAGAGCGACGCCGTTGCAGGCGGCGTAGCGGACCTTCCCATGGGGCATGTCCTCGGCGGACGCGTGCAGATCTTCTCGGAGGCTCATGGCGTTTTGGTGTTGGCCGACAGTCTGCCAGAAGCCGCCCTACGGTGGACCGGCGACCGACCCAATCACGCCTCCCTCAAGCCGCCGCCGCCGCTCGGCTCGGGGCCTCACCCGGAGAGGGGCCGAGCGCAGCCCGGGCTCGACCCTGGCCCGGACCGAGCTCGCTCAATCGATACTCAGGACCGAGCCGCCGAGGTCGTCCACCACCTCGGTCCAGCGCCGCTTCAGGCCCTTGCCCGATCCGAAGAGCACCATCTGAATATCCACGTGCCTGAGCCGCTTCTCGTCCCCCAGGAGGCGCCCCATCAGCTCGATGTTCCATCGATCGCCCCCGGAGGGCGCGCCGTCCGTGAGGATGACCACCGTGTCCACCTCGGGGTCCACCAGGACCGACTCGAGCGCTCCCCAGAGGTCGCCGACCCCCTTCAGTCCGCAGCCACGGAAGGCCTTCACGGCTCGCTCGATGTTCTTCGGCGTCGCATCGACGAGCTCTCCCCGCCAGGGTGCAGGGAGCTTTGAGTAGGGCACGACGTCGAAGCGAGCGGTGGGCGGTAGAGCCCGCAGGGTCCTCTCGAGCTCGACGTCGACCGCCTCCTTGCGGGGGGCCCCCTGGTGGTCCACCCACATGGAGCCGGACATGTCCACGAGGAACGCCACCCGGTCGCCGCGGATCTTGAGGCCGTAGAGCGCCGTGGTCGTGGGCCCGTCCTCCGTGGTCGGCCGCCGCTCCACGGGGGTGATCTGGCCCGCTGGGAGCTGGTCGCCCCACTGCCGCCAGCGCTTCGCCGACCCCGCGATCGAGAGCCCGGAGACCTCCCTGAGCGCACGCACGATGCCCCACGCCGCCGCAGGTCGAAGCGGCGCCTCCTCGTCCCCGAGGCGCCGGATGAGGAGCTGCGCGCTCTCGCGGTCCGCCCTCGCCTGGAGCGCGAGGACCGCGGCCATGAACGGAGCGTGCCCGCTGCGCTTCGCCCAGAGGACTCCCTCGAGGTCGGCCAGGCTGAGGCGCTCCGCGGACGCATGGATCGCGGCCGAGACGAGCAGCGGCTCATCGCTCTTCAGCGCATCGGAGATGGCCTCGCGCGCGTCGCTCTCCCCGATCCCCTGAGCCTCTGCGAACGCCACCAGCGCCAGCAGCCCCGCCGCCCTGGTGCGCAGGTCGCGGTCCCGCGTCGCGACCCGGTTCAGGGCCTTGAGGAGCCGCTTCAGGTCCGCGGCAGCGCCGGAGATCGAGGTCGACCCGGAGCTGGAGCGCTGCTCAAGGGCGGCTGCGAGTGCGCCTCGAACCCGGGGCTCCTTGTCCTTGAGGGCGCGCTCGAAGAGGCGGGCGGGGACCTCCCCCGGCATCGCGCCGAGGGCCTGGGCGACCCGGACGCGGCATATGGCACTCCGCGATCCCAGGCCGCTCCGCGACTCCAGGAGGTCGAGGAGTTGAGCTGACGCCGGCGCCCCCCCCAGCCGCAGCTGCGCAGAATCAGCGACCCTCGAGTTGGGGTCACTGAGGCCCCGGTCCAGGACCAGGGTCCAAGCCTCGAGGGTGCCCACATCAGCGAGGGCATCCACCGCGCCATGGCGGACCCTTGGCTTCGTGCTATCGAGCCCCTCCGCGAGCTTCGCCAGGTCCTGAGCCGCCGCGAGCCCCGCCGGGACCCGGCCCGGGGGGCCGCTCGCAGCGGAGAGAGGCAGGGAGGGCTGCGCGAGCAGCGCCAGGAGGATCATGAGGGAGCGCTTCAACATGGCGGGCTCACGATAGCCGCGGGCCCCGCCGGTGCGGCCTGGTGCCCCCCGGAAGAGGGCCGAGCCCGCGCGCTTGCGGCTTCCCACCCCGATCAGCCGCCCCTTGCGACCGGCGCCCCCGGGGCCCCGGCAAGGAGGAGGGGTCTCGGTCCGCGGTGGGCGCCCCGGGTCTCATCCCTGGACACACGGGGTGCCCACTGGGTCCGCGTTCAGTCCCGATGAATCGAGACCCGATGACTCAGGTTGAAACCGCCATGCTCAACCCCACCCCCACCCCCAATCCCCTGACCGGCCTCCCCTCGGCCGTGTCTCCCGTCACCGTCCGCGCGATGGTTGTCTCGCTCGCGCTCCTGGGCGGGTGCGGTGGCCCCGACGAGGACCCCGCCACGGCGACGAGCGCCTCAGCCCCCATCGTGCAGCCAGCCACCTCCGAGGCCCGCTCGACCGCTCCAGATGCGGCGACCGGGGAGGAGCAAGCGGCGGACACACCCGACACAGAGCGCGCCGAGGTCGACCTCGTCGACCTCGTGCCGAACACCGCGACGGCGTACGTCGAGTTCGCCTCGATGGACGCGCTCGAGGAGGCGGTGCTCCGCTTTCGCTCCGAGGGAGACATGGATGGCCTCGTGGAGTGGGAGCCCATGGACATGCTCACGCCCTTCCTGACGGCAGGGGTGGACGTGCAGCGAATGGACGCCTCCGAGCCGTTCGCGCTGGCGCTCGCTCCGATCCCCGGGACAGGTCAGCAGTCCACCGTGCTCATCCTCCCCGCGGCGGACGAGGCGCCCCTCGTCCGCTCGATCGCGGCCATGACGGCGGAGCAGTTCACGGCGACCCGATGCCCGGGGAACTACCTCTTGATCCAACACGAGGACCTCGCGGCGACCCCCGAGTCGCGCGGGTCGGCCGCGGTGACCGAGAAGCTCCCCCGAGGGTTCATGCGCGGCCGCATGAACACCAAGACGCTGATCGACGTCCTCGGGCCGTACCTCTCGTCAGCGACTGAGGAGATCAACGAGCAGTACCGGATCGCGCGCCCTTACATGGCCGGCAACGAGGTCACTCAGTTCGACACCGAGGTCCTCTTCGAGGCGCTGCGCGTCGCCCCAGAGGTGGCCTTTGGCCTCGAGCTCGAGGCGGACCGCGTCACCGCCCACGTCCGCCTCGTGGACCACGAGGACACCTCCGGCGACCGCCCCCCTGGACCGCGCATCGAGTCGCGGGTCCTCGAGGGCCTCAGCCGCCACGTCTACGGTTCCGATCCCTTCGCGCGGATCGTGGCCTTCGAGCCGGAGGACGTCCTCTCTCGGCTCGAGGACACCTGGAGCGAGATCTGTCACTCCGAGCTCCTCCACGGTCGCGACTCGCGGAACCGCTCTCACCCGACCCTGGACATGGACCCCTCCGCCGAGGCGGCGATCCAAGCCGCAGTGCTGAAGATGCTCGGCAGCTTCGAGAGCGCTGCGGCGGTCTCCTTCGAGATGGGCCCCAGCCGCGCCTTCGCCGCGGTCTACCTCATCTCCTCGGACACGGCGCGCACCCGAGAGGCGATCTCGCTGATGCTCGCGAAGTGCGACCTCGACTCCTGGGGCTTCGAGATGGCCCTCCCCGTGCGGACCATCGTCGAGGAGACCCTCGTCGAGGACTACGCCGTCCGCTTCGATACCCGCCGGATCGACTTCGACGGTCGCGCGGCGATGCGGGAGGCCTTCAAGACCTACCTGGGCGACTCGAAGCTCCACCTGAAGGTGGCCACCTCCGGAGACCATGTGCTCCTGCTCCTCGGTGGTGACACCCCGGTGACGGTCCAGCGCATCCGGGAGTTCAGCAGCGAGGCCCCCGTCGACCGGCGGATCGCGGAGGCAGCAGAGCTGGTCGAGGACTACCACGACGTCCAGGTCCACCACTCTGACGTCATCCAGCTCATCGCGGATATCGCCAACCTCCGGTCACTCCACGCGGGCGAGGCGCCGCCCGTCTCCATCCGTGAGATCCGCCGCAGGGCGGAGGATGAGCCGGCTCAGATCACGATCTGGAGCGCGGTCGACGACGGGGACATGGTGCTGGGAACCTCGTTCGAATTGAGCGGCCTCCGCAGCGCCGTCGAGGCGATCGATCACTCGGGTCTCTGACCTCTGACAGGCGCCCTTCGGAGTCGTCCCGCTCGGGGCTGGTTTCGCCCCCCGCTTGATCCCTAAGCTCACCGCATGGGTGCAGCACACGGAGGATCCGAGGAGCCACACGGCGGGTCCGAGGAGCTTGGTCAGAGGGCACCTGGGCGCCTCCGCGTGACCTTCGTCCTGACCGACGCCGCCACGGCCAAGGAGGCCCGGGACGGCGAGACCCTGGCCCCCACCGAGCTCCTCGGAGCCGCGGGCGCCGTTCGTTCTGACGGAGCGCTGAGGGAGCTCGGCGTGGACCGATTCGGGGTCCTCGACCGCGGGCTGGAGCGCCTCGGAGAATCCGCTGTCGCCGACCGGCTGCGCGCCGCTGGGGCCGCCGCCCTCGTGCTGGCGGGAGGCCGCCAAGGTGTGGGCGGCCTCGAGGACCTCATCGGAGTGGGGCGACGCCTGAACGATGGCGCTGCCCCGGTCCGGATCGCCCTGGTGGGCGATCGCCCCGAGGATGCCGCCGCGGTCCTGGCGGCCGGGGCCGCGGACGTGGCCCTGGTTGGAGACGCGGAGGACAGCCTGCCGAGGGTCCTGGAGGCGGCCCTCATGGGCGTCCCCGACCGCCGTGAGGCCGAGGCCCGGTGGGCGGACATCCCCGGCGCTTGCTGGCATGGCCCCACCGGGACGCTGCTCAGCGGCCCTCCTGCGCGACCCGCGAGGGAGCAAGGAGCCCCCGCCTGGGACCTCGTCGACCTGAAGCGCTATGCCGCGAGCGGTGGCGAGAGCGGCATCCTGAGGCCCGCCCGGTCCAGGCGCCGAGCGCTCCGTTCGGCCACCGTCCTCACCTCCCGCGCCTGCGCCCCTGGCTGCCGCACCTGTCATCAGTCGTTCGGGTCCTCCGCCAGGGATCGCAGCGTCCGAGACGTGGTCGCGGAGCTCCGGGATCTTGTCCACCGTCGGGGGGTGCGCCGGATCCTCATCGCCGACCACGGCTTCGACGGTCGCCCGGAGCGCGCAGCCGAGATCGCCCGCGCGATCGCGAAGCTTCGCGGCGCCCCGGGGCGGGCCTCGCTCTCGCTGGAGTTCCCCAGGGGCCTCCGCGGAGATGGGCTCACACCAGAGGTCGTGGAAGCCTTCCTCGCGGCGGGCGTGCGCCGCTTTCCGATCCAGGCCGTGACCGCCTCCCGGCGCCTGCAACGGCTCCTGAAGTCCAACATCGACCTCCGCGCCGCGGCCCTCGGGATCGAACGAGTCCAGGCGTCGAGCGGGGCCCTCATCCACCTGGAGCTCCGCCTCGGCCTGCCCACCGAGACCGCCGGCGAGGCCGCGGCGACGATCCGCTGGGCCCAGAGCACCGGCGCCCACACGGCGGCCTTCCTGCCCGGACGCGACGTGCACCTCGGGCCCGCGTGGACCGCCAGCGAGGAGGACGAGCACGACGACTTCCCCGCCCTCCGGCGGCGCGCCCTGCTCGCCTTCTATGGGAGCCCGCGGCGAGCGGCCCGCCTGTCCCGGTCCATCCCCCAACTGCTCCCCGACCTCATCGCGAGCGCTCGGCCGCGGCTCGAGCGCCTCGTCCGAGGCCTCTCCTGATCCCACCCTGCACCGCCCATGACTCCGGCCCCCGCTTCCATCCTCCCCCCCGCCGGGGCGCCCTTTGACCTCGACGAGTCGCTGCGGTTCGCGCAGGAGTCATCGACGCGCCTGAGCGCCTCGACCTCCGCCCAGGAGGCCATCCAGGCCGTCCTCGACTGGGACGGGGCCATGGCCGCCCAGCAGACCTGGAGCGCGTCACAGTCGATCCGCTTCCGGCAGGACACGAGCGACGGAGCCGCCCGCGAAGCCAAGGCTCGACTCGACGCATCCGCGGCCGCGCTGGCGGAGACGCGGCGGGTCTTCCTCGCCGCCCTGGACGCGCTGGACGAGCCGCTCACCGAGGCCCTCGCCGCCCGCTTCGGGACGGTCGTGCTGGAACGGTGGTCCTGCGAGCTCCGGAGCTTTGACCCGATCATCGGCGACGACCTCGCCGAGGAGCAGCGCCTGCAGAGCGAAGCCATGGCGCTCACAGGGGGCGCGCGCGTCGAGTTCAAGGGCGAGCCCATGACGCTCCCCGCGGTCGCCGCCTTCCTCACCAGCCCCGACCGGGCGACCCGCCGCGCCGCGGCCGAGGCCCGCTGGGGTTGGTTCGCGGAGCACCGTGAGGTGCTGGACCGTCAGTTCGATGACCTCGTGAGGGTGCGCCGCGACATCTCCAGCAAGCTCGGTCGCGGGTCGTTCACCGAGCTCGCCTATGACCGGATGCGCCGGACGGACTACGGGCCCGAGGACGTCGCCCACTTCCGCGCTGCGATCGAGCAGCACGTCGTCCCGCTCGTCGAAGCGATCCGGTCCCGGCAGGCCGAGGCCCTGGGACTCGAGGGGCTCTCGATCTTTGATGAGGGGGTCCAGGGGCCTGGACACTCTCCCACGCCTGGAGGCGACGCCCCCTGGATGGAGGACCGGGCCACGGAGATGTTCCGCGACGTCGACGGCTCCGCCGGCACGCGCCTCGGCGAGCTCTTCGAGAGGATGCGAGCGGACGGCCTGCTCGACCTCGCCGCGCGCGAGGGCAAGGGAGCGGGCGGGTTCTGCTCCTTCCTCCCCTCCCTGGGGGTCCCATTCATCTTCGCCAACTTCAACGGGACAGCGGGCGACGCCCGGGTGTTCACCCACGAGATGGGGCACGCCTACCAGGGCTTCAGCAGCCACGGCGCCCTCGAGCTCGGCGACCAACGGCGGTGCACGTCCGAGACGGCCGAGATCCACTCCATGTCCCTCGAGTTCCTCTCCTGGCCCTGGATGGAGCTGTTCTTTGACGACGCAGCGCCTCGGTTCAGGGCTGAGCACCTCGCGCAGGCAATCGCCTTCCTGCCCTACGGGTGCGCGATTGATCACTTCCAGCACTGCGTCTACGACCGGCCCGAGGCCTCGGCCCTGGAGCGCCACGCCATGTGGGCCGAGGTGGAGCGTCGCTACCTTCCGTGGCGCGACTGGGGGGCCATCCCTCACGGGAAGGACGGCGCCGCGTGGCAGGCCCAGCTGCACGTCTACCAGTACCCCTTCTACTACATCGACTATGTGCTCGCGCAGCTGGTGGCCCTCCAGCTCCTGGAGCTGTCCCTCCGTGACGCCAACGCGGCGTGGAGCGCCTACCAGCGACTCTGCGACGCCGGCGGTTCGAAGAGCTTCCGCGCGACCGTCAGGGACGCGGGCCTGGGAGACCCCTTTGACGCGGAGGTCGTCCGCGCCGTGGCCGAGCGCTCGAGCGCCGTGCTGACGGAGCTCTGGAGCCGCGACGATAGCCGCCCCGCCGGCTGAGCTGCCCGCGGCCAGGCGCAGCGCGCGGCCGCTCCGGAAGATGCCGCCCCGCAAGAGGCTCTCTTGGGGGGCTCGAGCGCGGCGAAGCGCAACGACTCGGAGACCGGCGACCCGTCCCTGGACGAGTCACCGGTCTCCGATTCAGGTCACCGACGGGGCGGTGATCAGGCGGGCGACTCGGAGAGGAGCTCGCGCTTCTCCTCGACGTCCTTGAACTCGTCTGCCTCGGGCAGCGCGTCCTTCTTCTCGGTGATCGAGGGCCAGGAGCCCGCGAGCTGGGCGTTCAGCTCAACGTACTCGGCCCACTTCTCGGGGACCTCGGTCTCCTCGAAGATCGCCTCGGTGGGGCACTCGGGGACGCACGCGCCGCAATCGATGCACTCATCGGGGTTGATGGCGAGGAAGTTCTCGCCCTCCGTGAAGCAGTCGACGGGGCACACGTCGACACAGTCGGTGTACTTGCACTTCACGCACGGTTCGGCGACGACGTAAGCCATTGATCTCTCCTGTTAGCTGGTTCGGGTGGTTCGGGAGCGTTTTCGTTCCGCGTTTCCCGTTGGACGCGGGAAGCCTAGCGGTACAAGGCGGCTGTGAGAAGACCCAGGCCTCAGGCCCAGGAGTGGTTCAGGACTTCGCCGACCCCGCCGGCCCCCGGAACGATGTAGTCCTCATCGTCCAGACCGCGCTCCTCTGCCCAGCGCGACCCGAGGGGAGACGCCAGGACCTCGGCCGCCGACATGCCGCGATCCACGCGGGCCGTGTACACCGAGAGCTCGACGTCCATGGCCAGGACCGCCTTGAGGAACTCAGGCGTACAGATGAGCGGGATGAGAATGAGTCTCGACGGGACCCCGTGGGAAGCCTTCAGGTGCTCGAGGGCCCGGAGGATGGTCCCGCCGGTCGCCCCCATGGGGTCCGGGATGACCAGGGTCGCCCCCTCGATGGAGCCACCGACCTTGCTGCCCGTGAGCTCGACCCGGTCCACGCGGCCATCGTCCCCGGCGACCCGCTGCATGTTGAGGTGGTCGAGCCGCAGCGAGTCGATCGGGTGGACCAGGCTGAGCAGCTCGAAGCAGGTCTGGGACGGAATGATCCCGCCGCGGATGACATCGAGGACCACGATCTCGGCCGCGGGGTCGAGGGCCTCACCCTCCCAGGTCCCGAGCGCGCCGTGCTTCTCGGCCATGCGGGTGGTGACCGACCGGCGCACCGTCGGCAGCTCGCGTCCAAAGGCGGCCGTCGCCAGGCGGGCGGTCAGCGCGCGGACAGCCTGGACCAGCTCCGTGTGCGTGCACTCGGGGGAGCTGAGCTTCGCTGTCGCGGCGGCCGTCCAAGCGTCCTCCAGGATATGAACGCGGGGCCCGTAGCCGTGCTCGATGCCGAGGGCGTGCCCATCGGGATGCCCGTCCAAGCGCGGCTCCTCAGGGGTCAGGTCCGGCTCACTCTTGTGCATCGTGTCAGGCATGGGCCTTGTCCTTGGAGAGGTTTGCGGCGTCGACCCCGCGCGCGACAGCGTCCACGAGGCGCGGGACATCCGCGCTCGCGACGGCGCACAGCGCGAGGCGGACCGCGCCGTCCATCGGGACCACGTACACGCCATCCTCCGCGGCGACCCTCGCGGTCTCCGCCGCGTCGGGCGTGAACACGGAGACGAAGAAGCCCCCTTCGTAGCGGGGATAGATCAGGCCACGGGCCATCGCAGCCGTGTTGAAGGCGTCGACCCGCTCGGACAGCAGGCCAACGAGCGCCCTCCGCTCGCCGCCGACCCTGGTCCGCAGGGTCTCATCGGTGAGGAGGTGGCTCACCGCCAGCAGGCCCAGGTGGTTGCAGTTGGACCAGGACCCCCTGCAGGTGTACGAGATGGCGTTCTCAACGTCCGCTCGGTGGGCAGGGTCCGGGATCGACGCGATGAGCGCCCCGACACGGGCGCCGTACTGGGCGAAGGACTTCGAGGCTGTCCACGCTGCGAGGATGGCGACGCGGTCGCAAACGGTCTCCATCGCATCGACCCAGACCGACGGAGACTGGGTCCCGAAGGCCGCGTAGGCGAGGTCCACGACGAGCGCCACGGCGCCGTGCTCAGACGCTCGGCCGAGGGCCGCGGCGACCCCCCGCCACTCCTCCTCGTCGAGGGTGTAGCCCGTCGGGTTGTGACAGGGAAAGTTCAGGATCACCAGCGCCCGACCCTGGCGACTCAGCTGCGCCACGAGCCCCTCTTCGAAGGCCTGCAGGTGGAAGGCCCCCGCCTGATCGAACATCGGGAAGGTCTCAACGCCCCGGAGGTTGTGACCCGCGATGATCCGGTACGGGCTCCAGTAGTAGCTCGAGGTGTAGATCGACTGCCCCGGCTCGAGGAAGTTCATCATCGCGTTGAGCAACGCGCCGGTCCCGCCCGGCGTCGCTGCGGCGACGGAGTTCTCGAACATCGAGCCGCTGCCGAACGCATCGCGGCGCACGGCCTCGAGGAACGGCGGGTCCCCCGCGATCGGCGCGTAGGCAGCGGCCTGCTGCGCCGGGACCGCCTGGAACGCCTCGAAGACCGTCGGCATCACCGAGAGGCCGCCGTCGTCGTCGAGGAGCGCCCCGAGACTCGCGTTGATCACGGGCTCGCCCTGGGCCTTGCGGGCATTCGCCGCGGCGTTGATGGTGAAGATAGGGTCGTCACCGGGTCGACCGCGGGATTCGCTGATGAGGCTGTTCATCGAAGGCTACCGCGGCGGAAGGGGACCGCGGTGGCCCGGGAGTATACGCGCTGGGGCGCGACCTCAGGCGTCCACGAAGGGGCCGCCCGCGTCGCCGTCTGCTGGCGCGGCGCCACCGTCGACACCGTCGGCCCCTCCAGGGGTCGCCGGGGCGCTGGCAGGCGAGCTGGCGGTGATCGAGGCCAGGGGGAGAGTCTCCGGCTCAGGCCGGGGGATCTCGAAGTTCCACCCGAGGACCGTGCGTCCCGGCTCCGAGGAGGCCCGTCGAGCCTCCGCCGCGCGCGCGAACTGGTCCCCGAAGCGTGGGCGCGCCTGCACCTCCGACGGGTCCACCCGCACCCCCTGCTGCTCCGGCGCGGCCGCGGGGACCGGTCGAGGGCCAGAGGGCGGCTCAGTCTCCGTCACGGGCTCGATGGAGCTGGCCGTGACGTCGCTGGCCGGTTCAGTGGAGGCCGGAGAGAGCGCCTCGGGTGCGGAAGCCACGGACGCGGGAGCCACGGACGCGGGAGCCACGGACGCGGAGGCCTCGAGCGAGTCGACCACCTGGTCGGCGGCGACCTCGGCGTCGGGCTCAGGCTCGAGCCCAGAATGTGACACCCCGCCGATCTCCGCCGCCTCATTGATCTCCGCTGCGAACGGACGGATCAAGGGGGCGTCGGGGGCCACCGGCAGCAGCTCCTCGGCCGCGCTCGGATCCTCGTCCGCCACGGACGCTGAATCGGGCTCCGCGCGGGCCTCGTCCTCGGCTGGAGCGTCGACGCTGCGCTCGGCCCTGAAGACCTCCGCGGCGAAGGGCGCCGACGTCAGGACGGCGGACACGCGCTCCTCAGGCGAGGCCTCCCCCTGCGCCTCGGGCTGCGCGACAAGATCCTCAGGCTCCTCGAGGAGGTCCTCGGGCTGGTCCACACGATCTTCAAGCTGATCCACGATGGCCGACGTCGAGGCGCCCGTGCGGGCGGTGCTCGCCGGCCACGCCCTGCCCTCGGCCTCGGCGCGCCGCGCCAGGAAGCGGAGGCGGCGAGCCTGCGCGAAGGTCACGCCGAGCCCGCGCGTCAGCGCGAGGCTCTCGGCGGTACTGAGGGCCCCGAAGGACTCGATTCCGAGTCGCTCCAGATCCTCCACCAGCGCCTCATCCATGCCCGGAAGCGCGGCCTGGGACGCTGCCGAGACCTCCTCGGCGATCGCGGGGATCGGCACGGGCACATCGGCGCCGACGTCGGTGAAGTCCGGACTGGAGACGTCAGCCAGGCCAGCGGGAGCCGACAGCTCCGCGCCAAAGCTCACCTCGACCATGGACTCGTCCTCGACCTCGGAGTCACTCGAGGACGCGGACCCGAGGTCGACGTGCGCCAGCTCGGCGGCTTCGTCCGAGCCAAGGTCAGCGGGGTCCTCGGACGCCGCCTCGACGGGCTGTGGTGCCACCGCCTCTTCTTCGCGGACGACATCCTCGAGGACCGCTTCTCCGAACGGCCGCGCGCCGGAGACCGGAGCTGCGAGGAGGGGCTCTGCGTGGGCTGGCTCTTCTCGGACCGGCTCCTCCTGGACCCCGCCGCCGGCGGGTGCCTCTTCGAAGACGGCCTCTCCAAAGACCGCCGCCCCAAAGGCCCGCGGTGTCGCGGGGTCCCGAGGCGCCGGCGGCGTCACCGCGGGCACCGGGTCCGGGTCCATGTCAGGGAGCGCGCGGTCGAGCGCCTCGGAGATCTCGGCGAAGGAAGGTGCCCGGCCACCCGCGAGCGGCCCTCGGGGCGCAGGCTCCTGCGTCGATGCTCCGGCGAGGTCCGCCGCTGTGCTCTTGAACGCTGTGCTTTCGAACGCTGTGCTTTGAAGTCCTGTGTTCTCCGCCGCGGTGTTCTCCGCCGGCCCCTCGCCCGAGCGAAGGGCCAGGTCCTGTGCCTCGGCCACCGTGAGCGCCTCCGAGAAGGTCAGCTCCATTGCAGGCTGTTCGCTGGGGATCTCTCCCCCATCCGCGCGCGCTCCGCCCGGGGAGTCTGGCGCCGTTACCAACGGCGCGATCGCCGAGATCGGGTCCTTCGCCGCTGCGGCGGCGGTCTCTGCGGCGGCGGTCTCTGCGGCGGCTGTCTCTGCGGCCGGGTCAAGAGCCCCCGCTGAGGCGTGCTGGGCGGGGACTTGGCCGAGGACCTCCGCCGGTCCAAAGTCCGCGCCGGGGACGCTGAACGGGTCATCCGCGGTGGGCACCGCCGGCCCCTCCAGCCATTCGGGGAGAGACCTATCGAGTCCCGGCGCCGTCGCAGCAGGCTCGCTGCCGGCCGGTTCCTGGAGCTCGGCGGGCGCCTCAGGCTCGTCGCTCGGGTCGCCCGGCCGGGTCGGCGCGGGACGAGTGATGCGCTCCACGAGCGCCCGGTCCACCGAATCGAGACCAGCGACGGTCCCTGGTTGCTCGGCGGCCGCCTGGATGAGAGCGCGGGTCGGAGCGGGCGTGTCCGCCGTCGGGGGCGCCTCCTCCACCTCGAGGGCGCTGATCCCGACTCGATCGGCGAGCAGGCGCGCCTCACGGATCAAGCGACGGGCAGCGGGACGCTCGATCTTGAGGTCGTCAGCCACCGCGTCCGGGGTCCGCGACAGCAGCGTCGAGAGGTCCCCGCATCCCCTGGAGCGGAGACGCTTCAGGGAGCT
>CBFHHK010000055.1:700-21978 GCA_965655435.1 Planctomycetota bacterium | reverse complement strand
TCCGGCGTGAGGGACAACGGCGCGGCACCCAATACGTGTCGCTCGAGGAGGGTGAAGACTTCTCGGTCAGCGGGCTGAAGCCGGGGACCTACACGGCCTCCGCGTGGGCCGGGCGTCGCCGCTCGAAGTCCTTGACCTTCGAACTCGGCTCCCAGGGGAACCAGAATCTCGTCCTGAAGTTCGAGGAGCGCTGAGCGGACAAGGGGGGCTGGCCTTACGGCTGGCCCCGACCGGACTCGTCACGAATGGGCGGGCGCGTCCGGCGAAGCTCTCATGAGGGCCTCGAACCAGCGCCCTGCGCAGTCGTCCCACCGATGCTCGCCCCCGGGAGGGCGGGCCGTGGCGCTGACGGCGACGCATGCCATGACCGCGCGGGCGAATTCGTCTGGGCCGCTCGGTGAGAAGTAGGTGGCTCCGTCGCCGCTGACCTCCAGGTGAGCTGGGATAGCCGACGCCGCCACGGGGCAGCCCGCGCGGAGCGCCTCGGCCGGCCCGATCCCGAATCCCTCGAGGACGGAGGGGAACACGGCGCAGGCGGCGGTGGAGTAGAGGTGGGCCAGCTCCTCATCGGAGACCGGTCCGAGCATCTCGATCTTGCCCGCCAGCCCCCGGTGCTCAGCGACAGCGAGGAGCCGGGCGGCGGCGTCGCCCTTGCTCGCGCCCGCAAGCACGAGGCGGGGGAGCGCGGGGTAGCGGTCCATGGCCTCGATGATCAGGGCCAGGTTCTTCCGCGGCTCAACGTGCCCGACGTGGAGCATGAACGGTGAGGTGCTCGGCGACCGCGGCAGCAGGGGGAGGTGGTCCTCGCCGTTGCCGATGAGGTCCAGCCGTGAGGCGGCGGAGGGGAATTCGTCGACGATGCGCGCTCGGACGGCGTCGCTCACGCAGAGGACGCGCCGCGCCCGGGTGATGGCGCTGCTGAGGACCCTGCGCCCGACAGCCCGGCGGGCGAGGCTGGCGCCGCGGAAGTCGAGGCTGCGCAGGTCGTGGACGGTGAGGGTGTACGGCACAGGGAGGCGGGCCGGGGTCGGGAGGTGCCCGGTGTGAACGAGGTCAAAGGGGGCGCCCGAGCCGGCGGCGTCCTCCAGGCAGCGCCGGAGCGCCCGGCCCTCCGTGAGCGCCCGCATGGGCGCGGGTTGATAGGGCACGTCGCTCGCGACCCTCGCGATGTCGGGGGAGAGGTCCCAGCCCACGGGGGTCCGGCCCTCCATCACGGCCAGGCCTCCTCCCGCCTGGCGAAGGAGCCGTTCGAGCCGGGGCAGGAGCTCGGCGTTGTGTCGCCGGACACCACCCGTGGGCTGTCCGAGACAGGCACCCGAGACGAGGACCCGGGGAGCCCGCGTCACGCCAGTGATCTCCAGAGCCGGACGAGGTCGTCCGCCGTCCGCTCCCAGGTGAAGTCCTCCGCCACCGCGCGGGTCATGAGCCGGTGCTGCGGGCTGGCGTGAATGGCCATGAGCAGGCCCCTGGACACGGCTCCGGCATCCCGGGCGTCCACCTCGATCGCTGTCCCCATGGCCGTCTTGGCCTGCACGGTCCTGGCGGCCGTCACGACCGGCCGGCCAGACCGCATGGCCTCGAGGACCGGCAGGGCGAAGCCCTCGGACTTCGAGAGGACGGCGAGGCACCCGGAGGCCCGTACCAGGGCCGGGATGAAGCGCTCGTCCACCTCGCCGAGGAGGGTCAGCGAGCTGAAGCGAGCCCGGACAGCCTCCGCGAAGGGGGTCAACCGCCCGGTGGCGACCACGGGGAGCCTGGCGAGTTCGGCGCCGGCGCAGATCCTGTCGAGGCGCTTCTTCTGGCGGTTCCCGAGGGAGAGCACATACGGGCCCTCAGGGAGCCCGGGGATGGCCTCCCGCAGCTGGTCGTCGGTCTCATCCCGCGTGGAGGTGAATCGGTCGCTGACGCCCCAGGAGACGACGCGCAGGTTGGGGTGAGCGCCGAGGTCGTCGGCGACGCCGATGGAGGGCACGCAGGTGGCT
Organism: Planctomycetota bacterium; assembly: GCA_965655435.1. Lineage (GTDB taxonomy): Bacteria > Planctomycetota > UBA1135 > UBA1135 > Saltatorellus. The sequence goes on along the minus strand of CBFHHK010000055.1, from coordinate 19,996 downwards.
GCGGCCCAGCGCTTCCCGGCGGAGACCCAGAGCCGGTGGACCGGCCCGGCGTTCTCCCGGGCGCCGTGCTGCCAGGGGGCCTCGTGAACCGTCTGGACGACGGGGACCGAGCAGCGCAGGGTGAAGGCCGAGGTGAAGGAGTGGAGGACGTCGGCCCGGACCGCCGCGACCGTCCGCGGGAGTGAGGTCTGTCGCCATGCGATGAGGCGGCCCCGCTCAGGTGGGGCGATGGGGACCACGTTGATGTCGTCCCGGGCCTCGAGGGCCTCGAGGGTCGCGCGGACCACGCGGGTCACGCCCGAGGGAAAGACCCGGGTGATGGGAGAAATATCGATCGCGACGCGCATCAGTCAGGGGCCCTCACCGAACAACCCTACACTGGTCCCGTCCAATCCTGAGGACACAACCCACATGCCGATCTCCACATCCGTTCATCTCCGTCGCCTCGCGCCGCTCCTGCTCGCGGTGAGCGTCCTCCCGGGCTGTTTCTTCAGCCGTTCCAGGACCAATCCCGAGTTGAGCCCAGAGCTCGCCAGCCAGATCATTCCTGCGCAGTCCACTGCCGCAGACGTGACCGAGCTGCTCGGCGCCCCGAACGAGGTCGTCCAGCTTGGCTTGCGGACCGCGTGGCGGTACGAGCACACGGTCGAGAAGCAGAGCGCCGCGTTCCTCTTCGTCCTCGGGCTGCGCGGCGTCGACACGCAGTCGGATCGTGTCTGGGTCTTCTTCGACAGCGAGGGGAACGTCACCAATATCGGCACCCAGTTCCAGGCCTCCGAGGCCGAGTACGACGTTCCCGTCTTCTGAGCGTGGTGCCCGAGCCCCTTCATCAACGCCGACCTCCACGCCGGGCGCTGGCGCTGCTTGCGCTCCTGGCGGCCTCCTGCGTCACCGGTGACTACAACCAGACCCGGGTCTACCAGCCCGTGCCTGGAGGTGCAGTGCGCTCCCTCGAGGTCGGTCGCTCCGACCTCGACGAGGCGCTCGCGAGCCTCGGGGCGCCGCTGCAGGTCATCGAGCTCGGGGCGGGCGCGGCCCTCGCCTGGGGCTGGAAGGAGTCGACCGACTGGAATGTCACCGGATCCGCCAGCATCGGGAGCGTCCGCGGGCGCCTCCAGTTCGCCGACGCCGCCCTCGAGTTTCCCGGCGTGGTGCTCTTCTTTGACGGAGAGTGGACGCTCGTGGCAAAGGAGGAGGGGTTCCTCTCCGAGCTCCTCTTGCGGCCCCAGCTGCCGCGTCTCGTCGAGGGCGACAGCAGTCCCGCAGCAGGGGCCTGAGAGGAGCGCACGTTGTCTGCCCCCGAGTCGTCTTCTCGCGCGTCGTCGTCTCCCACGTCCAGGACCGCCTGTCCGTTCGACTGTCCCGACACCTGCGGGATGGCCATCGAGGTGGACGGGGCCGGGGCGGTCACGAGGGTCAGAGGGGAGCGCGAGCACCACTGGTCGAGGGGCTCCCTCTGCGGGAAGACGGCGAGCTATGCGGACCTCATTCACTCACCCGACCGGCTTGACGTGCCGCTCATCCGACGCGGTGGTGAGCTGGTCCGCGCCACCTGGGACGAGGCGCTGGCGGCGATCGCTGCGGGGCTCGAGGGGGTCCCGGGAGAGGACATCCTCGCGCTCAACTACGCGGGCAACATGGGCCTCGTCCAGCGCCGCTTTCCCATGCGCCTCATGCACGCGTTGGGCGCGACCTCGCACGACTACGGCGTGTGCGACGCCGCCGCCGACGCGGGCTTCAGGGCGGTCAACGGCCGCTCGGTGGGGCCGGACCTCGACGAGGAGGCGGTGCCCGGGCGCTGTGACCTGTTCCTCCTCTGGGGGAGCGACGCCAAGCGCACCTCGCCCCACCTCCTCCCGCGCCTGAAGGGGCTCGCGGCCGCCGGCGTCCCGGTCTTCGTCATCGACGTCTATCGCTCCGAGACCATCAAGACGGTCGAGGCCTGGGGGGGGCGGGGGGTGATCCTGCACCCCGGGAGTGACGGCGCCCTCGCGCTCGGGCTCGCCATGCGGGCCTTTGACGAGCGGGCGGCGGATCTCTCCTTCGTGAAGGAGCGCTGCGTGGGGGGGGCGGAGTTCCGGGCCGAGCTGACAGGGGCCTGGCCCCTCGAGCGGGTGGCCCGTGAGACGGGGCTCGGCGAGGCCGAGATCAAGGACCTCTCCTCGGCGCTACACGGCGCCAAGGCGCCCCTCCTCAAGGCCGGGATCGGCTTCGCCCGCCGGCGAAACGGGGGCGAGAACATGCGGGCGGTGGCGAGCCTGGCGGCGACGATGGGGTGGTCGGATCGACTGTTCTTCCAGACCGGCGATCACTTTGGTCTGGATGACCGGGTCCTCTCGCGCCCCGAGATCCGTGCCGGCGCGCCCCCGGAGCCTGTCAGCCAGGTTGGCCTGGGTGCGACCCTCGCGGGCGGCCGGTTCCGCGCAGCCTTTGTCTGGGGGCACAACCCGGCGGCGACGCTCCCCGACTCGCGCCGCGTCCGGCAGGGGCTCGCCAGGGAGGACCTCTTTCTCGTGGTCCACGAGCTCTTCATGACGGAGACCGCGAAGCTGGCTGACGTGGTGCTGCCGGCGACCGCGGTGACCGAACACTCTGATGTCTTCCGCAGCTACGGGCATCGCACCCTTCAGGTGGGGTGGAAGTGCAGCACGCCACCCGGCGAGCAGCGCAGCAACGTGGACTGCTTTGCGGCCATCGGGCGCGCACTCGGCTTCACTGGAGAGGCCGGCTTTCCGGCCGCGGGCCGCGGCCCGGCCTTCGAGGTCGACGAGGCGGTGTTGGTCGGGGAGCTCCTCGCGGCCAACCGAGCCCGCTTCTCGGACGAGGAGTACCGGAAGGCGATGGCCGGTGAGCCGGTCAAGCTGAGCCCCAGGTCCTTCGAGGGCGTGGGGACACCGTCCGGGAAGATCGAGCTCGTGTCCGCGGATGTGGAGGCGGCTGGTGGGTCGCGGGTGGCCCGCTGGGTCCCGGATGATGGCGCGGGTATGAGCGGGACCTTCCGGCTCCTCTCGACACCCTCGACCGCGACGCACAACTCGACCTTCATGCACGTGGCCCGGCATCGGGCGCGGCTGGGGGAGCCCCGGGCGCACGTCCACCCCCTGGACCTCGCGGCGGCGGGCGTCACAGCGGGGGGCCTGGTCCGTATCCGGAGCGAGTTCGGGTCGGTGACGGTGAAGGCGGTCGCCGACGAGGCGCTCCCACGCAAGACGGTCCGGGTCGACGGCTTCGTCAACGAAGACCTGGTCCCCGAGGGGGTCGGCATCAACGCGCTCGTGAGTCCGAAGACCTCGGACCTCGGCGGAGGAAACGTGCTCTACAGCACCCGCGTGGAGCTCGAGCGACCGAAGGAGAGCTCATGAACCTCGGACTCAAGGACCGCGCCGTCTTCATCACCGGCGCCTCGGGTGGGATTGGCCGCGCCGTGGCCAGCGTGCTGGCAGAGGAGGGCGCCCAGCTGGTGCTCCATGGCAACCGCCAGGCCGAAGACCTCTCCCGCTGGCTCGCCGAGCAAAGCTGGCGCGAGCAGGCGTCGATCGCGCGCGCGGACGTGCGCGACCCCGACGCCATGGAGGAGGTCATGGAGGTCGCCAGGGCCCGGCACGGCAGACTCCATGGGTGCGTGGTCAACGCCGGGATCTGGCCCCCGGAGGACCAGCCGCTGGTGGACCTCGACCCCGAGCGGGTCGAGGCGGTGTTGGATGTGAACCTCAAGGGAGCCTTTTGGACCGCGCGGGGGTTCCTGCGCGCCTTGCGCGCCGGCGGCCCTGACCCGGGAGGCGCCGGTGCCTCGGTGGTCTTCACGGGCTCGACCGCGGCCAAGTTCGGGGAGCGCGGGCATGGGGACTATGCCGCGTCGAAGTCCGGGCTCTACGGGCTGATGCGGTCCCTCAAGAACGAGATCGTAGCCTTGGATCCCTACGGCCGCGTCAACGTGGTCGAGCCGGGCTGGACGGTCACGGAGATGACCGCGGAGAACCTGAAGGAGCCCGGCGTCGTGGAGCGGGTCGTCAGGACCATGCCTGTCCAGCAGCTCGCGCGAACGGACGACATCGCCAGGAGCATCGCCTGGGTCCTGTCCCCGACCGCGGCGCGCCACCTGACAGGCGAGACCCTGACCGTGGCTGGCGGCATGGAGGGGCGGGTGCTCTGGGAAGAGTCAGATGTAGATGCTTCACAGGTGAAGCGTCGGCTACGGTCCGACCACCAGGCGCCCGCTTGAGTGTCGCTGGCTGCTCCTCCCGGAGCAGCCTCTTCCTCCGGCGCGGTCCCTCTCTCCGGCACGGCCCATCTCGATTCGCTGGTCTGTCTTCTTTGATCCAACTTGTCTCATGACCCTTCTCCGACCCTCCCTTGAACCCTCCGAGGCACCCGACCCGTCACCGGGCCGGCCCCGGCGGTGGCTCCTCCACACCGCTCTGCTCGGCGGGCTGGTCGCGCTGGCTTGCTCCAGCCACAAGCATCGGACCCTTGAGGACGTCGCGCTCGAGTCGAGCGGTCGCTTCAGCGAGGTCCTTCAGGGAGTGGTGGACGACCCCGAGCGTTCTGCCGCGGTGGGCGCGGTGTTCGCCACGTATCAGGAGGATCAGCGACGCTTCGCCGCCGACATGGCTGAACTCAAGGCGACGGCCCTCGCGAGCTACGAGGCGTATGACACGACGGACGAGGAATTCGACGACATCGAAGGCCGACTGAGGGGCCGCCGCGAGGCCTTCCGCGACGAGATCGCGGGTGGAATCGCCGACCTGTTGGGGGTCCTTGAGCCGGGGGAGTGGACCGAGACCGTTGGGCTCATGCTCCAGGAAGAAGCCCGCTGGAAGGAGGCGAAGCAGTGATGGTTCAACGCAGCCACGTGGGCGGTTCCACGACCTCCTTCCATCAGATCCTCATCATCATCTTTGGCTCCCTCTTCTTCTCGGGGGGGGACGCCAAGCCCCTGGCTGAGCGGGTGAAGGACGCGGTCTCGGACGATGACCGGAGCGCCAAGGCGGTCGCCGCCGCCGCCGCCATCGACGAGGCCCGCGGCGAGGACATCGACGCGGTCATCGCTTGGCACGAGGAGTTCTTCAAGGTCCTCGGCGGCCCCGACGTGGACGAGGCCGTGGTCCGCGCGAAGATCGACGAGATCATCGAGCAACTCGAGGAGCTCGAGCAGCAGCAGCTGAGCCTCCGCAGTGACCTGCGCACCCAGCTCGAACCCGCGGAGTGGTCCGAGGTCTTCGACTGAGGGCTCTGGCGAACCGGCTTCTGGGTGCCGGGGTCTTCCTCCGTGAGGCTCCTGCACCCCGTGGCCTCTCCGCTCCAGGTCTCCCAAGCTCTGTGGTTTCTCGGTCCTGGGGCTCCTCGGTGCTATAGCTCATCAGCTCTGTAGTTCATGGGTTCTGCAGCTCCCCGGCTCTGCAGCTCCCCAGTTCTGGGGCACCAGAGGGTCCTGTGCCGTGCTCCACATCGAGCTGAGCGGGCTGGGTCCCTTGTGTGAGCCGCGGGAGCCACCCCCCGGACGGCGACTCGCCTCGTTCTAGAGCCGGTCTGTGGCCGAGGCTCGGAGCGGGTCGGCGCGCGCGGCGCCGCCGCCGAGATTCCTGCGACCGCTCCTGGGTCTGCCTCGCGTCAGCAGAGCCCCGATCCATTCGGGGCAGGAGGCGCCGCGGCGGGGGATGCGGTCAGGCGTCGCCGAAGCGGATCGGCTTGCGGACCGTCGCCGTCGCGGGGACGCCCGCGAGCCTCGCGGGGGCGAAGCGCCAGCCCTTGACCGCGCGGAGCGCGGCGTCGTCGAGGAGGGCGTGGCCGCTGGTGGTCTCGACGCTGACGCTGTTGACGGACCCGTCCGCGGAGACCTCGACGAGCAGGACGACGGTGCCGGTCCAGCCACGCCGCGCCGCGAGCTGCGGGTAGGCAGGCGGGACGCAAAGCCCTTCGAGCGGCTCCGGGGATGAGGGCGTGGACTCGGCGCCAGGGGGCTCTTCCTCGGGTTCAGGAGGGACCGGGCGGGGGGGCACAGTGGCGGAGGGCGCAGCGGCGGAGGGCACAGCGGCGGGGGGGGCAGAGACGACCGCCACAGCCGGCTCGTCCCGGGCATCAGACTCGCGACCGCCGGAGAGGCGCGGGAATACCACCGACTCCAGCAGGTTGCTGGTGGTCGGGGCAGCGGCGCGGGGCGGGCTGACCTCGATCGGTGGAGCGGGCTCCTCGGGCAGCACCAGGGGCTCCTCGGGGAGCTCGGCCTCGTGGGTGTCCGGGGTGATGACCTCGAGCTCCTCGGAGGGCTCCGGCTCGACCTGCGGAGCGGGCGCAGAGAACTGGGCAAGGAACTCGTGCCCCCGCGTGGTGTCACTCGGGGTTGCCCACGGGCGCAGGGTCAGCGCGAGGGTCGCCACGAGGGCTCCGTGGACGGCAAGGGAGAGCCCGAAGCTCGAGCTGAAGCCCGCGCCGCCGCCCGCCGAGCCGCCCGCGGCCTGTCCGAGGGACCCCGTGTGGCCGAGGGTCCCCGTGTGCCCCAGGGATCCCGTGTGCCCCAACGGGGAGGCGTCGCCCGGAGGCGGGGAGGCCTCGGCGCGCGCAGCGTTGGGGGAGGGGTGATGAGGAGTCATGGGCCGCCAGCGGATTGAACGTGAAGCACGTCTTGCAGCCCATGAATTCTGCGGCTTCTGCAAACTTCTGCCACCGGATCTCGTTCCGGCGCGGCCTGCCAGCTGTCTCCACCGCCTCAGCGCGCTCCAGAGCCCCATGTATCACCTCGTCACCCTGGCCCTCGTACTGCCTGCCGCTGCCCCCGCCCCGGGTTGGTTCCAGCAGACGCCGCCGGTCCCCGCGCCTGAGGAGGCGGCTCCCTCCGGTGGGGACGAGGCCGCACAGGCCCCCGCTGTGGGCGCCCCGCAAGGGGCGGACGGAGCCAGTGGGAAAGCCAGTGGGAAAGCCAGTGGGAAAGCCAGTGGGAAAGCCAGTGGAGAAGCCACTGGAGAAGCCCGCCGCGCCAGCGGAGCAGGAGGTCGGGCCCAGGCGGGGGCCACCTTCGATCTGGAGACGCTCGTGGTGACCCCATCAAGGCGCGAGCAGGCCATGCTGGACGTGCCCTACTCGGTGGACTTCGTCTCCGAACAGCGACTCGAGCAGGCGCGCTCCCTCCCCCAGGCGCTCCGGGACGTTCCGGGGGTGATGGTGCAGGAGACAGGGCCCGCCCAGGGCTCGCCCTACATCCGAGGCTTCACAGGCTTTCGCACGCTGACGCTCATCGACGGCATCCGACTCAACAACTCGGTGTTCCGTGACGGGCCCAATCAGTACGCGGGGACCATCGACCCCTTTTCGCTGAGCGGGATTGAGGTGGTCAAGGGCCCGAGTTCGGTGCTCTACGGCTCCGACGCCATCGGCGGCACCGTCAACGCCCTGACGAAGGATCCGGAGATCTGGGATCGCCCCATCGGAGGCGAGCTCTTCGTTCGGGCGGCGGACGCGGCCAACTACGTGATGAGCCGCGTGGAGCTCGGCGGCGCCATCGGGGATCGGACCGCGTGGCGCCTCGGAGGCACCCTCAAGGACCTGGGAGACATGACCGCGGGGGAGCCTTCCGGAGAGCTCCCCAACACCGGCTATGACGAGTGGGACGGGGACTTCAAGGCGCAGCACCTGGTGGATGACCTCACGACGCTGACGTTCGCGGCCCAGCACGTGGACATCGACGACGCGCCGCGGACGCACCGGACCGTCTTCGCGGTGCCCTTCGAGGGCAGCGCGGTGGGGACCGATCTGCGCCGAGACCTGGACCAGGAGCGCACGCTCACCTACTTCCGCTACGACCGGGCGGCGGCGGCGGAGGGCGACTGGGAGCTCCGCTCGATCGTCAGCTACCAGAGCCAGGAGGAGCGCCGGGAGCGCGAGCGCACCGGCGACCGATTCGACGAGCAGGGCTTCGACGTCGGGACCCTCGGCCTGCAATTCAGCGGCAGCCGCGCCACCACCTTCGGCACGGTGACCGCGGGCCTGGAGTGGTACCACGACGAGGTGGACTCCTTCCTGAACCGCTTCGCCGACCAGACGCCGGCGGACGATATCCAGGGGCCTGTGGCGGACGACTCCAGCTACGACCTTGGGGGCCTCTTCGCGGAGGCGGCCTTCGATGTGCTCGAGTCAACGACCGTGACGGCCGGGGCGCGGGCGACCTACGCCGCGGCGGACGCCAACGAGGTCCGCGACCCCGTGACCAACACTCAGACCGAGTTGGAGGATGACTGGGCCGCGCTCACGGGCTCCCTGCGCTTCGAGACGCGGGTGGTGGAGAACGAGGCCGCGACCGTGGCGCTGTTTGGCGGTATCTCTCAGGGCTTCCGGGCGCCGAATCTCAGCGACCTCACGCGCTTCGACTCGGCCCGCTCGAACGAGTTCGAGATCCCGAGCCCGGGCCTCGAACCCGAGCGCTATATCAGCTACGAGCTCGGCCTCAAGCACGCCACGGAGCAGCTCTCGCTGCAGCTCGCGGCGTTCATCACCGACGGCGACGACATCATCCAGCGCTTCCCGACCGGCAACGTGAACGGGTCGGGCGAGATCGAGATCACCAAGGCCAACGTGGGCGAGTCACGTATCGGCGGCGTCGAACTTGGAGCGGCCTTCCGCGTGACCGACGACTGGACGGCCTTTGGGAACATCGCCTGGCTCGACGGCCAGGAGGACTACATCGGCGGACCAGGGGATCCTGTGGTGCAGACGGTGCCGTCACGACTGATGCCGCTCATGGGGCAGCTTGGCGTGCGCTTTGCTCCCGAGGACGAGCCGTTCACGGCGGAGCTGCAGTGGATTCACTCGGAGGATGCGGACCGGCTGTCGCCCCGGGACGAGGGCGACACGACCCGGATCCCGCCGGGGGGCACGCCCGGCTACGACGTGTTCAACCTCACCGGGACCTATCGCTTCGCCGCCGGTGTCTCCGGACAGCTCGCCCTCGAGAACATCACCGACGAGGACTACCGCGTGCACGGGTCCGGTCAGAACCGTCCCGGGCGCAACCTGCTCATCGGGCTGCGCTGGTCTTTTTGAGGGAGCGGCCGCCCTCCGGCTCCTCTGCCTCCCCCTCCAGCCACTCCTCGAGCCATGGTGCGGCGGTGTAGGGGCGGACGACCAAGGCCCGCTCCTTCGTGCCGGCCTTCCGCCACCAGCGGTCCGTGTAGACCTCCTCCGTCCGGCCGTCCTGATACACGAGTTGGAGGACCGCGGAGACCGTGGCCGGGCCGACCTTGCTCTCGCATGTCGCGCTCCACTTGTGGGGCTTGCCGTCCCTGAGTCGCTCGAGCGCGGACTCGGGGAGCTCGACTTCCAGGTGCTCCGGGGCGTCCTTGCCCCCGGCGAAGACCTCTCCATCGAGAGCGAAACGGAGCTCGCCGGTGCTCGTCGCCTTCAGCACGGCGCTCTTGAGCTTCGCTGTCGCCTTGAGCCGGCGCTCCAGTTCGATGCGCTTCGCAGCGGGCTTGCCTGTGGCCCTGATCCACTTGCGAGGGACCTCCTCGGTGGGGGGCAGGCGCAGGAGGCGAATGTTGCGATAGAGGACCTTCATCGGAGGCCCCTGGTGGAGCTGCAGGGCCAGGAGCCCCTCAAGCGCGGCCTTGTCGGTGCGGTCGTCCAGCTCACAGGTCAGCGTGCCGTCCACCCACAGCTTGATCCGGCGGCCTTCGGCTCGGATGCGATAGGTGTGCCAGCCCGGACCGCGCCCGATGTCCTTCATGGAGTCGGGGTCCGCGAGGAGGTCGTAGTCGCTGTTGGGCCCGTTCGCCAGGAGGCTCGTCGAGCGGCGGACCAGGACGCCGCGGCCGCCTTGCTCGTAGATGCCCCCGATCCAGTTGGGCCCGTCCTCCAGGTCCGCCTGGTAGCCCACGACGTTCCACTCGCCTTTGAGAGCGCTCCTGAACTGCACGCCGGAGTTCCCTCGCATGACCATGAACTCGAGGGACAGGTCGAAGTCGGCGAAGATCCCCTCGTGCACGATGAAGGACGAGCGCTTGCACGGGTTCTCCGGCGTCGACTCTCCCACGAGCATCCCGTCTTGAACGGACCAGAAACGGGGATCGCCTGACCACTGCTCGGGCGCCAGCTCCAGCGCCTTCGGCTCTCCCTCCTGGTGGCGCGCTCCGGCCCCGATGGGTCCGGGGCCCGGAGAAACGACGTGGTCGCTGGCGTGCGCAGCGAAGGGCGACGGTGCCTGGAGGGCGAGGAGCGTCAGGGAGATCAGCATGCGGCGAGTCTAGCGGAAGGCGCCGCCGATCCGCGCGGGCGGCGGCTCACGTCACCCGCCGCGCGCCCTTGACCAGGGCGAGCAGGGCCAGGGCCGCAACGACAGCCTCCGTCATGAAGGTGGCGATCGCGGCGCCGTCCATGCCCCGGGAGGGGACGAGGAGGGCGTTGCCGAGCAGGTTCACGGCCAGCCCGGCGGAGGCGATGGCGAGGAGGGTCTGGGACCGGCCAGCGGCCACGACCGCGGTCATCAAGGGTGCCCCAACGTGCACCGCAAAGGCCGCCGCGAGGAGCCAGAGCAGGCTGTGTGAGGCCACGAGGAAGCCCTCGCCGAAGAGGCCGAGGAGCGTCTCGCGCAGGGGGACGAGGCCCAGGGCGACCACGAGGCCGAGGGCCGTCGAGGCGCCCGCGAGCCGTAGCGCGGCCGCCGGCCCCCTGCCCTCGGCGTGGGCACGCGCGAGCCACGGCAGGGCGGCGGACGACGCGAACACGCCACCCATGATGGCGAGGCTCATGATCCTCACCGCCACGTTGTAGTGGCCGACGGCCTCGTCCCCCTCGAGGGCCCGGACGAAGACGTTGTCCACGTGGAAGTAGAGCTGCTGGAACACCGCCGCCGCGCCCATGGGGATCGACGCCGCGAGGAAGCCGCCAATGGGGGCCGGGCGGACGCCGCGGACGGCGGGGAGACCCCGCCTGCCAGCGAGATGGAGAGCGAGGTTGCCGAGGGTGCTGCCCGCGGCGATCGCGAGCAGGAAGGGCATGGGGCGGTCCTCTCCGGTCGCTCGCAGGGCGAGCACGAAGAGGAGGCTCGCCATGGCGGCGCCCGCGCGCACCAGGACCGGTGAGCGCCAGGCGATCCGGCTCTTCCAGCCCAGGGTCGAGAGCTCGAGGACGTGGCTGAAGTGGTAGAGGGCGGCCAGGGCGAGGTAGATCCCATCCCCCGCCTCGAAGGTGGCCGCCACGCCGGCCACCGCCAGGACGACCGCCGAGGCGGAGAGGACCCGAGCGCGCCGGGCGGTCCTCAGGTTGGGGGCCGCCGCGGCGGGGTCGGCGGCGGCTCGCTGGAGCGAGATCTGGCCGGCGCCGAAGTCCACCACCCCGTCGAGGACGAGGAACACGGCGAGCCAGAAGGTGAGCCGCCCGAAGTCGGCGTCGGAGAGGTGCCCGGTGAGGGCCAGGAGGGTCAGGAGAGTGCAGCCGGAGCTGACGAGCCGGCCCCCGATGAGCCAGGACGCGGCGCCCCACACGCGCCGAGGCACGCGCAGCGGCGCCCCGGACGGGTCCTGGGGGGAGGCGTCAGCGATCGGCACGGCGCGGTGTACGGTACAGGCATGGCTCGACTCCTACTCGTCCTGGTCGCCGGCTTCGTCCTCGCCTCCCTCGCGCCGTCGCCGGCGCCGATCCCCGGGACGTCGGCTGGGCCCGGCGCGCAGGAGGGCTGTCGCCGGTGCGACAAGCGAGGCGTCGTCCCCTGCGGCGAGCACTCCGAGGAGATCATCGCGGCGGAGGGGCGGGTGCACTTCTGCTCGGTGGTCGCGGGCTGCGAGGAGTGTGGCGGCGCGCTGGTCGTGGACTGCAAGCGTTGCGATGGGGGACCGGACAACGCCGCCATGGAGGCGCGCCGCGTGGCGGTGGCCGAGTGGATGAAGCAGAACGAGATCGAGGAGCACTTTGGCCGCCCCGTGGCGCGCTGCGAGACAGACCATTGCGAGCTTGTCATCGACCTCAAGGGGTCGTTCAAGGTCGGCCGCACCAAGATCGACGCCCACGAGTTGATGCACCTCGTCGCCGACGACACCAGCCACGTCTGCCGGCGGGTCGTGGAGCATCACGGCGTGGAGGAAGACGACATCTTCGCCAAGATGCGCATGTGGATCTGGGAGTCGGCGGAGGACCACAAGTCCGCGGTGGAGACCTTCATGCACACGAGCGCGCGCGGGGACTTCAAGATGCTCGGGAAGGACCCCGTCTTCTCCGTCTGGAGGGAGCCGGGGCTGTTCTCCTCGCCGGGCGCGATCCGCACCGTGTTCACGCACAACGTGAGTCACATGATGATCTCAAACATGTTCAGGGAGCGGGACGTCGGGCCGATCGGCGGCGGCTGGTACGACGCGGGCGCGGGGCACTGGTACGAGTACGACCGCTTTGACCGCAGCGTTCAGTACTGCATCGAGGAGGCGACAGCCCTCTCGAGCTTCGCGGACGGCGTGTGGCGCGCCGCGATGCGTAAGCTCGTCGCCCGGTCGGACGAGCCCTTGCTCCCCCCGCTACTCGATGTCCCGACCACGGCGATGAACGTCCAGCAACAGGCGATTTGCTGGTCCTTCTACGACTGGATCGTGGCCAATCACCAGGAGAAGATGCGGCTGGTGCTGCGGGACCTGAAGCAGAAGAAGCCGAGCCGGGAGGTCATGCGTGAGCACTTCGGGATGGGCGTCCTACAGGCCGAGGAGGCCTGGAAGCAGTGGGTGCTCGACACCTACCCCACCCGTGAGAAGAAGAAGCGGCGATGACCGGTGCTGGCCACCTTCCCGCCACGCCCGCGGCCCCCTTCAGCGCGCGGTGCGGCACCACGGAGCTCCGGCCGATCCGTCGCGCGGACGCGGACGAGCTCTTCCCTCAGATCCATGGGCAGCCGGGGGTGATCCGGTGGCTCTCATGGGAGGGCCCCATGGGGGTCAGGGTGCTGGAGGAGCGCTACTCGGTCTGGCGCTCGGGGGCTGCGGACGGGCCGGCCTACATGTTTGCCGTCGTCGACGTCTCCAGCGGAGCCGTGATCGGGGAGGCGAGCCTGCGCTTCGACGACCACCCGGGCGTCGGCGAGCTCGGCTACTGGCTTGGGGAGGAGCATCACGGCAAGGGCCACGGGAGGGCCACGGTCGAGCTCCTCACGCGCTCCGGGTTCGAACGGCTCGGGGCCTTCGCCCTGACCGCGCGGGTCAAGGAGGGCAACGAGGCGTCCATCGCCGTGCTGAAGAGCGCGGGGTATCACGCCGTCCGCGCTCCCAGGGTCGAGGGTGACGAAGAGGACCCGCCCATCGCCTGGATCTTCTCCACCACGCGGCGAGGAGAGGGGCGCAGGTCCTCCAGACCCGCCGTGGACTTCCTCCCCCCAGACCCGGCCTGAGCGCCACGGGCGGACGCCGCTCTGGCACCGGACCTCCTACACTTGGGGCGACGCCCGCCTGCGGGATGAGCCCTGCTTTTGGCAGGCTCCGGGAAGGTGGCGCGCCCTCCGTCGTCGGCCTCTCCAGATGGTCCCCTCCAAGAATCTCACCTTGCTCGTGGCTGCGACCGCCGTCGTCGCTGCGGGCTACATCCTGAGCGGCGGCGTCGGGGTCGGGACGGAGCCCATGGGCGCGGGTCTGTGGGAGCCGGTGGAGCGAGCGGAGGAGGACTCCGCATCGGGGGTGGGGCTCTCGGGTGCCTCGGAGGCGGAGTCGAATCGGGTGGTACTGGCCGACCTGTCGAGCGGGCCGGAGGCGCCGCCGGGGACAGAGCCCGGGTCAGGGACCACGGTGATCTACCCGCTGGAGGTGGAGCTGACGCTCTTGCTCCCGGGCGCGGTGGAGGTCCCCGATGACGTGATGACGATCGGCGCCGACGCCACGGCCGGGCTGGAGGGCTCCCTGGTGGGCGCGAGCGGTAAGCCGGCCCCGGGCGTCGTGGAGTTCATCTACGGCCCGAACACGGGTCGGAGGATGCAGGCTGGCGCGCGAGGGCGCTTCGGCGCGAGCGACCTCCTGCAGGGGGCCTCCATCGTGAAGGTCACCGTCCCGGGCGGCAAGGTGGCGGTGCGCGAGGTGGTGCTCGCACAGCTGTCGATGGCGGAGCTTCACATCAGCTTCGCGAGCGTCGCCTCGGTCGCGGGGACGATCACAGACGGCGCTGGCGAGCCCCTCGAGGCGGCGGAGGTCCGCTCGGACGGTCGCGTCGTCTACACGGATGTCGACGGCGTCTTCAGGCTCGGCTCGGTGCCGGCGGGGAAGGCGCTGATTTCCGTGCGCAAGCCGGGCTACGCGACCACGAGGAGGACCGTCGGCGTCGGGTTCCGGCAGCGGGTGCAGCCCGGCGACTTCAAGGTCGCCCTCGGCGAGGGCACGACGCTGGAGGTCGGCCTCGCCCGATCCTTGGGGTCCATCGCCCCGGGCTTCGCGATCCTGACGCCGGCCGCGGGATCCGGCGCCGCCGCGGTCCCTGGGAGCGGCTTTCCCTGGTACGAGGTCAACCCGGTGGCGCTTCCTCGCGGGGGGCGCGGCGTGGTCGAGGGCCTCCCGCTCGGTGCCGTGGCGGTGCGAGCCTTCAAGGACGGGGCGCTGGCGGTCCCCTCCTCAAAGAACGTGCGGCTGAAGTCGGGAGCCGCGAACGTGGTCATCATCGATCTGGAGCCCGCGCCGGTCATCCGTGGCGTGGTGCTGGACCGCGGGAAGCCGGTGAAGAGCGCGCGCGTGACCGTCGAGGCCGCAGACCGCACCACGGTCTCATCCAAGATCCTCGGGCAGCGCAGCCCGCGGTCGTTCCTTCAGGTGGTGATGCCACCCATTCCTGGGGCCTACCAGACGCTCCGAACGGACGGCCGTGGCCAGTTCGAGTTCTCGCCGCACCCGGCAGCGCCGACGGCGTACTACGTGACCGCGACCAGCAAGGACGGGGCGCGTAGCGGGGTCAGCGTGGTCCCTCGAGGAGGGAAGGAGGTGGCGGTGACCCTGGCTGACGCGGAGGTGCTCACGGGGGAGGTCGAGGTCGAACTGCCCGGCCGCTTTCAGGGCCTACCGGTGGACGTCCGCATCCAGGGCGCGCCCGAGGCGCCGCAGGTGCTCGGGGCCGGCGCGGAGCTGATCGTGGAGGACCTCGAGCGTGGGACGTGGCGGGTGACCGCCAGCTGGCGGGGGATCCCCGTCGTGCCGGGGACCGTGCTCGAGGTGGGAGAGAAGCGCGTTCGAGCCCGGGGTAGCCTGCCGTCGGGGGCGATCCAGGGGCAGACCGCCGAGGAGCGGCGCCGGGCCGAAGGATCCTGAAGACCCCGGCGCGGGAGTCCTGAAGACCCTGCGGCGAGATTTCTCGGGACCCCGCCGCTGGATCTCCAGGGACCCTTGGCTGGATCTCCAGGAGCCCCGCGGCTGGAGCTCCAGTGGTCCGGCGGCTCGATGCCCAAGGACCCGGCGGCTCGCTTCCCGTGGACCCGGCTGCGGGGATCCAGGGGAGCCTGCCGCGGGGTTCTCGGGAAGGCTCCCAGCGGGGCCGCGCCCCGGCGTGTCCGGGAGGCTAAGATCGCGCCCCATGACCTCCAAAGCGCCGACCGTTCTCCGCCTCGACGGCTCCTCCCTGTCGCTCGAGGACCTCGAGCCGCTCGTGCGCGGCGAGGCGATGAGGATCGAGATCGATCCGGCCTGTCACGCCGGGATCCTGGCCTCGCGGGCCATGGTCGATGCCCATGTCGAAGCGGGCGACGTGGTGTACGGCCTGACCACGGGTTTCGGGCGTCTGAAGAACGTGGCGGTGGCAAAGGAGGACCTCGCGGAGCTCCAGCGCAACCTGATCCTCTCCCATTGCGTCGGCGTCGGAGAGCCCATGCCGATGCGGGAGGTCCGGATCGCCCAGGTGCTGCGGCTGAACAGCCTGCTGCGGGGTGTCTCGGGCGTCCGCCTGGAGCTGGTCGAGCACCTTGCCGCGGTCTTCAACGCCGACTTCGTCCCCGTCGTACCTCAGCAGGGGTCGGTGGGGGCCAGCGGCGACCTCGCGCCGCTCTCCCACATGGCCGGAGCGATGATGGGCGCCGGCGAAGCCTGGGTCTGCGGACGCCGGATGGACGCGGCTGAGGGGCTCCGTGAGGCTGGTCTCCAGGTGCTCGAGCCTGCAGCCAAGGAGGGGCTGGCGCTCATCAACGGCACCGAGATCATGAAGGCCTCCGCGGTGGTGAGCGTGCTTCGGGCGAGCAACCTCTCGCGGGCAGCCGACGCCATCGCCTCCCTCTCGATCGAGGCCCTCAAGGGGAGCGACCGCCCGTTCCAGGACCTCCTCGCGCGGTTGAAGAACAACGAGGGGCAGCGGCGCACGGCGAGCAACGTCCGCGCCTGCCTCGCGAGCTCGGAGATCCTCACCTCCCACGTGGACTGTGATCGCGTCCAAGACCCCTACTCGCTGCGCTGCGTTCCCCAGATCCACGGCGCGGTCAAGACGGCCCTCGCCCACGTGACCGAGGTCCTCCGCGCGGAGCTCAACGCCGTGACGGACAACCCCCTCGTGGTCCCCGAGACCGGGGAGGTCTTCAGCGCCGGTCTGTTCCACGGCCAGCCCCTGTCGATGATCCTCGACTACCTCGGGCTGAGCATCTGCACCCTCGCCAACGTATCGGAGCGGCGTGTGGAGCAGCTCGTGAACCCCGACCTCTCCGGCCTCCCGGCGTTCCTCTCCCCCGACCCTGGTCTTCACTCTGGCCTGATGATCGCCCAGTACTCCGCCGCGGCGCTCGCGAGCGAGAACAAGGTCCACGCGCACCCCGCCTCGGTGGACACGGTGCCCACGAGCGCCAACCAAGAGGACCACGTCTCCATGGGGGTCACGGCGGCGCGCAAGTGCCGGACGATCCTCGACAACGTGGAGGCGGTGCTGGGGATCGAGCTGGTCTGTGGCGCCCAGGCCCGGGAGTTCACGCTCGAGCTCCGCGCAGGGCTTGGCGCGCAGGCGGCCTACCGCGCGGCGCGAGCGGTCATCGAGCCCCTGAAGGAGGACCGCTACCTCGAGCCGGACCTGCGGGCAGCGCGGGAGTGCATCGCCTCGGGCGCGCTCGTCGGCGCGGTCGAGGAGGCCGTGGGCCCGCTCCTTCCATGAGCGGCGGCGCCCACCGCACGGACGACGTCCGCGTCTCGGACCTGCAGCCCCTGATCTCCCCGGCGATCCTCGCCGCCGAGATCCCCGTCTCCGCTCGGGCGGCGGGCGTCGTGACCGCGGCACGCCGCGAGATCGAGCAGATCCTCTCGGGCGAGTCGGATCGGCTCCTCGCTGTCGTGGGGCCGTGCTCGATTCACGACCCTGACGCGGCCCGCGAGTACGCGGCGCTCCTTCACGCGACGGCGACGGAGCTGCGCGACGACCTGCTGGTGGTCATGCGGGTCTACTTCGAGAAGCCGCGGACCCACGTGGGGTGGAAGGGGCTGATCAGTGACCCGGACATCGACGGGACCTTCCGTATCAACCGGGGGCTTCGGGTGGGGCGGGAGCTCCTCGCGGACCTCGCGGAGCTGGGGCTGCCGGCGGGCAGCGAGTTCCTCGACACCATCTCCCCCCAGTTCTTCGCGGACCTCGTGTCGTGGGGGGCGATCGGCGCCCGGACCGCTGAGAGCCAGGTGCACCGGGAGCTGGCCTCGGGGCTCTCCATGCCCGTGGGTTTCAAGAACAGCACCTCGGGCGACCTCGAGCCCGCGATCCACGCGGTCGGCGCGGCCCAGCATCCGCACCGCTTCCTCTCGGTCACCAAGCAGGGCATCTCGGCCATCGTTGCGACCCGCGGGAACCCCTCGTGTCACCTGATCCTGCGGGGAGCACACGGGGGACCGAATCACGACGAGGCCTCCGTGCGCGGGGCGGCGGCGCGGCTCGGTGAGCTCGGCCTCCGCACGCGGCTGATGGTGGACTGCAGCCACGGCAACAGCCGCAAGGATCATGCACGGCAGCCTGGGGTGGCCGCGGAGGTCGCGCGCCAGCTCCGCGCGGGGTCCGAGGTCATCGCCGGCGTGATGGTCGAGAGCAACCTGGTGGAGGGGCGCCAGGCCCCCGAAGCCTCACCGAGGGTGCACGGCGTGAGCATCACGGACGCCTGCCTCGGCTGGGGCGACACCGTCCCTGTCCTCGAAGATCTCGCTGCGGCCGTACGGGCTCGCCGCGAGGCATCGGTCAGCTGAGGGCGGGTGCCGCGAGGGACGCGAGGCGAGAGAGGAACCCCTCGGTGTCGCTGTCCCTGAGCCACCGCTCGCGGCCCTCCGGATCGCCCACGAGCCTGCCCGCTTCCCAGTACTGGAGGAGCTGCTTCACCCGGCCCACGGCGGCGCGGCGGGGCGCCCCGAGGGTCTCCAGGACCTGCGCGTACTCGTGGAGGAATGCGGCCGCCTCCGAGGTCGGCACGTCACGCCCCGAGAAGATCCACGGGTCACGCAACGCCCCGCGCCCGACCATCACGAAGGCGCAGCCGGTCTCGCGGCGCATGCGCTCGAGGTCGGAGTGCAGCCAGGCGCTGCCGTTGCCGGCGACGGGGATCCTGACGGCCTCCACCGCGCGAGCGATGCGGGACCAGAAGACCTCCTCCTGATAGCCCTCCCGACGCGTCCGGCAGTGGATGGTCAGCATCGAGGCGCCGCCCGCTTCCGCGGCCCGGGCGAGGACCTCCACGTCCCGGTCGTGATCGAAGCCCGCGCGGATCTTGGCCGTCACCGGGGTGCGGCCGTCGGCGCCCTTCACCGCGGCCCGAACAGCGGCCTCCACACCGCTCGGCTCCTTGAGGGCCGCGGCACCGGCGCAACCCTTGAGCGCCCCGCGCGCGGGGCAGCCGAAGTTCAGGTCGAGCACCGGGACCCCGAGCTCCGCGGCGTGGGCCGCGGAGCCCGTGACGCACTCCAGGTCGCTCCCCATGAGCTGGATGCCCACCGGGATCGGGAACCTGCGGGTGCCCAGGTGCTTGTGCATCTCGCGCTTGGCGACCGGGCGGTCGATGACGCGCACGAACTCGGTGAAGGCGCCGCCAAGGTCCGTCGCGGCGTGGCGGGCGAGCACGATGTCCCGAAACGAGGGGGCGGTCACGCCCTCCATGGGCGCGAGCAGCCACGGGGAGGTGAAGGGCAGCCCCTCCACGACGGGGGCCGCAGGCGCAGGGGCGCCCTCGGTCGCGACGGTGTTCACGGGGGCAGTCTAGTGGCTCTGGCTGGGTCGAGGGGGAGAGTGGGCGGGTCCGCGGGCGCCCGTGTCTTAGACTCCCGGTCATGTGGCTCAACGAGAAACTGCAGCCGGACGACTGGCAGGGCACCTTCCCCGACCTCGACGTGGCGGCGGCGGCGGAGCGCATCCGCGAGGTGCTCTCGC
>CBFHHK010000055.1:0-690 GCA_965655435.1 Planctomycetota bacterium | reverse complement strand
GCCGGACGACTGGCAGGGCACCTTCCCCGACCTCGACGTGGCGGCGGCGGCGGAGCGCATCCGCGAGGTGCTCTCGCCGACGCCCCTGGTGCGCCTCCCCGGTTCGATCCCCGGCGCATTGGACCTGCGGGGCAAGCTGGAGAACCGGCAGCAGACCGGCTCATTCAAGGCCCGAGGGGCGCTGAACAACATGCTCCGGCTCACAGACGAGGAGCGCGCGCGCGGCGTCGTGGCCTCCAGCTCGGGCAACCACGGGCGGGCGCTGGCCTGGGCCGCTCGGAGGGTGGGGGTCCCGGCCACCGTGGTCATGCCAGAGGACGCCTACCCGAACAAGATCGAGGCCTGCCGCGAGGAGCAGGCCGAGGTGGTGCTGGCCGCCGATCGCTGGCAGGCGGACGTGGTGGCGGAGCAGCTCGCTGGCGAGGGCCGGCTCTGGGTGCACCCCTACGACCGACCGGGGACCGTCGAGGGGGCGGGGACCGTCGGGCTCGAGCTCGCCTCGGACTGGCCCGAGGTCGAGGTCGTGATCATGTGCATCGGTGGGGGCGGGCTGAGCGCGGGCTCCGCGCTGGCCCTGCGTCGGGTGCTGGGGGAGGGGGTCGTGCTGCTGGGCGCCGAGCCCACCGGCGCCGCGGCCATGGTGGCCGCCCAGCGCGAGGGGAAGAGCGTCCATCTGGACACCATCACCAG
>CBFHHK010000054.1:1722-22046 GCA_965655435.1 Planctomycetota bacterium | reverse complement strand
CTGCCGGCGCCAGCGTCCACCTCGTGGCGCGACGCGAGGACCGGCTCCGCGAGCTCGCCGACGAGCTCGGCCCGGGGGCCAGCTGCGCCGCAGCCGACGTTCGAGACGCCGCCGCCGTGGAGGCGATCTTCACCGGTCAGACCTTCGACCTCGTCGTCGCCAACGCCGGCCTCGGCCGAGGCGTCGCGCCGCTCCACGAGGGCGACACGGACGATTGGGCCGACATGATCGACACCAACGTCAAGGGCGTCCTGCACACCGCCCGCGCCGCGCTCCCCGCCCTGCGCGCCGCGGGCCGAGGCGACCTCGTCCTGCTCGGCAGCGTGGCCGGTCGTCAGGTCTATCCTGGCGGCAACGTCTACAACGCGTCCAAGCACGCGGTCCGCGCCATCTATGAGGCCCTGCGCCTGGACGAGTTCGGCTCTGGCATCCGGTTCACCACGGTCGATCCTGGCCTCGTGGAGACGGAGTTCAGCCTGGTTCGCCTCGGCGACCAGGACGCCGCCGACCGCGTCTACGATGGGATGACCCCCCTCACACCCGAAGACGTCGCGGACGCCATCCGCTACGCCGTCACCCGCCCGCCCCACGTGAACATCGGTGAGATCGTCCTCTGGCCCACAGAACAGGCCAGCACACGCGACGTCCACCGCAGCGGCCACTGAGCCGATCCGAAGAAAGAGAACCCGACATGTCCCAAGACTCGCTCGACAAGGAAATCCAGGCCGCTCTAGACGGCGTTGACCTCCAAGCCCTCGGAAGCTCCCCCGATGAGGACGGCATGGACTCTGGCGCCAAGGCCGGCCGCGGCAAGGACGACCTCATGCCCGGCACCGTCGCGGGGGTCAGCGGCGACGACGTGATCGTCGACCTGGGCCCGCGGATGCAAGGCGTGTGCGCGCTGGTCGAGTTCGACGCGAAGCCTGAGGTCGGCGACCGCTTCCGCTTCATGCTCCGCGGCAGGGAGGACGACCTCTGGCTCCTCTCCATGCGCGCGGCCAAGGAGCTCGAGGCGTGGGAGCAGCTCGAGGTTGGCTCGCGGACCAAGGCCCGCGTCACCGGCCAGAACCAGGGTGGCCTGACCCTGAAGATCGGCGCCCACGAGGCCTTCATGCCCATGAGCCAGGTCTCCATTCGTCGCGACGTGGAGGGCTCCGAGATGCTCGGCCAGACCCTCGTCTGCGAGGTGATGGAGATTGACCGGTCGCGGAACCGCGTCCTGCTCTCCCGCAGGCGCGTGGAGGAGAGCGAGCGCATGGAGGCGCTCGCCGAGAAGATGGGCGGCCTCGAGCCGGGTGCGAAGATGAAGGGCAAGGTCATGCGGATCGAGCCCTTCGGCGCCTTCGTCGACATCGGCGGCATCGAGGGCATGGTCCACGTCAGCCAGATCTCACGCCAGCGCGTCGAGAAGATCGACGAGGTTCTGAAGGTCGGCCAACAGGTCGACGTGATGGTCCTCGAGCTCAAGGAGGGCGGTAAGAAGATCTCCCTCGGCATGAAGCAGCTCGAGCCGGATCCCTGGGACGAGGTCCCCCACAAGCTCAACATCGACGGGCAGGTCACCGGCAAGGTCACCCGCCTGATGGACTTCGGCGCCTTCGTCGAGGTGCTCCCCGGCGTCGAGGGGCTCCTGCACATCTCGCAGATCTCCACCGAGCGGGTGGTCAACCTGCAGAAGGTCCTCTCCATTGGAGAGGAGGTCACGGTCCGGGTCACGTCTATCGACCCCGGCGCCCAGCGCATCAGCCTGTCGAGGCTCGACCCGCGCGGGGCTCAGCTGGGATCGGAGGACTCGGTGGAAACCGCGACCATCCAGCAGGCCTTGAACAGCTCCCGGGGCAACCTGGGGACGAACCTCGGGGACCTCTTCAAGAAGGCGCTCGGCGACAGCTGAGCGCTCAGACGCCGCCCCGCAACATGGCGGCCGGCAGCACGAGGACCATCTGAGCCGGGGCGCTGGACCCCAGCTGGAGGGCGGCGCGGCCGACGATCAGCGGCGCCCCCTCCTCGTACTCCAGCACCGGCGGGACCGCTGCGGCGACGCCCTGGCAGCCCTCGAACTCCACCCCGGGGTCGGTCCACCCGAGCGCCTCCAAGGCCGACTGGAGCGCGCCGGCGACGAAGGCCCCGACCTCAAGAATGGCCTCGCGCAGGGGCCCGTCCACCTCACCCTTTCCCTTCAGCTCCTCGATCTGGGCTGCGCCGGCCATCATCATGTTGCCGCCGAGCGAGATGGACTCGGAGAGCGGGATCATCAGAGTGCCATGCTCGACCGACTGGCCGTTCACGACGGCGAAGCGGAACGAGATTTGGACCCCATCCCGCGCCGCAGGCCGGTCCACACGCTCCTCGACGGTGATCGAGTTCACCCGGATCTCGCTGTCGCAGAGCATCGAGAGATCCCCCCCGATCCGCCGAAAGATCTCTCCGACCCCGAGGGTCGACTCTGTCGCGCTTGTAAGGCTCACGACAGGGCTTTCGTCGAGCACTCACGCTGATCTGAAGGACACCCGGGCACTGCGCGAGGCCGCGCCGGGTTGCCGTCCCAGCTTGATCCACTGCGGCAGAGCTCATCCACCGCAGCGGGGTTCATCCACCGCGGCGAGCTTCCGTCACCGCAGCGCGCGGAGGTCGTCCCCTAATAGGACTCGTCTTCGCTCGGAAAGTCGCGCCCGCGGACGTCGGCGGTGAAGCGCTCGAAGGCGCTCCGCATCTCGTCCGCGAAGTTGCCGTAGCGACGCACGAAGCGCGGATTGAACCGCGTGCAGATCCCGAGCATGTCGTGGCTGACGAGGATCTGCCCGTCGCAACCGCCCCCCGCGCCGATGCCGATCACCGGCACGCTGACGCTCTCAGTGACCTCCTGGGCCAGGGCCGCGGGGACCTTCTCGAGGACGATGGAGAACACCCCCGCCTGCTCGAGCAGCTTGGCGTCCCGGCGCAGCTCCTCGGCCTCCTTGTCGTCCGTCGCGCGCACCTGATAGGTGCCAAACTTATGGATGGACTGGGGCGTCAAGCCGAGGTGTCCCATCACCGGGATGCCGACGTCGACGATCCTTCGAACCGTCTCCGCGACGACCCGACCGCCCTCGAGCTTGACCGCCTCGGCCCCGGCCTCCTTCACCATCCTGCCGGCGTTCCGCAGGGCCTCGTCGGAGTTGACCTGGTACGACATGAACGGGAGGTCCGCCACCACGAGCGCCCGCTCGACGCCGCGGCGCACCAGCGACGCGTGATAGACCATGTGCTCCATGGTCACCGTCACCGTGGTCTCCAGTCCTTGCATCACGGTCGACACCGAGTCGCCGACGAGGATCAGGTCGACGCCAGCCTGGTCCAGTAGCTGGGCCATGGTGTAGTCGTACGCCGTCAGGGCCGCGATCGGCGTCCCCGCCTCCTTCATCTGGGTCAGGAGGTTGGTCGTGACCTTGCGGCCAGTGAACTCCGTCGACTCCGCGTTGCCGTGTTCCGGGTGCTGGGACATGGACGAGGTTGTACCAACTGAGGGCGAGGAGCGGCGCCGCTCGGTGCCATCACCGGGCCGGACCCGTCCCGGAACGGTGATCACACGCCACCGCCGCGCGCGCCGCGCGGGCCCCGTCGATGGCCGCACTCATGATGCCCCCCGCGTACCCGGCGCCCTCGCCCGCCGGGTACAGGTTCGAGAAGCCCTCCGCTCGGAAGGAGCCCCGGTCTCGCGGGAGGCGCACCGGCCCGGAGCTGCGGGTCTCGATGCCCACCAGCAGCCCCTCCTCGCCCGCGAACCCCGGGATCGCCCGCTCAAACCGGCCGAGCGCCCCCCCGATGGCCTCGCGAACCCGCTCCGGGAGCAGCGAATCCAGCCGGGCGGCGGTCGCGCCGAAGCCATAGCTGGTGCGCAGGTCGCCGGAGGACCGGCGCCCCTCGAGGAAGTCGGACGCCCGCTGGGCCGGCGCGGCATACGTCCCACCCCCGGCGTCGAAGAAGCGGCGCTCCAGCTCTCGCTGGAGCCCGACCCCTGCCAGCGGACCGCGGTGGCCAAGCGCCTCCACGGCCGCCGGGTCGAGCGTCGTCACCAGGGCCGCGTTCGCCCAGCGGGACGAGTGACGAGAGTTGCTCATGCCGTTGGTGCAGAGCCCGCCGGGCTCGCTCACGCTCGCCACGATTCGCCCCCCCGGACACATGCAAAAGGAGTGCGCCGGCACGTCCGCGCGGCTCTGGAGGTTGTACGAAGCCGGCCCCAGGACATCGCGGCGCGGATCGGCACCGTAGCGTCCCCTGGTGATGAGGTCCTGGGGGTGTTCGATCCGGACGCCGACCTGGAAGGGCTTCGCCTCCATGGCGACGCCGGCATCGGCGAGCCAGGCCCACGTGTCCCGCGCGCTGTGCCCGATGCAGAGCACGAGCGCATCCAGCTCGATGGCGCCCGCGGTGGTCAGGAGCGCGCGTACCGCCCGCCCACCTGGCTCGTCACCGGTCTCCACTCCCGTGGCCCGGACCCCGTAGCAGAAGCGCACACCGAGCTCCTCGAGCCGGCCGCGGAGCCGGGGGAGCATCCGGTGGAGCACGTCCGTCCCGATGTGCGCGCGGGCGTCAAAGGCGATGTCCGCTGGAGCGCCTGCCCGCACGAGCTCATCGATCACCGCGGTCTCCAGGGAGTCCGACACCCGCGTGTAGAGCTTGCCGTCCGAGTAGGTCCCCGCGCCGCCGTCGCCGAAGAGCAGGTTGTTGTCGGGGTCCGGAGCCGCGCCCCTGTGGAAGGCGACCACCTTGCGGCCGCGCCGCTCGATGGCCTCCCCGCGCTCAACCAGGGTCACCTCGGCACCGGAGAGCGCCCCCGCCAGGGCGGCGAAGAGCCCCCCCGGTCCGGCCCCCACCACGACGAGGCGAGCCCCGGGCTCGCCCTCGACCGCGAGGCCCTCGGGGCGCGGAGTTGGCGACACCTTCCCCGACCGGATCAGCCGCCGAAGGCGCGGGCTCCTCGCCCCCTCGGGCACCACCAGATCGACCTGGCAGACAAAGTGCAGGTCCCGTCCACGGCCGCGGGCGTCGATCGAGCGCCGCGCGAACCGCTGGCTGCGCACCGCGCCTGGGTCGACACCGAGGGCCTTCGCCGCCCTCACCAGGACCTCTCCGTCCGCCTCGTCAAGCTCCTGACGGAGCCCTGAGACCCTCCACGCGGCCCAGCCCCGCCCTTGCTCCTCTACCCCATTCGCCATGCTGTTCCGTCCGCGGAGCAGTCTACGGCCCGAGGCGCTGCAGTCGCAGGCCAGTTCGCTCCGATTAGGGTCCTGCTGGCCCGGCCAGCAGCCGATGCTCCGAACTGGCGCGGGCGGCACTCTCCGCCCCCTCCGCCGCTCTTCCTCAGCCCTCCCATCGATGAAGCACGTCCTCCAGGCTGCCCTCTTCGCGTGCCTCGCCGCCCCCTTCGCGGGCTGCCACAGCGTCTCCTCCGCCCTCATGGTCCCCGACGAGGTGACCATCGAACAGAGCCTCGGCGGGAGCGCCCGCGTCGTGGCCAGCGGGTCCGAGAAGCAGGGCCTGTTCGGACCCAGCATCGTCGACGACGACGGCCTCAAGGCGGCGGTGACCGAGGCCCTCCTGGGCTGTGGGCTGTTTGAGGAGATCTCAACCGCCGGCCCCAGCCAGCACCTCGTCGAGGTGAGCGTCGAGCAGTTCGTCGAGCCGGAGGTGGGCTTCGACACCTCCTGCGAGGTGACCCTCCGCTGGAGCCTGAAGAGCGGCGACGGCTCCGCGATCCGCTGGGCGAAGTCCATCACCACCTCGGCCTCCATGAACTCCTACGAGGAGATGGACTCGAGCGCCCGCCCGCAGCTGGTCATGGAGAAGGCGATGCGGGAGAACCTCGCCGCGGGGATTCGGGCCCTGTCCACCTGGACGCCGAAGGCACCGTGAGCCACAGAGACCGTGAACCGGAGCCCCTTGGCCCGGCCGCCGGTGATGGCGAACCCGACTCAGGTGACGGGCGCCCCGGCGCGAGCGAACCCGAGGAGGGCGTCCAGCTGCCCTCCCTCGATCCGCGCGGCCAACTCCGTGCGCTCCTCGACGCCCCGGACCGGGATCGCTGCCCAGGGGTGCGTCCCGTGGTCTCGGTGGACACGGAGGATGACCCGGACTTCATCGCCGAGGTGAACGAGCGCTGCGTGGCGGCCCCGCGCCTGATCCGGCGCGGCGCGTTCCACGGGGATTGGGCGGAGCTGCACGACGAGGACGGCTTCTTCCCGCGCGACCCGCTGCCGGCCCTGGCGGAGCGCTGGGAGCAGGCACGCCCGATCGTCCTGCACGACGCCCTGGACGACGACCTCCTCGACGGCGTCGTCACCGACCGCTGGTCCGACCGGCTGCGAGAGCGCGGAGGGCTCGCGGCCTTCCTCCGGGAACGGACCGCCGACCTCGCGCCGGAGTACCGCGTCCAGGGGCCGCGCCGACCCGCGGTCACCGATGAGCGTGACATCGAGGGTGCGACGATCTCGTGGCGAGCTCCGAAGGGGCGCCCCACCCGTGGACCCGGCGCCATCGACGACCTCTGGGCCAAGACGCAGCGGCTCTCGACGCACCCGGACGATGACTCGCTCCGCCTGCGCCTGTCCTTCGGTGACGAGGTCGAAGCGGACGCGAGCCGGGACCCGGCGCGCCACCGCGCCGTGAGCGAGCTGGCGAATCGCCTGGTGCCCGAGGTGGCGGCGCTCAACGCAGACCGTGAGCTCACCGGCCTGGTGTCCGAGTGGATCCGCGGCAAGCCGCTCCTCACCCAGGCCATCGCCTATTGGAATGCGCCCAACGGCGGGGCGCGCTTCCACCACGACGCCTTCGATGAGCCCGCCAGCGGACGGCAGCGCGGGGTCCTCTACGCGCAGCTCACCGGGGCGACCGCCTGGGTCGCCCTCTCCACCGATGACCTCATGCGGCGCGCGCTCGAGTTCGCCGAGCTCCTCCAGGAGGGGGAGTTCCCATGGGTCCGAGAGCACATCGCGCCAAGCGCCCGTGACCTGGAGTCCTGGCTGGACCTCCTCCATCACCCGGAGCGTGCACGAGTCGAGCTCGGCGCTCCCGGCGGCGGCGCGCTCGGGCCGCTGATCGACCAGGGCCCCGAATTCACCTCCCTCCTCGCCGACGCCGGGCACGGCTTCGTGGTCACCGCGGGAGATGTCATCCTGCTCCCGAACCAGGGCCTCGAGCAGACCTGCATGCACTCCGTCTTCTGCGCGAGCGAGGAGGAGGCCTTCAGCCTGTCCCTCGCCATCCGCGAGCAGGAGAAGACGGGCTCCTCCGGGAGCCGAAGGGGTGGGGCACGGCGCCGCGGAGCCCGGCCGCGGGGGAATTCGCGCGCCGGAGGGCGCCGGGGGGGCCGCGGCTCTCGTCCCGGATCGAGCCGGCGACGATGAACGCGATCGAGCCTCGACTCAGCGCCCGCCAGCGGTCGATTCCTGGACTGGTTACCCTTGCCTCCCCGAATGGTCGACTCCTTCGAACAACCCCCCGCGGCCCCCTCTCCCAGGGGCCCCCACCCGGGCCTCGGCCCGCTCCCGACCCCGGGTGAGCTCGCCCCCGTCCTGGAGGCGCTCGGGCAGCCGGCGGACGCGGTCATGCCCCTGGGCACCCCGAACGCCACGGGGCCCCGGCTCCACGTGGTGGGCCCCGACGAGCTCCTGGTCGGCAAGCGGCTCCAGACCCTCGACGCCGAGCTCGGCAGCGGGGACGCCCTCTACCTCGTCCTCATGGGGCCGTCCGACGACGGCCGGCTCGCCAGCTGGCGGAACGCGCTCTGGCCGCTCCTGCACGTGAACCAGCTCGCCACCGTCAAGGGACGTGCCGCCACGGTGCTCACCCTCGGGAGCCGGGACCGCTCGCCCGTCGACTCGGACCTCGAGCTCTCCGTGCTCGTTGGCCGCAGGAGGACCCACGTGATGTCGGCGGATGAGACCGTCACCAAGTTCGACCTCAACGCGACCGGCTGGGACGGGACGCCGGGTAGCGCCGGCTATCCGCACTTTCGATGGATGCGACGCCACGTCGGCCGCTTCGTCACACCACGCCTCGTGCGCAAGGCCGCGGGCGAGCAGGTCCGTATTCTGGACTTTGGATGCGGGGCGGGCTGGACCGGGCTTGAGGCCGCCCTCGCATCGCCGGGTGCCCACCTCTCGGCCTTCGACCCGAGCCCCGAGATGGTCCGGATCACGGGCGAGAACGCGGCGCGTCTCGGGGTCAAGAGCTTCGAGGGGCGCCCCGGGTTCGGCGAGGCGCCGCCCTTCCCCGCCGAGGGGGAGGATCCCTACGACCTGGTCATCAGCTCCGGCGTGGTGAGCTTCTCACCCGACATCGACCGCTGGCTGGATGGGCTCGTCGCGACCTTGGCGCCCAGCGCCGACCTCGTCATCGGAGACATCAACCCGCACTCGCGGGGCTTCGAGCGTCGCCGGCGACGCAAGCCGCTGCTGCCCGTGCGAGAGCTCAACGCCCGGCCGCGAGAGGAGATCCGCCGCGGGCTCGAGGCGCGCGGCCTGGTCCACATGCGCAGCGGCGCCTACCAGCTCACCCGCCCGGTCCCGGAGGCCATGCATGTCAACGAGACCCGCCTGGCGGGGGTGCTCACGCACCCTCTGCTGGTGGCGAACCGGGTCGCGGCGTTCGTGGACTCTTCGTTCGGCTCCCCCTTGCAGGACCACTTCGACTCGTGGGTGATGCACCTGCGACGGCCGGAAGCCTCCGCCTGACCCTCCGCCGGGAGCCCCGCTCACCGCTGGGCCGCTGAGGAGCGCTTGATCCGGGCGACCCGCGCGTGGACGCGGGCGCGCCGTATGGCCCGACCCCTGGCCCCGCTTCTGGCCCCCGCGTCTGGGCCCCGCGTCTGGGCCCCGCCCTGCGCCTCGACTCGATTCGCCAGATCCGTCGGCCGGCAAGGGGGCACCGCGCGCCACCGGAGGCTCAGCCCGCGGGCGCCACGGGGTGCTCCCCGGGCCCGCTCGTCGCGGCCCTGGCGCAGGCGGCCCCCACAATCGGCGCCTCTCGCGAGGCGATCGCCTCGCCTCAGGCTCCGTCGGAGGCCGAGGGCGCGCCGCGTCCCCCGTCGCCAGCGACGCTCTCGGGGGCCCCCTCCGGCTCCACCTCCTCCGACGGCGCCGACTCCGCCGAGGGAGCGGTTCGCGAACTCTCGGGCGCGCCAGCGCCGGGCCGACAGGCCCCGAAGTCGATCAGCCGGGCGAGCATGTTCCGCATCTCGTCGCGAGCGACGATCACGTCCACCTGCCCCTTCTCCAGCAGGAACTCGGCACGCTGGAAGCCCTCGGGAAGCTCCTGCTTGATCGTACTGGCGATCACCCGCGGCCCGGCGAAGCCGATCAGGGCTCCGGGCTCGGCGAGGGTGATGTCGCAGACCATCGCGAAGGAGGCCGTGACGCCGCCGGTGGTCGGGTGCGTGAGGACACAGATGGAGAACCCGCCGTCCTCGTTCAACTTGGAGAGGGCGGAACAGGTCTTCGCCATCTGCATCAGCGACAGCATGCCCTCGTGCATCCGCGCGCCGCCCGAGGCCGTGAAGAGCAGCAGCGGCTTCCCCTCCTTCCTCGCGACGTCGCAGCAGAGCGCGATCTTCTCGCCCACGACCTCGCCCATGGATCCGCCGAGGAACTTGAAGTCCAGGACCCCGAGGACCACCGGTCGCCCGAGGACCTCCCCGCGGCCAGCGATGAGCGCCTCGTTCTGGCCGGTGCGCTTCACCGTGCGGTCGATCTTGTCGCCGTAGGGCCCGGAGTCCACGAAGCCGAGGCGATCCATCGCCTCGATCTCAGGGAACAGCTCCTCCCAGGTGCCGTCGTCGAGGGTGTGCCGAACGCGATCCGCGCCGGGCATCGTGAAGTGGAATCCGCAGGCAGGGCAGGTGTAGGCCTTCTCCACGACCTCCTTGCGGTAGATCGTGCCGCTACAGCTCTCGCACTTCAGCCAGAGCCCGCCAGGCATGTCCTTCTTACGGAAGCGGAGGCGGTTGATCCGCCCGTCGCTGGCCGGGTCGCTCTCTCCTGAACTGGATGCGTCTTTTGACATGCTCGTATCGCTCATCCGACCCGGGCCTCTGAACTGGATGCCGCGATCGCGCTGGCCCGGAAGCCGTCAATCGCCGCCTTGCGGTCAGGCGCACCGAAGATCGCGGAGCCCGCCACGAACACATCGGCGCCGGCCTCGGCGCAGAGCGGGATCGTGTCAGCGTTGAGGCCGCCGTCCATCTCGATGTGCCCACGGAACCCCTGCGCCCGGAGCCAGCGCGTCTTCTCAAGCACGTGCTCCATGAAGCGCTGCCCGCCGAAGCCTGGGAAGACACTCATGACGAGCACGAGGTCGACCTCGTCGAGGATCTCCCCGAGGGGCTCAACAGGCGTGTTCGGATTGATGGAGACGCCCACCTTGGGCACCCCCGCCTCGCGGAACGCGCGGTTCGCCTGCCGGGCGCCGCGCGCGGTCCCGGCCCCGACGGTCTCCCAGTGGTAGGTGAGCACGTGGGCGCCCGCCGCCGCGTACTCGGTCGCGTACTCCATGGGGTTGGAGACCATGAGGTGCACGTCGAGCGGCCTGTTGGCGGCCCGGCCCATCGCGGCGACGATGGGCGGCCCGAAGGTCATGTTCGGCACGAAGTGGCCGTCCATGACGTCCACGTGGTGCCAGTCGGCCCCCTCGGACTCGATGGCGGCCATCTCCTCTCCGATGCGAGCGAAGTCGCAGGAGAGGAGCGAGGGGGCGATGATCGGGCCGGCGCCGGTGGACGCTTCGGGGGGAGGAGAACCCATGACGTCTATCCTAGGCGCGGAGGGCCTGGATTCCTGGGAGTACCTTGCCTTCCAGCAATTCGAGGGAGGCGCCGCCGCCCGTGGAGACGTGGTCCACGGCGTCAGCGAGCCCCAGGAGGTGGATCGCGGCGACCGAATCTCCGCCGCCCACCACGGTGGTGCCCTCACAGGCCGCCATCGCCTCTCCGATGGTCTCGGTGCCCTTGCGGAAGGGCTCCATCTCGAACACCCCCATGGGGCCGTTCCAGACCACGGTCCTGGCCGCCCGGACCCGCTCGCCGTACAGGGCGCGGGTCTTGGGGCCAATATCCAGCCCCATCCAGCCCTCCGGAATGTCAACCCCCACGTCCCGCGCCTCCGCGTCAACCGCGAAGCGGTCAGCGATCACGTGGTCCACGGGGAGCAGGAGGTCCACGCCGCGCTCCGCCGCCTTCTCGAGGGCCGCCCGGCACATGTCGAGGCGATCATCCTCGACCAGCGAGGCGCCCACCGAATGGCCCTGCACCTTCAGGAAGGTGTACGCCATGCCGCCTCCCACGAGGATGGCGTCGCAGCGATCCAGCAGGCTGTCGATGACCGTCAGCTTGTCGCTGACCTTCGCGCCGCCAAGGATGGCCACAAGCGGGCGCTCGGGGGCGTTGAGGACCTGCTCGAAGGCGGCACACTCACTCTGGAGGAGCGAGCCTGCCGCCGAGGGCAGCAACGCGGCGACCCCGGAGACCGAGGCGTGCGCGCGGTGCGCGGCGCCGAATGCGTCTCCGACGAAGAAGTCTCCGAGCCGCGCAAAGCTCGCCGCCAGCTCGGGGTCGCCCTTGGTCTCGCCCGGGTGGAAGCGGACGTTCTCGCAGAGCACCACCGCGCCCGACGGCGCGGCGGCGATGGCCTCCTCCACAGACGCCCCCACGCTCTCCTTGAGCGTGATGACCTCCGACCCGAGGAGCGTCGCGAGCCGGACCCCGATGGGTCCAACGCGCAAGCTCTCGACGACCTGGCCCTTCGGGCGACCGAAGTGCACGAGGACGACCGGGCGCCCGCCCCGCGCGAGGATGTCGCGCAGGGTCGGGAGCGCCGCGCGAATACGCGTGTCGTCCGTGATCTCTCCGGCCTCGTTGACCGGAACGTTGAAGTCCGCCCGAACGACCACCCGCTTACCGGTGAGGTCGCCGAGACGATCGAGGCCAGGGACGTCGAGATTCATCGAAGGAGAGCGCCGCTCAGGACTTGCTGGAGGCCTTCTTCTTGGCCGCGGGCTTCGCGCCGCGCAGCTTGTGGGAGTACTTCATGAGCTGGACCACCCGGTTCGAGTAGCCCCACTCGTTGTCGTACCAGGAGACGACCTTCACGGTGCGATCTCCGATTGACATGGTGGAGAGACCGTCGATCACCGAGCTGTGCGGGTCACCGATGATGTCGGTGGAGACCAGCGGGTCCATGCTGAACTTGAGCACGTTCTTGAAGCCCTTGGTCTTGGCCGCAGCGGCGAGTGCCGCGTTGACCTCTTCGGCGGTCGCCTTCTTCTTGAGGCGAGCGACGAGGTCGACCACGGAGCCGTCCGGGACGGGCACCCGCATGGCCATCCCGTCGAGCTTGCCGCTCAGCTTCGGGAGGACCTTGCCGACGGCGCGTGCGGCGCCGGTGGACGTCGGGATGATGTTCGTCGCCGCGGCGCGCGCGCGGCGCAGGTCCTTGTGCGGGAGATCGAGGATCTTCTGATCGTTGGTGTAGGCGTGCACGGTGGTCATGAGCCCGTGCTCGATGCCGAAGGCCTCGTCGAGGACCTTCGCCACCGGCGCCAGGCAGTTGGTGGTGCAGCTGGCGTTGGAGATGATCTGGTCGCTGGCCTTCAGGGTCTCCTCGTTCACGCCCATGACGATCATGGCGTCGATCGCGTCCTTCGGCGGGACGGTCAGCAGGACCTTCTTGGCCCCGGCCTCGAGGTGCTTGGAGCAGGCCTCGCGGGTGGCGAACACGCCGGTGGCCTCGACCACGAAGTCGATCTTGTTGGCGGCGTGGGGCAGGTTCGCGGGATCGCGCTCCGCCGTGATCGTGATCTTCTTGCCGTCCACGGTGATGGCTCCCTTACCGGCGCGGACCTTGCCCTCGTAGCGACCGTGAACCGAGTCGTAGGCCAGCAGGTGTGCCAGGGTCGCGGCGTCGGTGAGGTCGTTGATGGACACGACCTCGACGCCGGGGGTGTTCTGGATGATTCGGAAGACGTTCCTTCCGATGCGGCCGAAGCCGTTGATCGCGATGCGCATGATGTGTGGTGTGGGGAGGTCCTTGACCCGGACCAGGGAGGGTGCCAGCCACCTCGAGAGAGGCTCTGGCATGGAGCAGGGACAGCGTGGGGCCTTCCCGCCCGTCGCCTTCACCCCGAGGGGCTGGCGATCCGGGCAGGGCCCTTCCAGGGGCGCCCCCTCGGGTCGGCTCGGATGGGGATGGCGAATTCCGACCGAATTGGCGGCCAGAGAATACGGATGGCTACCGAAGGGATCAACGGAAGCAGGCTGCACTCCCCCCATTGCCGCATCGCTTTCGCCCCCCCATCTCTGCTGTGGCAGACCTGGAAGTGCCCTCCCAGGCCCTCCGGAACCGCCTCGCGCCCCTTTGACGGCCCCATTCTCCCGTCCATGTGCCCTCTGGCGCACATCGGCCGGTTCACGGAGACTGCGGTTCCGTCTCACCCCATGCCCCGACGGCTCGGGCCGTCCGCAACGTGACTGGAAGCGCAAAGAACAACCCTCTCTCCGTGCCCGACCAAGTCAACGTCGGTCCCGACCGAGTCGATACCCGTCGCAGCGGAGCCGATTCCGGCCCGGCAGATCGCGCCCTTGACCGTGCCCGCGGCGTGGATCTGCCCGACGAGCGCCCCGCAGCCGCTGGGCCGACCAACGCTGCACCTGCCGCTGGGACTACCGCTGGGCAGGCCCCCTCACGTCCAACGACGTCCACGCCCGGCGGCCCCTGGGCCTCGCGCTGGGGCCGCCTTGCCCATGGGCTCGGCATCGCCCCGTCCACGCCGGTCGCCGTCGCCCTGAGCGGCGGAGCGGACAGCGTGTACCTGCTCCACCTCCTCGCGCGCGCCGAGAACCGCCCCAAGGTCCTCGCCATCCACGTGGATCACCGCCTGCGGGGCGACGAGTCCCACGACGACGCCGCCTTCTGCGCCCGCCTGTGCGCCAAGCTGGGGGTCCCCTTCGCCCGGCGCGTCGCCGAGATCGACCCCGAGGGTGGTGACGTGGAAGCCCGCGCCCGCGACGCTCGCTACAAGGCGCTCTCCGAGGAGGCCTCTGCCTCCGGGATCTCTGTCGTCCTCACCGGCCACCATGAGAACGACGCCGTGGAGACCCTTCTGATGCGCTGGATGCGGGGTTCGGACCTCGGCGGCCTCGCCGGCCTCCGGCGCGAGACGGTGCTCGGAAAGGGCCACGCCTCGGGATCCGGAGCGCCCACCGGCATCCGCGTGCTCCGCCCCCTGCTGGGCATGCGCCGCGAGGAGGTCCGCAGCGCCCTGCGCCGGGAGCAGCTCCAGTGGCGCGAGGACAGCTCGAACGACGGTTCGGAGTTCAGCCGTAACCGGGTCCGTCACGAGGTGCTCCCGCAGATCGAGGAGAGCTGCGGCAAGGAGGGCGTCGAGAACTTCTTCGAGTTCGCCCGCGCCATCGAGTCCTTCGAGGACGAGCTCGCCGACCGAACCGGACACGTCCAGTGGCAGCCCGTGGCCCACGAGGCCGCCCGCCGCTCGACCTCCATGCCGGAGCTCGGCGGGACCATCGACCGCTCCGAGCTCCAGTCCCTCGCCGGACCGCTGCTGCGACGGGCCCTCGGCCGATTGATCGGCGAGGGCACCGGGAGGCGCCCGACCCGTGGGCTCCTCGCCGAGCTCGCGAACGGCATCGAGCAGGGCAAGACCCTGCGCGTGGACGTCCACGAGGGCTGGACCATCCAGCTGCGGGCGGACAAGCTCCACCTGACCCCTCCGGCAGAGCGACTCCGCCCTACGGGCGCGGAGGTGAGCGACGAGGGCCTGGGCACGGACCCGGCTCCAGACCTGGCCCCCTGCCCTGCCGCTGCTGAGACCAAGCCAGCGCCAATCGCGGGCGCGGGCCTCGTGCTCGGGCTCCCAGGCGCTGTCCAGCTGGAAGACGGCCGGTCCGTGTGCGCCGAGATCCTGTCCCAGGAGACCGAACTGAGCCATCCGGACCCCACCCGCGTGGAGATCGACGGGGAAGGTATCGGTGAGCTCCGGGTCCGCTTCGCTCGCCCCGGAGACCGCTTTCAGGCCGCTGGGGCCCCCGGGCACAAGCCCGTGCGGCGCTTCCTCGGCGAGGCCGGCATCCCCCGTGAGGAGCGCGGGCTGGTCCCCGTGATCCTGGCCGATGAGGAGGTCGTCTGGATCGCTGGCGTGGCCGTCTCGCAGCAGCGCACCGTGACGAGCGAGACCCGCCGGAAAATTCGACTGTCTCTCGAGGGCGCCAGAGGCCGGTCCGCCCGGTGACTCTGGCACGCACGGGGGCTATGCTCCCTCTCCGTGCTTTCGCCCATCCGACTGACCCCAGCTGCGATCCACTCGCCTGATGGGAGCCCGCCCAGTGGTCTCCCCTCGAGCGATGCTCGTCGAGAGTTGGTGATGCGCAACGTCAACGCGGTCCGCAGCCAGCTGAGCCAGGCGGCGCACCGCGCCGGGCGAGACGCCCCGACCCTCGTCGCCGTGACCAAGGCCGTGGACGAGGAGACCACCGGGTGGGTCCTCGACGCCGGCTGCACCGACCTGGGAGAGAACCGGGCCGATGCCTTCGCCCGCCGGGCGGAGCGCTTCGCCGCCATGGGCCGCGCGCCCAGGTGGCACTTCATCGGGCACCTCCAGCGCAACAAGGTCCGCCGGGTCCTCGAGCACGTGCACGTGTTGCACTCCGTCGACTCGGAGCGCCTCGCCGACACCGTCGCGCGCGTCGCCGAGGAGCTGGGCCGCTCCATCGACGTCTTCATCCAGGTCAACCTGACGGGCGAGAACGAGAAGCACGGCTTCGACGCGGACGACGCAGCCGCCGCCGTCCTTCGGCTCGCGAATTCGCCCGCGATCACCGTCCGCGGGCTGATGGCCATGGGGCCGCTGCGCGCACACCGCACGCCCCGTGAGGTCTTCGAGGACGCGCGCGACCTCGCTCGACACCTCCAGGTTGAGATCCCTGAGGCCTTTCACCAGCGCCGCTGCGAGCTCTCCATGGGCATGAGCGGCGACGCCGCCCTCGCCACCGAGCTGGGCTCCGACCTCGTGCGTATCGGGTCCGCGCTGTTCGTTGACCTTCCCGCGCCCGTGACACAGGCCCAGGCGCCCCAGGCCCCGATGACCACCGAAGCCCCGAAGCGGGCCGAAGACGACTGATGGAACCGCTTTACATCGAAGTGGTGGGGTCCAACGGCCCCCCCGCCGAGCTGCCCCGCCAAGGCAAGCTCGTGATCGGCTCGTCCGGCGACAAGGCCTCGTTCGTCGTGTCCGGCCAAGGCGTGGCGGATGTCCACTGCGCGATCGGGCGCATCAAGGGCGGGGGCTGGGCCCTGCGCGACCTCGGCTCCGAGTTCGGCACGCTGCTCAACGGCGAGCCCGTCGAGGCGACGCGCCTCGGCGAGGGCGACGAGATCCTCCTCGGGTCCAAGAAGCTCCGCATCTTCTCGCTGACCTCCGCCAAGGGCGCTTCCGGCGGAGTGGCCCCCCGCCCCGCCAGCAAGAAGGCGGCCGGCGATGAGGCGGCCCCTGGGAAGCCTGCCCCCGAGGCGCCCGCTCTGGAGGAGATCGTCCTCGAGGAGACCGAGCCCGCACCGGCCCCCAAGCCGGCCCCCAAGCCGGCCACGAAGCCAGCTGCGAAGCCGGCCGTGAAGCCCAGCACCTCCCCGAGACCTTCAGCCGCCGGCCCGCCCGTGATCGCCGGGTATCAGGTCGACCGCCTGCTCGGGCGTGGCGCCATGGGCGACGTCTACCTGAGCACCCAGGAGAGCCTCGACCGAAGGGTCGCCCTCAAGGTGCTCAAGCCCAAGCTGGCCGGGGACCAGGTCTTCGTCCAGCGCTTCAAGGACGAGGCCCGCGCGGCCGCCCGCCTGAACCACCCGAACATCGTCACCGTCTTCGACGTGGGGCAGTCAGGGGACCAGCACTTCCTGTCCATGGAGTTCATGGCCGGCGGGTCGATCGAGGCCAGGCTGGAGGAGCTCGGACCGCTCCCCTGGCGCGAGGCCCTTGACGTGCTCAGAGACTCTGCGGCAGGGCTCGTGTACGCGGAGTCGCGCGGCATCGTCCACCGGGACATCAAGCCCGAGAACCTGATGCGCAATCAGGACGGGGTCACCAAGATCGCGGACCTGGGCCTCGCCGTCCAGGTGGAGCAGGAGACCGTCGACTCCAGCGGCGGGAAGATCTTCGGCACGCCGCACTTCATCGCCCCCGAAGTCGCCAAGGGTCAACCGGCCGACGCGCGCGGCGACCTCTACGCCCTCGGCGTCACCGCCTACCGCGTCCTCTCGGGCAAGACCCCCTTCGAGGGCGCCACCTCCCGCGACATCCTCCGCGCCGCGATGACCGAGGAGGCCGCTCAGCTCGGGACGCTGGTCCCCGGGCTCCCTGCGCGCCTCGAGGCCACCGTCCACCGGCTCCTCGAGAAGGACCCCGACCGACGCCCGCCCTCGGCCTCCATCCTCCTGAAGGAGCTCGAGGCGATCCGCTCTGGCGATATGGGGGCCGCATCGGCTCCAGGGGCCCCCACGGGCGGTGGGTCCAAGGGTGGGCTCATCGCGGGTGTCGCTGCCGTGGCGTTGGCCGCCGCGGGGTACCTGTTCATCGGCGGGGGCGACGACCCCGCCCCCGACCCCGAGCCGTTCAAGAAAAGCGGCGCGACGACCACAGCGGCGGGCGCCACGGAGGCAACCCGTCCGAACGTGGCCGCGGGCCCCTCCGCCACCCCGGCGGAAGATGAGGCCGCCGCCAGGACCGGGCAGGGCTCGAGCGGCTCCGCTGAGCCCTCGTCCAGTGGCGGGGCCGGCGCCAGGCCCACCATCACCACGACGGCTCCGGCGGCCGAAGCCGAGCTGGAGTATCAGGCAGAGCGCGCCACCCTGGCGCTCAATGAGGAGCTGCTCACCCCGGCAGATCGCGCCGCGCGGCTGCGGCTCCTCGCCGAGCGATTCGCCGGGACCGACGCGGCAGCCCGCGCCTTCGAGGAGGCCGCCCTGATCGAGTCCGGCGCCTCCGCCGCCACCAACGTCGCCGAGGCCCGCGCCGCGGGGATCGGCGCGGCGCTCGAGGCCCTGACCGCCGCCGCCAACTTCGAGGCGAGCCCCTTCCACCCCGGTCAGGCCCTGCGAGCGATGAACCTGATCGTCCCGCCGAGCAACCTGGCCACCGACCCCGAGTACGTGGCCGGTCGTACCGCCCTCGTGGACCGAGCGATGAAGCTCGGACTCGCCAGAGGCGAGACCGCCATGGCCGCCGCTGATGAGGCCGCGAGCCGCGGCGATCTCCCCGGGACCCGGGCCCCGCTGCGTGACTTTGTCGGGCTCGCGGACCTCCCCACTGAGGAGGAGGCTCCGCTGCTCGTGGGCGTGGGCGCCCCGGCATCGGTCCAGGCACTTGAGCAGCTCGCGGCATCTGTGAGGGAGCGTCTCAACGGCCTGCGGGGCAGCGAGGAAGCCTTCGGTGCGATCCGCACCGCGAAGGAGCGCGCCGCGATCGCGGCCCTGCTGGGCGGACCGCTTGAGGCCGACCTCCGGCAGCTCGCCTTTGAGAGCGCGAGAGGACGGCTCACCCAGGCCGCCGGACGCTGCACCGACGCGGAGCTGGCGGGGCGGTTGCGTGACATGGCGACGAGCCTCAGGAAGGGAGAGCTCGCGGCGAGCGCGCTCCTCGACGGCTGGACCGATCCCGGCTGGCGCCGGCGCGGCGTGATCGACCCGCGGGGCACCGGGAACGTCAGCGTCCTCGGGACCGCGCCGGGCGCGCTCATGCTCGAGGCCGCAGGCGCCCCCGAGCGCGTCCCGCTCTCCACCTGGATCGCGAACACGAAGGCCCTCGACAACCTGTTCAAGGGGCGGCTCGACCGCGCCTGGAGCGAGGAAGAGGAGGAGGGCGTCGCCGCCCTCATGGGCTTGAGCGCCTCCTTGCAGCTGATCGACGCCCTCAGCCCTGCCCTCCGCGACAACAGCCGACGGGTCACCAGGGGTGCCGCGACCAAGGCGCTCCAGGCCTTCACCGAGGTGCAGGAGTGGGTCGAGCGGGCTCCCCAGAGCGCCTCCTACGCATCGCGCCAGCGAGGCGCAGCGAGGCTCCTCGCCGACGCGATCCTCGCCCGACAGGACGGCGACTGGAGCCTCTGCGCCTCCCTCCTCGGGCGGCTGGTCGACGAGAACAGAGACACCTGGGTCGTGATGCTGCTCTCAGACGGCGGAGTGGAACAATGAGCTCGAACGATGATCTCCGGGAGGACTGGAACCCGCTGGACCGGGCGGTGGCCCAGGCGACGGCCGCCCTGCGTGAGACCGAGGTCGGCGCCCCTGACGCCCTCCTGCTACTCGCCACCGGACCCGGCGACCTCCCCGCGAGGATGGCGAGCTCCGTGGTCGTCCCCCTCCGCGAGGTCCCCGGCGCCCCCGCAGCCTGGCACGGCGTGACCCTCCGGGCTGGCCACCTCGGCGAAGCCCGGGTCTGGTTGATCGAGGACGACGCGGCCCTCGAGCACGGCCCCGAGCCCGACTGGAACCGCGCCTTCCCGGTCTGGCTCGCCAGCGCCGCAGGGGCCCGCCTGATGATCCACACCTCTGCCGGGACCGCGCTCGGCACCACGAGCCCAGACGGCGCCACCCTCGCCGCAGGGGAGGTCGTGCGCCTCGTCGATCACCTCAACCTCTCGGGACGCTCACCGCTCCGTGGGCTCGGGGAGAGCCGACTGGGTCCGCTCTTCCCTGACCAGACCCGCGTCCATGACGAGCGGCTTGGCGAGCTGGCCTGGGACGCCGCGCAGCGCCGCGGGCTGGCCCTGACCAACGGGATTGCCGCCTGCACCTCCGGGCCCGCGCTCTGCACCCCCGCCGAGCTGGCGTGGCACCGGGCCGCCGGCTGCGACGTCTCCGTCCAGCGACTCGGCGACCCTCTGATCGCCGCCGCCCATGCGGGCATGGGCTGCCTCGCCCTCGTGGCCATCACCGACGTCGCGGGCGAGCATGACCTCGACGTCGCCACGATCGTCGCCCGCGCCGAACGCACAGCGCCCGTGCTCGATCAGCTTGTGGAGGACGTCGCCCAACAGGTGGCGCCCCTCGCCCGCGAGCGCGCCGCTGAGGTGGAGGCGTGAGCCACCGCCTCGCTGTCCTGGTCTCCGGCACCGGACGGCACCTGGAGAACCTGGCGGCGCTGTCGCGGGACCCCGCCGCGGACTTTGACGCCGAGATCAGCGTCGTCGTCTCGAACCGTCCCGGGGTCGGCGCCCTGGACCGAGCCGCGCGCCTCGACCTCCGAGCGGAGGTGCTGCAGGCCGCCGAGGGCGAGTCCGACGAGGCCTA
>CBFHHK010000054.1:0-1623 GCA_965655435.1 Planctomycetota bacterium | reverse complement strand
CGCCCTGGACCGAGCCGCGCGCCTCGACCTCCGAGCGGAGGTGCTGCAGGCCGCCGAGGGCGAGTCCGACGAGGCCTACGGGCGCCGCGTGTTCGACGTGATCCAGAGCGCTGGAGCCGACACGGTGGTCCTCGCCGGCTTCCTGAAGAAGCTGTGGATCCCGGACGAGTTTGCGGGACGAGTGATCAACATCCACCCGTCGCTCCTGCCCGCCTTCGGCGGCAAGGGGTGCTACGGCATGCGGGTCCACCGCGCGGTCCTCGAGCGCGGGTGCCAGGTCACAGGCTGCACGGTCCACCTGGTCGACGAGGTCTACGACAACGGGCCGATCCTCCACCAACGCTGGTGTGCGGTCCACCCCGACGACACGGCCGAGGCCCTGGCGGCTCGGGTCTTCGAGGAGGAGCTAGTCGCGCTCCCCGAGGCCCTGCGTCACTTCTGGCGCCGCTGAGGCCGACCGCCGCGACGCCAGCCGCCGGGCTCGGTCCCGCAGACGCTCCTGTTGCCGCGCGGTCAGCCCGAGCCGCAGGCCCGCCTCCACGGCGCGCTCCGCGAGGCGGTGGGCGCTCTCGAGGTCGCCGAGTTGTCGCTCGAGGAGCATCGACCCGCCCGTGAAGAGCTCCACAGCGTGGCGGTCCTCGG
Source organism: Planctomycetota bacterium (assembly GCA_965655435.1). Lineage (GTDB taxonomy): Bacteria > Planctomycetota > UBA1135 > UBA1135 > Saltatorellus. Next base: position 981 of record CBFHHK010000054.1, on the reverse strand, counting down.
AGCACTCCTCGAGGGCCCCACGGTAGGCCGCGCGAGCCGCCTCCACCCTCCCCGCGCGGCGGTGCAGGTGCGCCTGGCGGACCTGAAGCCGGCGGCGGGACTCGCCCGCCGCGCCGCGGGTAAAGGCCGCCTCGATCCAGCGCAGCTCCTCGGTCTCGTCGGCCGCGGTCTCCGCCAGCGCCACCGCCCGCTGAGAGGGGGCGCCCGCCAACGGCTCGCCGTCCAGGCGCGTCTCTTCCTCGGCTCGGCCGAGGTACGCGGCCAACGCGGCCAGGGAGAGCACGTCATGATGGTTGTGCTCGAAGACGCCCTCCAGCCTGTGGGGCCGCTCGGCCAGGAAGTCGAACCACGCGGCCGGGGCCAGGCTCCCCGGGAGGTCATCAACCCGGTGGAAGCCCAGGAGCTCTCGCTCCATGGTCTGGAGGCGGCCGTCCGGGAGCGTCCCCTGGGTCAGGCGACGGAGCGGGTGGTAGAGGTCGAGGTGCGCCAGCCCGTCGAAGGGAGCGGCCACACCGGCGATGCGCATCTTGTCCTCGAGGCGATGGCGGTCGAAGGACTTGCCGAAGAACGACACCATCCCGGGCGCGGCGCGGAGCCGCTCGGCCACCGCGGCGAGCATCGCCCGCTCCTCTCCGGGCTCCCTGAGGAACCCCTGCCAGCTCACGAACTCGTCCCCCTCGAACCAGCCGAGGCCCACCATGTACACGTAGACCCCGGCGCCGCCGGAGAGCCCGCTCGTCTCGGTGTCCAGGTAGACCGCCTCACGCAGCGGCAGCTCGGCCAGGGCCGGATCGCGAGCGAGCCGCGCGATGGTGGCCGCCCCCGCACCGTCGACCTCGTCGAGGCGCCAGCCGCCGTGCTCCCATTGACCGACGTCCACGCGCGTCTCCCGCGCCGCGAAGGTCCCCTCGGCGCGCCGCACCTCCTGGAGTCCTGAAGGGGGCGCCACGCTGGCCTCCCGCAGCCCGTCTGCGCCGCCCT
>CBFHHK010000053.1:12518-22079 GCA_965655435.1 Planctomycetota bacterium | reverse complement strand
CGGACCAGGCCGGGCTCGAGGAGCTCGTCCTCGCGGCCACCAACGACGCGCAAGCGCGCGCGAAGCGACAGCGGATCGAACGACTCACACAGGTCACCGGTGGCGTCCAGCTGCCGTGGTTCTCCTGAGAGCCCTCGCGCTCCACCCCTTCAGCTCACCATGGCTTATCCCGCCCCTGTCGAGTCGCTCGTACGCGCGTTCGAAGCCCTGCCCGGAGTGGGGCGGGTCAGCGCGGAACGCCTGACGTTTCACGTCCTGAGGGACGCGTCCGCGGGGCGCGGCCTCCGGGACGGCCTCGCGGTCGCTCTCGAGAGCGCTCGCCGCTGCTCGGAGTGCGGCAACGTCTGCGAGGGGAAGACCTGTGAGGTCTGCTCCGACCCCGAGCGCGACGCGACAACGCTCGCGGTCGTCGAGGAGCCGCGCCACGTGGAGGCCCTCGAGCGCGCGAAGGTCTTCAAGGGACGCTATCACGTCCTGATGGGGGCCTTGAACCCCGCCGACGGCACCGAGGAGCGGCACCTCGCCGTGAAGGCGCTGCTCGCTCGGGTCGAGGGTGGTGGGGTCCGGGAGGTCATCCTCGCCACCGACCCAGACAAGGAGGGGGAGGCCACCGCCCTGCTCGTGCTCGACGCGCTCGAGTCCTCCGGGGTCGAGGGGCTCACGATCACCCGCCTCGCCAGGGGGCTGCCGGCCGGCAGCGCCATCGAGTACCTCCACAAGGGCGTCCTTGAGGACGCCCTGGAGGACCGCCGGGCGATCCGGCGCCGACAGGGCTGAGCAGCCAGCCGGGGAGCCAGCGGGGGAACCAGCCGAAGGACCCGGCTCTCCGGGTCTATCCCGTGCGCCCATCGAGTGCACCAGCCGCCCCTCCGCCGAGCCGCCCGGCCGCCGAGCCGCCCGGCCGCGCGGCCGCCCAGGCCGCCGGTGGGGGGCCGGCTACGGGATTCGGCGCGATCGGCCGATAGACCCCCCGATGGCGAAGCTCGGACTCAATCACGGTTTGCACCAGCGTCAGGACATGGTCCTGGCGCCGCGCATGCTGCAGGCCATCGAGGTGCTCGCGCTCCCCGGCGCGGACCTCGAGGGCTGGCTCACGGAGCAAGCCGAGGGGAACGAGGCCCTGGTCGTGGAGACCCCGCGCCCCGAGCTGACCTCCGATCGTGGGGGGCTCGAGCCCTCGCGCTCGCGGGCGGCCGCCATGCGAGCGAGCGATGACCATCACGCGCTGCTCATGGCCCAGCCAGACCGCAGCCGCTCCCTCTCGGACACCGTCGAGGAGCAGATGGCGACGCGGGACGCGGGGGAGGAGGTGCAGGAGTGGGTCCGCTTCCTCGTCGACTGCCTCGACCCCTCCGGCCTGCTCGGGAACACCGACGAGGAGCTCATGCAGCTCGCCGTGGCCGCTGACATCGTGCTCGCAGGAACGGACTCGGGGTGGAGTCTGCTCGGCCGGGCCATCGGAGAGCTCCAGCAGCTCGAGCCCGCCGGGGTCGGCGCGCGCTCGTCGGTCGAGGCGCTCCTCCTCCAACTCGACCCCGCAGATGGGGACTACGCGCTCCTTTGCTCACTCCTCGAGGACTTCCTCTTCGAGCTCTCGCGCAACCGCCGTCCGTCGGTGGCCGCCAAGCTCGGGCTCGAGCTCGGCGAACTGGACCGCCTCCTCGGCGTCCTCGGCCAGCTCGAGACCCGGCCGGCCGCGCACCTGACCGAGGACGCGGCGCCCACGATCCAGCCAGATGTCATGGTGCACAAGGACGGCGACCTCGTGAGCGTGGAGCTCGTGCGGGGCCTCCTACCGTCCGTCACGATCGACCCCATGGCGGAGGAGCTCCTCGGTGGGGGATCCCTCGACGGGGAGGCTCGGGGCTACCTGAGGGGCAAGGTCGACCGCGCCCGGTCCGTCGCGGAGGCGGTGGAGATGAGGGGCGTGACGCTGCTCCGCGTCGCCGAGGCCGTCATCCGTCGACAGCCCAGGTTCATGACCGAGGGCCTCTCGGGCCTGCGCCCCCTCTCGATGACCGAGCTCGCCGCGGAGCTGGAGCTCGCGCCCAGCACCATCAGCCGCGCTGTGGCGGGCAAGTCCATGCAGACGCCCTTCGGGATCCTCCCCCTGCGCCAGTTCTTCCAGACCTCCACCTCCAGCGCGGGGGAGGGCGGAGCTGCGGCCACCGAGGCCGTGAGGATCCGGGTCAAGCATCTCGTTGATGACGAGGACCCCGCCGCGCCCCTCTCGGACGAGGCCATTGTCGAGGCTCTGGGGGCCTCGGGGCTCGCCGTGGCGCGGCGCACGGTGGCCAAGTACCGCAAGGAACTCGGGATCCCGAGCTCCTACCAGCGCAAGCGTCACGTCTGACCGGCTATCCTCGCGGCGTCATGGCGCTGCGAAACGTCCGCATCGAGGTCGCGTACGACGGCTCACTCTTCTTTGGCTGGCAGCGTCAGGACGGCTTCGACAGCGTCCAAGCTGCCATCGAGGACGGCCTCGCCGATCTCCTGGGGACGATCGTCACGATCCACGGCGCGGGACGAACCGACACCGGGGTCCACGGCCTCCGCCAGGTGGCTCACTTCCACGTGGACACCCGCCTGGACGATGACCGCCTCCGCCACGCCCTGAACGCGCACCTGCCGGCGGGGGTCCGTATCCGCCGGGCGGAGACGTGCAGGGACGACTTCCACGCGCGCTTCGACGCGCGCGGTAAGCGTTACGCCTACGTCGTGCAGAGCACCCGTCATCGACCGGCGATCGGGATCGAGCACGTGCACTGGGACCCCGCGCCCCTGGACCGCGCGGCCATGGAGGCCGCCGCAGAGCGCATTGTCGGGCGCAGGGACTTCGCGGCCTTCGCGACGGCGGGATCACCCCGCAAGTCCACGGTCCGCACGGTGCAGCACCTGCGGCTCGTCGCCCGGCGGGAACGCTTCGCCATCGTCGTTCAAGGTGACGGGTTCCTCTACAACATGGTGAGGACCATCGCTGGCACGTTGATCCAGGTCGGCAAGGGGGCGATGTCGCCCGACGAGGTCAGCGCGGCCCTTGAGGCTCGGGACCGGAGCCTCGCGGGGCCCACGGCCCCTGCGAGAGGGCTGTACATGGTCCGGGTGCTCTACCACGAGCCCGTCTTCAGGGGGCCCGATCGAGGTCCGGCGGGCGTCCCCGGGCTGCTCAACTGAGCCTCACCTCGCCAGGGCCGCGCCCCGGCCGCCCCGCAGCTCGACAGGCGCCCCGGAGCTCGACAGGCGCCCCGCAAGCTCGACGGGCGCCCCGCAGCTCGACGGGCGATCCGTGAGTCGCGCCGCCCGCTGGGTGGGGCGCCCGCGGGCCTCCCTGGTGGAACCTCCACGCCGGCGTCGTTCTCGGTCCTGGCCCCCTCGACGCTGATCCCCTCACGCCGGCGGGCCCCACGGATCACGGCCCACCGGTCCGGGCCTTCCTGAGCCGGAGCCACGGTCTCGGGCCTCCTGCGGGGGCGAGTGCCTCCTGCCGGGACAGATCGGGGGGGGGACGGGTGCTACCGGGGATTCATGAAGAAACCCCGTTCGGGGGCCCCCAGAGGCCGGCTCCTCAGACGCGCCTTGACGTCTGCGAACTTTTGTCGCACGTTCGATCAGGGCCCGCCGGATACACCGGTGGATCACCAGGACAACTCGAAACCCACGCTCCAGGAGGTACGCATGAAGACCAAAGTGTCGATCCTGCATCACGATTACCCGAGCCGCTACCGCAACCTTGTCGAGGAGCGTCTAGCTGCGCTCGAGCGATTCAATCAGGAGATCATCTCCATGGACGCGCGTCTTGAGAAGGACGCACGCTCGCACCGGGTCGAGCTGGTTGCGAACCTGGGCCGCGGGCAGACGCTCGTAGCCAACGTCCACCGGGACGCCTTCGGGGAGGCGCTCTACGAGGCGATTGACCGGATGGGACGCCAGCTGCGGAAGCAGCATGACAAGGCGAAGCTGGAGCCCCGGAGGCACCACGGCGTCGCCTGACCGGTGTCTGTCGCTGCAGGACTCGGAGTCCTGTGGCCACTGGGGCGGCCCGGCTGGATCTCGATCCGGTCGGGCCGCCCCTGCGTCATGGGCGGGGATGGGGCCGGCCCCGTGGGGCCCGAAGATCCGCCCGGGGAGTGGCTCGAAGGTTGAGTCCGGGAAGGAGCGACAGGCGGCCTCCGCTGCTCTGCGGCGCTGGCTATGGCCTGGAATGGGGCTCGGGATGGGGCTCTGCCGTAGCTCTACCGTAGCTCTGCTGGGGCTCTGCTGGGGCCGGCCGGCCGGGTGGGTGGGGCGGGCCCGAGCCGAGCCGAGCCGAACTTGTTAGAATGGGAGCTCCGGCGGCTCCTCCTCCAAGGGTCCCCTGCTCCGTCACCCACCCCTCCATGGACTGGTACAAGCGTTTCAAGTCGAAGGCCTGCATCCTGAAGATGAAGGCTGAGTCGAAGGAAGAGGCCCTGGACGAGGTCGCGGCGCAGATCCTCTCCTCAGGCCTGGTGAATGAGGAGCTCGGTGAGGCCATCCGTGGCGCGCTGCATGACCGGGAGGCCCTGGCGTCCACCGGCGTCGGCATGAACGTGGCGATCCCGCACGTGAAGGTGGAGGGGCTCTCGGAGGCGGTCTGCTCCCTCGCGGTCTGCAAGGAAGGGCTCGAGTGGAAGGCTGTGGACGGAGCGCCTGTTCAGATCCTCTTCACCGTGATCCGGCCCCACGGCGCCACCGAGGAGTACGACCCCGAGGACCACCTGGAGATGATGCGATGGATCGCCAAGCTGGCGAGGGACACGGACTTCCGTGCGTTCGCCCTCCAGGCGAAGACCAAGCCCCAGCTGGTCGGGCTCCTCAAGGAGATGTCCTCGATCTGAGGCTCCCAGCGGGACCTCCGCACCTTCGAGGGGACCTGATCATGACCCACTGCCGCAACGTCACGGTCGTCAACGAGGCCGGGCTTCACGCCCGCCCATGCCACGCCATCGTCTCCCTCGCCATGGGCCACGCCTGCTCGCTCAGGATCCGTTCCGCCGGCGAGGGGACACGTGATGTGAACGGGAAGAGCATCCTCGAGCTGATGACCCTGGAGGCTCGCCAGGGGACCGAGCTCGAGCTCAGCGCGGATGGGGACGGGGCCGAGGAGCTCCTCTCTGGGCTGGCGGAGTTATTTGGGTCGGGCTTCGGCGAGCGGGAGAGCTCCCGCTGAGCTGAGGCCCCGGTTGGGCCTCCGGTTGAGCCCCCGGGTTGGGACCCTGGGGAGGGCCCCGGGATGGGCGCGGGATGGGCGCGGGATGGGCGCGGGATGGGCCCGGGGGAAGGCCCTAGGAAAGGCTCTGGGTCGGCCCTCCTGATCGGTCCTGGACCGGACGCGAGCTGGGCCGTGGGGGCGACGCAGGGCGGGCTCGAGCACGCGCGGCCCGTGGTCTGCTCGCATGGAGGGGCCGCGCTGCACGAGCGTGTGCAGACGCCCCCCCTGGAGGGCCGGGAGGTGCCTCTGGACGCCCATTCGGCGGATTATTGAGGGCGTGGTGCTGCCCGGTCCCACGCCGAGCCACGGGCTGCCACAGGGTGCCCTTGAGGGCGCCTTAGCCAGGGCGGGCAAACCCCCGCACGCCACCGTAAAGGCCCATCGATGCTCTTTTTTGGGACGGCTGCTTAACCCTTTCGACGGGGCTGGACGACACAGCCAGTGAAGTCGCCGGGGCAACCCCATCGAGTGCGGCCTCCCAACCAACGGTCAAGGCAAGTGTTTCGGAGCAAGAAGAGGGTGGTCGGACTCGACCTCGGGAGTTCGGTCGTCAAGGCCGTGGAGATCACGCTCGAGGGGCAGGAGCCGGTCATCACCGGCTTCAGCCGCGCCGAGCTTCCACCCGGGGGCAGCATCGACGATGCCGTGAAGCAGGTCTTCAAGGAGGGCCGCTTCCGCTCCAAGCGGATCGTCTCGGGCGTGTCCGGGCAGGACACGGTGGTTCGCTACCTGTCCATGCCGACCATGTCCGACACGGAGCTGCAGCAGGCGATCCAGTTCGAGGCCGACAAGATCGTCGCCTCGGAAGAGGACTTCATCCTCGACTGCATCCCGCTCCGCCGTGGCACGGCGGATGAACCAGACATGTCCGTCCTCGTGGCGGCGTGCCAGTCCGAGCGCCTCGACGGCCAGGCCCAGATGATCCAGGGCGCGGGGCTGCTCCCCATTGCGATCGACCTGGACCTCTTCGCGATCGCCAACGCCTGGGAGCTCTGCGTCATGCCGATCTCCGAGGCCGCTGACGGGAGGGACAACCGCGGGACAGCTCTGGTGGACGTTGGCTCCCGGGTCACCTCCATCAACGTGATGCGCGGCGGCGTGAGCTGCTTCAGCAGGGAGATCCCCATCGGCGGGGCCAACATGACCCAGGCGGTCGCGCGTCGCCTGAGCCTCGAGGGATTCGAGGCCGAGGCGGTCAAGCGCACCTCTGAAGACCACCAGGCCGAGGTGCGCACCGCCATCGGTCCGGTCCTCGAGGACCTCGCCTCCGAGCTGATGCTCTCCATGGACTACGTCGAACACAACGAAGGGCTCACGGTCACAGAGGTCCTGCTCTCGGGCGGGGGAGTCCTGGCACCAGGCGCCGCGGAGTATGTCGAGCAGGCCGTCGCTCGACCGACGCGGCTTTGGAGCCCCCTTGAGGGGCTCCGCGTGGACGTCAACCGGGTGGACGTCGAAGAACTTGAGGCGTGGGCTCCTTCCCTCGTCGTTGCCGTCGGACTCGCGTCCCGGGTGGTGAACCAATGATCAGCGTCAATCTGCTCCCCGAGGAGTACCGCCGCAGGGCGAAGTCTCCGATCGGAATCATCGCTGCCATCAGCGCGGCTGTGCTTCTCAACACCTCGCTCTTCGCCTACTGGGGCTACCTCCACTTCGGAGTCAAGGCCAACGTGGAGACGACGAGGGACGTGCTCCAGGCGGACCTCTCCGGTCTCAAGTGGCAGGTGGACTACCACAACAGCCTCAAGGCCGAGATCTCCACGCGCTCTCAGCGCGAACAGACGCTCGCCGAGATCACCAAGAGCCGGGTCCTGTGGACCAAGACGCTGGACGAGATGATCGACGTCGTCCACGCCGGCCGGGAGGGTGTGGACCACTTCATCTGGTTCGACAACCTCGACGCAGAGGTCAAGTCCGGCAAGAACAGCTTCGGCAGCCTGTCCGCGGACAGCGTGTCCGGCGCGGAGGCCTACGCGCAGCTCGCGAACTTTGCAGAGGACCTCGAGGACCCCTCGCTGTCGTCCTTGATGGGGATGTTCGAGGCGCCCGAGCCGCTCCAAGCGACGCAAGAGAAGCCGGATGAGACCCTCATCCCGTCCGTGACCTGGTCCTTTCCCCTTCGGATGAACCTGCTGAGCCCGCAAGACCGCCTCAAGAATCGCGAAGCGGCCCAGGAGGAAGGCAAGTGAACGACAAGCAATTCTGGTCCGCCTTCGGCGGCATCACCGCGGGCCTCGCGCTCCTCTTTGGCTACCTGATCTTCAGCGAGCTCGGGAGCGTGGATACGGCGCAGGCCGAGGTCGTCTCCCTACGTGACCAGATCAAGAGGTCACGCACCACCGTGCAGTCCACGCCCGAGGTGGAGCAAGAGGTCATCATCCTCCGGGAGATCTCGGATCGGATCCGTGAGATCCTCCCGGACACGAAGGACCTCAACAACGTCATCCGCGACTTCCAGGAGTACATGCAGGAGGCGGGGGTGACCTCGCAGGGCTTCAAGCCCACGTCCAACTCCAACTCGAGGCAGCGCACGCGTTCCGCCTTCGAGCGCGTCTCGTACCAGTGGCGGCTGGCCGGAGACACCTTTCAGGTGCTCGACTTCCTGAACCGCATCGAGACCCACAGCCGCTTCATGGCGGTGTCCTCGCTGACCATCAAGTCGGCGAACCGCCGACAGATCCTGGACGAGGGACTTGCGAGCCACACGATCATCCTCGACGTCGAGACCTACAAGTACGTCCCTCCCGGCGCGAACGAGGGCGAGGTTGAGATCCGGAGCTACGAGCGGAAGCGCGACCTGCTCTCGGGCAAGATCGGCGTCCGCCGCCAAGCGCTCAACCTCCAGACCTACCGCTATCAGGGCGCTCGAGGTCGCCGTGACCCGCTGGTGGATCCCCGGGTGCCGGCGCGGGTGGACGACCCCAACGCATGGACGGTCCAACGCCAGCAGGAAGAGGTGGACGAGCTGGTGACCCGCGTCGAAGAGGCGCAGGGATACTGGGCCGCCTCCATCGCCGCCAAGTCCGTCCTCGAGCGGATGGTGCAGCGCAGCGAGCTCGAGAAGCTGATCCTCCGCATCGGCGAGGACCTCCGCAGAATCGAGGACGAGGGGCGTATCACCTACCGTCCGGCGCGGAAGCGTCTGGACACCATGGTCGGGGAGCCGCTCGAGGTCCTGCGCGTCGCGCTCGACCGGAGCAAGGCCATCGAGGGACCGAGCGCGACTGCGCTGCAAACGGTCGGCGACACGATGGTCGGCTACATCGAGGCCCTCGAGTACGACTACGCCCTCGACGCCTTCGACGCGATCGAGGACTCCCTGGACCTCCTCGTGGACGACCCCGAGCGCGAGGAGCTCGCAGACTGGCTGCTCCTCCTGTGCGAGGAGGCGACGATCCTCCGCGACTTCAGCCGGATCGAATTCCGGGTCGGCGGCGTGGCCATCATCGAGGGCCTGCAGCCGGTGATCATCATCGACGGCAAGCGGAAGACGATCGGCGACATCGTGGGGGACGAGCTCGTCGTTCACGGCGTCAGGCCCAACGAGGTCGACTTCATCTTCCGCGGCGCAATCGTGACGCGAGAGTTCTGAGCCGCGCTGCCTATCAGCGCGACGGGGGTCACTGCCGCCCTCTGCTCCGCAACGTTCAATCAACACTCAAAGCTACTCCAAGCAAAATACCGTCCGCTCGTCGGACAGAAGGACTCCTGGTGAAACTCATCAACCGCCTCAACGCGATCGGCCTCTGCCTGGCCGCGCTCACTCCGCTCGCGAACGCCCAGGTGCCGAGCCTCGACGCCCGAGTCGACATCGACATCGTCGAGCGAGACCTCTCGGAGGTCGTCCAGTACCTCCGCGAGAAGTCTGGCGCGAACCTCGTCATCCTCGCTGGGGGCGACGAGAAGGTGGAGTCGCTCAAACTCTCGGACGTGTACTGGCGTGACGCGCTGGACTACGCCGCTGAGTCAGCGGGGTGCGTGGTGGAGGAGGACAAGTCCGGTGTCCTGACCATCAGCAGCCCGATCCGCGTCGAGTTCGTCTTCGACGATCAGGACATCCGGGAGGTCATCTCGACGATCGCGAAGGCCGCAGACGCCAACGTCATCATCGCCCCCGAGGTCGAGGGGACGATCAGGCTCCGCCTGAAGAACGTCCCCTGGCGCGACGCGCTCGAACAGATCTGCGAGGCTCGGGGCTACACCGTCGTCGAGCAGGCGCGGAACATTCTCAGCGTGGTCGACCCCGCCCAGCTCGAGATGCAAAAGGTGACCCGCAGCTACCAGCTGCGCTACATCCGGCCCAAGAGCTCGCGCGCAGCAGTCCTGAAGAG
>CBFHHK010000053.1:11292-12418 GCA_965655435.1 Planctomycetota bacterium | reverse complement strand
GGTGGTCTGCAGCTGACCGTGGCCGAGGCTCAGGGCTCACCGGTCGAGATCGGCTTCCAGCTCCTGGTGCGGCCGAACGTCATCCCCGGCACGCGCAAGATCCGGATGGAGGTCATCCCCAAGGAGACGAGCCTCTCGGGTACGGGCGCGAGCGCCCTTGCGCCCGCCGGGTTCGATGTCTTCACGGTCGGCTCCGCCGGCGGTGAGGGATCCATCGCGCTGCCGCGGACCCGCTCCTCGACCCTGTTCACGCAGATGATCTTCGAGAGCGGCCAGACCATGGTCATCGGCGGCCTCACGACGGACGCGGAGACCAAGTCCCTGAGCCGGGTGCCGTACATCTCGCGGATCCCGGTCCTCGGCGAGCTCTTCAAGTATCGCAACGAGGCCCGCGATCGCCGCAGCCTCTTGATCTTCATCACCCCCTCCCTCGTCCACAACTCCGAGGACGCCGAGTTCCTGCTCCAGCAGGAGCTCCAGCGCCGTAAGAACCGCCTCGCGGACGAGGTCGAGGCGCTGCTCGACGAAGACACGGAGTGAGACCCCTCGGTTGGGGGCCCCCCCTCTGGGGGGGCCTCCAGCCCCGGCAACGGCCCCAGATTGGGGCCGGCTGCCCCCGCCCTCGGGGCAACCCCACGGGAGGCCGAGATGGGGCAGACCCCGGTTCTTGGCGCGCCCAGGGCGCCCTCGGTCCTTTTTGGGCGGGGATGTTCGACTCCGGGGATGGGCTCTGCGAGAGTCCACATGGGCCAAGGAGTATTTCCTGGTCCAGCCCCAGAAGGACCCGCTGCACCCCGCCACCCGCGGGGCGGTCTGGAGGCCAGGCCCCCCTGGGCTCCTCCCCGATCAGCGACCCGTCCCGACCACGTCCAGCCCCGCCTCTCGTGCGGGGATCGCCGGGGCGCTGCGCCGAACCCGTTCGGCCGCGCGCTCCCCCCTTCGAAACACAGTTACCCAGCGGCCCCTTACGGGCCGCGCCGCGCCCCGCGGTTGTCGACGCTGCGCCCGGTCCCTGTCCCTCCCTCGAGGGATCGAATGACAGGGCGCGCGCCACCTCGGTGGGCGCTTTACAACGATGACAGATCAGCACCCCGTCAGCAGAGACCGCTCTGTTGACTCGATGGTT
>CBFHHK010000053.1:7199-11193 GCA_965655435.1 Planctomycetota bacterium | reverse complement strand
TTCCGCGCCCTCTCCAGCCGCCTCCCCGCGTGGGAAGGCCCTGACGAGACCGGGGCCGGCGGCTTCGGCGCCGGGCTAGACGCCGGCTCGGGCTCCACCCCGGACGCCAGCGGCTCCGTCGACAAGCCCGCCCGCAAGCGGCGCGTTCGCAAGAAGCCCGTCCGCAAGAAGGCGGCGGCTCCCGAGTCCGAGAATGGGGCCGAGGATGGGGCCAAGAACGGGCTCGGCGCCGAGCAGGCGGAAGGCGACTCCGTCGGGACGGACGCGGACGCCTCTCCGCCCAAGGCCGCCAAGGCCTCCAGGGCCAGGGGAGCACGGCGCCGGTCCTCCTCGAAGCGCGAGGATGAGGAAGCCCCCGCGAGCGAGCGGGAGGACTCGGCCCGCCGCACCGACTCGGACGATCGTGGCGACGACGGCAGCGGGGACGACTCCCCGGGTCGTGGGGACGCCGACGAGGGCGGGGACTCCGATGAGCGTGGCGGACGCAAGCGGCGCCGGCGCGGGTCCCGCGGTGGCCGCCGTCGCAAGCGCGGTGAGGGAGACGAAGAGGACTCGCCGGAGGTTGACGCCATTCCGGGTGAAGAGGACGAGCTCGCGGGCAGCCTGAGTCGCGCCGAACCCGTTGAGGCCAGCGAGGACGAGGACAAGCCTGAGGGTGGGCGGAAGAAGCGGACCCGCCGCAAGTCCCGCCGCAAGTCGAGCCGGTCCGAGGCTGCCGAAGGCGACGAGCCTGACGCCGTCGTGGGTGAAGGGACCTCCGACGACGGCGGCTCCAGCGCCGACGCCGCAGACGCGGACGGATCGGACGGATCTGACGGAGAGGGCGGAAGGAAGAAGCGCCGTCGCCGTCGGTCGAGGAAGAAGTCCACCGGACGGTCTGGCTCCGATGGTGACGATGAGCCGGAGGGCGACGTTGAGGCCGAATCCGAGGCCGAGACCGAGGGGCGCACGGCGAAGAAGACACGACGCCGCGCCAAGAAGGCCGGCGCTGCCGTGGCGACCAAGACCGCCGAGGAGAAGGCGGCCGAGGCCGAGGCGATGCGGACTCAGACGATCGCGGTGAACGCGGTGGAGCCTGAGGAGCGCCGAGTCGCCGTCTACGAGAACGGTCGGATCGAAGACATTCTGATGACCGCCGAGAGTCAGAAGACCCTCGTCAATGACATCTACCGGGGCCGGGTCGTCAACCTTGAGCCGGCCATTGGGGCAGCCTTCATCGACTTCGGGCAGGGCCGGAACGGCTTCCTGCACACGTCGGACGTGCTCCCGATCTACGCCGATGACGACTTCCAACTGGAGGACCTGCTCACCGGGGGTCACCACGATGAGGAGGGCGATCACGACGCGGACTGGTCGGAGGAGGCGGACGCGCTCGACGAGGAGCACGACGACGACGACGAGGATCACGAGGATCACGACCACGCTGAAGAAGCGTCCGACGAGCAGAGCGCCGAGGGAGAGGGAGTCGACCACGTGGAAGGAGCAGCCTCCGATGAAGAGGCGGGCGTCCAGGGCGTCGTAGCGGACGATGGCGACCACGACGACCACGACCACGACGACCACGACGACCACGACGACCACGACGACCACGACGACCACGACGACCACGACGACCACGACGACCACGACGGAGACGACGGAGACGACGACCACGACGGCGACGACGGCGACGACGGCGACGACGGCGACGGCGGCGGAGCCGCGCCTGGCTTTGCCCAGGGCATCGTGGACGACGACGAAGAGCCTCGCGGGACCCGGTCCCTGCGGTCCCGGTCGCGTCGTCCTGCATCCTCGCGCGTCGCGTCCATGGACGACGGCGACGGGCCCAAGGGGGACGGCGATGCGAAGCCTGCGCGCAAGAAGCGCAAGCGCCGCAGCACCAAGAAGAAGGCCGTATCCGCCGATGCCGATGGTGACGCGGGCGGCGGCTCCGACTCGGGTGACGGCGGGCGGAAGCGCGCCTCCAGCCGTAAGCGGAGCCGCAAGAAGGCGGCCTCCTCGGAAGGCGGTGCTGAGGGCAGCGCGAAGAAGGCTTCCAAGAAGAAGTCGGCGAAGAAGTCGGAGCGCAAGTCCAAGAAGAAGGCCTCCTCGCGCCGTAAGGCGAGCAAGGGCTCGGCCAAGGGCGGAGCTCGCTCGAGGGGGCGCTCCGAGCGCAGGCCCCAGCGTGAGAGGCGCCCGATCGATCAGCTCCTCAAGGTGGGGGATCAGGTCGTGGTCCAGGTCACCAAGGACGCGATCGGCGACAAGGGCCCGACGCTGACCACGTACATCTCGATGCCAGGGCGCTACCTCGTCCTGATGCCGTCGATGTCCCGGACCGGCGTGAGCCGGAAGATCCCGGATGACAAGGAGCGCAAGCGCCTCAAGCGCATCCTGGCGAGCCTCAAGACCCCGTCCGACATGGGGGTCATCGTCCGCACCGCGGGCGTGGGGCGCACGAAGGCGGACCTCCAGCGGGACCTCGACTACCTGCTGGGCCTTTGGGAGTCCTTCGGCAAGAAGCTGCGAGGGAGCCGCGGGCCGGCCCCGCTCTACCTCGAGTCTGACGTGGCCACCCGGACGCTGCGGGACCTCTTCAACCGGCGGACGAAGGAGGTGCTCGTGGACGACTTCACGGTCTACGAGCAGATGGTGAACTTCGCAGAGAAGCTGATGCCGGAGCACGTGGGCCGCATCAAGCGCTACGAGGGAGACCGACCGCTCTTCCAGGAGAGCGGGCTGGAGCAGGAGTTCGAGCGGATCTTCTCCCGCCGGGTCGACCTGCCCTCCGGCGGGTCCATCGTGCTGGACCAGGCCGAGGCGCTGGTCGCGATCGACGTCAACTCTGGCCGGACCCGGACGGACAGCTACGACTTCGAGGACATCGCGCTCAAGACGAACATGGAGGCGGTGCCTGAGATCGCAAGGCAGATCAAGCTCAGGGACCTGGGCGGGATCATCGTCTGCGACTTCATCGACATGGTCCGCTCGTCGAGCAACCGCCAGGTGGAGCGCTCCCTGCGCGATGCCCTCGCGGATGACCGGGCCCGGAGCAAGCTCGGCCGGATCAGTCAGTTCGGGCTGCTGGAGCTGACCCGTCAACGGCTCGGGCCCGGCACCCATAAGAAGGTGTTCCAGGCCTGTCCCCGCTGCCGCGGCACAGGCCGGGTCCGGACGATCGAGTCCCGGTCCCAGGCCATCCTCCGCCGGCTCGGTGGCGCAGTGGTTCAGAAGGGGTTCACCAAGATCGAGGTCCGGGCTCACCCGGAGGTCGTTCAGTACCTCAAGGAGGACCTGTGGGATTGGGTGCGCGCCCTCGAGCACCGCTCGGAGAAGCAGATCGAGCTCACCCCGGTGCCTGATCAGATGGAGGACAGCGTCCTGCGCTACCTCCGTGCGGACGGCCGCGAGGTCCGCCCGGGCGGTCGCAGGAAGCGCTGATTCGGCGTCAGGGGCGGGCTCAGCCCGCCCCGTTCATCACCCCTCTCCCCGGCTTACCCCGGTGGGAAGGGCTCTGTGGGGCGACTCCTCTGAGGTAAGCCCTGCGAGGTAAGCCCTGCGAGGTAAGCCCTGCGAGGCGAGTCTGGCGGGGCAGCGGGGCGAAGGCACCCGTCCGGGCCTGGCGCTCCGCGGCGCCGGGCGTGTGGCGTTGAGACGCACGGGCTTCGAGGCGGAGCGGCCAGCGCGATGCCCTGGCATCGGAGAGCCCCCCCCGTTGGCGGAAGTCATGGACTTGGCGGAAGCCATGAACTTGGCGGAGGCCATCAACTCGGACCGGCGGCCCCCTGACTCCCCTGGGCGGCCTCTTCTGGGCGGCCTCTCCTGGGTGGGCTCCTTTGGCCCGCGGGTGCGGGGCCGCGGAGACGGAAGACTCGCCGTCGGCTCCGCAGGGGATCTCGCCCAGGGCCCTCCCGTCCGCCGGTGGGGCTCGTCGCGGGGGCTCCAATGACACGCGGGAGGGGCGCCAGGGCGGTTGTGCTCGACCGCGGGCCGTCGTATGCTCTTCGCCCCCTCG
>CBFHHK010000053.1:0-7099 GCA_965655435.1 Planctomycetota bacterium | reverse complement strand
GGCTCCAATGACACGCGGGAGGGGCGCCAGGGCGGTTGTGCTCGACCGCGGGCCGTCGTATGCTCTTCGCCCCCTCGGTCCGCCGAGCGGCCCCCGGGAGAGAACACCGTGGGATAGCCGGACGCCCCGGCGCCTCCATCCGGAGCGCATCGGGCCCGGATCTGACACCGATGTACGCGATCATCAGCGACCGAAACAATCAGGCCACCGTGCGCGTTGGCGATGAGATCCTCTGTGACCTCATGGACGACGCGGAGCGCGGCTCCACGATCACCTTTGACCACGTCCTGCTCGTCGGAGAGGAGGGCTCGGTGAAGATCGGCAAGCCCACCGTCGAGGGCGCCAAGGTCACCGGCGAGGTGGTCGGAGAGGCGCGCGGCGACAAGGTCGTCGTGTTCCGCTTCAAGCGCCGCAAGAACATCCGCGTCAAGCGCGGTCACCGGCAGTCCTACACCCGCGTCCGGATCACGGACATCAACGGCTGAGCCCGCTCGGCGCCTGAAAGGAGAACACAGACATGGCACATAAGAAGGGACAGGGCTCGACCCGTAACGGCCGCGACTCCAACCCCCAGTTCCGCGGCGTCAAGCGCTTCGGTGGCCAGCAGGTCACCGCCGGCACGATCCTCGTCCGGCAGTGCGGGACCCGCTTCAAGCAGGGCAAGAACGTCGGCCTCGGCAGCGACTACACCCTGTACGCACTGGTGGACGGCACCGTCCGCTTCCAGACCGGCCGACGCGTCCACGTGGACGAGACCGCCGAGTGACCCTCTTCGGGTCCGCTCCGCGCCGGCGTCAGGACACCTGTGTCCAGCGCCGGCGCTTGCACATCTGACATGTCCACGTTCCGCGACGAGGCTGAGGTAGAGGTGGTCGCCGGCAAGGGCGGCGACGGGATCGTGTCCTTCCGCCGCGAGGCGCACGTGCCCCTCGGCGGCCCCGACGGTGGCGACGGGGGGAGCGGGGGGAGCGTCGTGTTCGTGGCGGACCCCAACGTCCACTCGCTGCTCGATATCGGTCGCCGGTTCCGCTACGCCGCGCGCAACGGCCAGCCGGGCGGGCCGCGGAATCGGACCGGAAAGAGCGCACCTGACGAGGAGATCCGGGTCCCCGTGGGGACCCTGGTCTACGACTCGGAGCGCGGCAACCTGATGCGCGACCTCGCGAAGCCCGAGGACCGCCTTGTGGTGGCCGAGGGGGGCAAGCGAGGCAAGGGGAACACCCGCTTCGCGACCGCGATCCGGCAGGTGCCACGGAAGGCCACGCTCGGCACCCCCGGGGAGAAGCGGCGGCTCCGTCTGGAGCTGAAGATCTTCGCGGAGGTCGGGCTCCTCGGCTTCCCCAACGCGGGCAAGTCAACGTTCATCAGCCGGGTCACGGCTGCGAGGCCCAAGGTGGCGGACTATCCGTTCACCACGCTCGACCCTCAGGTCGGGATCGCCCGGGTCAAGGACTACGACACGCTCGTGGTCGCGGACCTGCCGGGGCTGATCGAGGGAGCAGCTGAGGGTGCCGGGCTCGGGCATCGCTTCCTGAAGCACGTGGAGCGGTGCGGGATCCTCGTCCACCTTGTGGACGTGTCGGAGGCGGCGGAACGCGAGCCCGCAGCAGCGTGGGAGACGCTGGAGGACGAGCTCCGCCGGTACTCACCTGAGCTGCACGCGAAGCCGCGCCTGACGGTGGCGTCCAAGTGCTTCGAGGACGACGGCTGGGAGGAGCGCCTGGAGCAGCTCCGGGGTGTCGCTGGGAGCGCGGTGGTGGGCATGTCTTCGATCCTCGGGACCGGCGTGGACGAGGTGCTCCGGGATGCGCACCGGGTCGTCCGCGGTCTGGACGAGGCCTGAGGCCCGCCCCGCCGGTCAGGGGCGATGGCCGGGGGCGATGGCCGGGGTCGATGACCCGGCGGATGGCCCGGCGCGATGGCCCGGCGCGATAGCCCGGGGAGCGCCGCTTGTCCCGGCGTGAGAGATGGTCTGGCCTGCCCAATGGGTGCTCAAGGGTGCGCCTCTCCGGCGTCGATGCCTTGCCCTGGACCGTCCCGCCTCAGCGGGATCAGGCGAACGGCACACGCCAGGGTTGTGCAGGCAGCGAGCGAGGGCATGGCAGTGAACGATATCTCCGACGACGACTTCAGCTTCAAGGGGGTCGCGCCAACGGATCGGGCGGGTAGGAGCGACGGGCGCGCAGCGCTTGGCCGGGCTGCAGAGCCTGCGGCTGCCCACAAGGAAGAGCCAGCGGAGGAACCGGCGGGAAGTCCGGTCGTGAGAACCGGCCCCGATGCGCTGCTGCCGCCGCTGCCGTCCGCGCCGACTGGGGAGGGAGTTGAGAAGGGGTTGTTCTCCTTTGAGGATGGCCTGCCGCGAGATGAGGAAGAAGGCGCCCCTCTCGGGTCGCTCTCGGGGGCCGGCCCCGCCGCGATCAACCCCACGGTGGCGGGCCTCGGGCAGCAGGCCTCGGCTGAGCCTGTCGGCGCCGCTGGGATCGACCCCTCTGCCCCGGACGAAGGAGCCGGGCCGTCCACGAATCCGCAGCGCCTCAGCGTTGAGATTGAGGAGAGCGACCGCTCGTCGCCTCCCTCGGTCAACCCCAGGCACCTGATCGAGGACTGGCTTCGTCAGATGGTGGCGGCGAACGCCAGCGACCTCATCCTGCGAAGCGGTGGGAGACCCTCCCAGCGATTGAGCGGGAGGATCGAGTTCCTCGACGGCCAGGTCCCGGGGCCGGGGCCCATGCTTGAGGTGCTCAAGGGGATCCTCGGCGAGCGCCGGATGGAGGGCTTCCTCGAGTTCGGCGCGGCGGACGCCGCCCTCGACCTCGACGGGCTGGGCCGGTTTCGAATCAACGCCTACAAGCAGATGGGCGAGCCTGCGATCGTCATCCGCCGCATCAGCGAGGACGCCCCCGGGCTTGACGATCTCCACCTCCCGTCGGAAGACCTGAAGGCGCTCGCGCTACGCAAGCGCGGGCTCGTGCTCGTCACAGGCATCGCGGGCTCGGGAAAGTCGACGACGCTCTCGGCCATGATCGAGTTCATGAACCGCAACGTCGAGCGGCACATCGTCACGCTGGAGGACCCGGTCGAGCTGCTCTTCAAGGAGCGCTACTGCGTCATCAGTCAACGCGAGATCGGGACCGACACGGCGTCATTCAAGCTCGGGCTCAAGCACGCCTTGAGGCAGAGCCCTGATGTGATCCTGATCGGTGAAATGCGGGACGCCGAGACCGTGCTCGCCGCGCTGGAGGCGATCGAGACCGGCCACCTCGTGATGTCCACCATGCACACCGTGAACGCCGCGCAGACGGTGGACCGGATCCTCGGATACTTCCCGGTCGAGCGGCACGGTCAGATCCGGCAGCGGATGGCGGACACCCTCGCGGGGGTCCTGTCCATGCGGCTGGTGCCCCGCGCCGGGGGGGGGCTGATCCCTGCCTACGAGCTGATGAGCACGACGCCCCAGGTCCGAGAGCTGCTCGAACTGGGCGAGACCACCGAGCTCGGCCGGGTCATCGATTCCGGGATGGAGGAGGGACTGGTCTCTCTGAACAGTCGCCTTGCGGAGCTTGTACAAAGCGGGGCCGTCTCGCTGGAAGACGCCTGTGACGCCTCTGACCGGCCAGATGAGCTCACCATGCGGCTCCGTGGGATCCACGGGGGCGTCCGTGGAAAGGCCCGCGTCGACGCTCAGCGGGCGCAAGGGGACAGCACGGAGATGAGCTTCAAGAGCCCCCAGGTCGATGACCCCCCTGGCGAGACGGCGCTGCGGCTCCGTAAGGGGCACCTCTGAATCGGGGCGGGGCAAAATCGGTGTCCCTGGGAAGGATCGCCGTGACGTGGCGTCCGGGTGCTAACCTGCCCCCGCGCGGGGCGCGACCCCGACCGAGCCATGAATGTCCCCACGATCAAGTTACTCGCTTACCTGTCGTCGTTCGCCTGTGTGAGCGCGATGGCGTATTCGGGGTACGACTACTACGAGAATGATCGCGGCGTCGCCTACTTCGACGGTGACCACGCGTACGACGTCCTCAATGGCGTGAAGGCCCCGAAGGCGCCGGTCCGCGTCGCGCTGGACTTCGCCGGTGACATCAACCCGGCGATCGTCGAGTTCGATTGGACGGGCAAGCCGCCCCCGCCTCCCGAGGTCGTCCAGGCCGCCGAGTCGGTGAACACCCCGGCGCCAGTGATCCCGGTGGAGGACATCCTCGAGGTCATCATGGTGCTGTCGGACCCGCTCGATCCCGGGGACTCCTTCTGCTCGCTCAGGTTCTCGGGCGGCAGCATCTCGCCCGCCGAGCAGCTGTTCTCCGTCGGCGCCTCGTTGCCGGCGCCGCATGAGACGGTCTCCGTCCTCAACATCCTCGCGGACGGCGTGGAGTTCTCCTTCGCGGACGCGGCGCGCCCCTCGGAGGTCGTCTCGCTCAGCCTCCGGTCCGAGGGCGCCGAGCTGATCCGGAGCCTCGGCCCCGGGGACCGCCTCGTGCGTCGGACCCTCGTCGGGTCGGGATCGGCGGGGGCCGCGGACCGGTTGAAGTCGCTGCAGACCGAGCGCCGCAACGGCCAGTTCTACATCGGGTCGGATGACGCCAAGCAGTTCGCCGAGGGCTACCAGCAGATCCTCTCCCAGGACGTGAAGACCAAGACCCGCTACGTGGACGGGAAGCGCTCTGGTGTCGAGCTCACCGAGGTCCGCGAGGGCTCGATCGCAGCTCGTCACGGGGCCCAATCCGGAGACGTCGTGATCTCGATCAACGGGAACCCGGTCAACAGTCAGCAGGAGGCGATCTCCTTCGCCAAGAACAACTCAGAGCGCTACTCGGTCTGGGAGGTCGAGGTCCTGCGCCTCGGCCGCATCGAGACGGTCATCTACCACAGCTCCAACGACTGAATGCGCCGCGCCCGTGGGCTTCCCCGCAGCGCGCCACCTGTCCCATGAACGTCGGCATCGTCAAGACGGCCTCCTACCTGGCCTCCACCGTGTTCCTCGCCGGCGTGGCGTACGTTGCGTATGACTACTACACCGACGGGCGAAACCGCGCCTACTTCGATCTGAAGCGGGCCGACTCCGTGCTCAACAACGTCAAGTCGCCCGCCGCTCCGCGAGCGGCTGCGCTGGACTACGAGGAGGACATCAAGCCGGCGATCCTCCTCTCCAACTGGACCGGGGCGCTCCCCGAGGTTGTGCAGGAGGTTGCGCCCACGACGACCGACGACGTGGCGGTCCGCCTCACGCCGGTCTCCGAAGTGCTCGAGGTGCTCATGGTCCTCGTTGACGAGCGCGACCCGGGCGAGTCCCTGTGCCTGGTTCGCCTCGCCGACCTCCAGGCGGACCCGCGGGACCGCTGGTTCGCGATCGGCTCCACGGCCACGTCCCCGGAGGGCGAGTTCAGCGTCTACCGGATCACCGCGGGGGGCGTGGAGTTCTCCTTCGAGGACGAGGAGCGTGCGCGGGAATTCCTCGCTCCGAGTTCGAGGACGGGGGCGGACCTGATCGCGTCCCTCGAGGAGGGGGCGGAGTTCAAGACCCGCCAACGGACCTCGCTGATCGCGAAGGCCGGCCTGCAAGAGCCCGACCTGCCGACCCGGACCGAGCAGGTCAACGGCCAGTTCTACCTCGGGACCGAGGACGCCGAGGCGTTCGCGCGCGACTACCAGTCCATCCTCTCGAACGACGTCAAGACCCGCACCTACATGAAGGACGGGAAGCGCGCGGGGGTGGAGCTCACCGAGGTTCGGGAGGGTTCGATCGCCGGGCGCCACGGGGCCCAATCGGGCGACGTGGTCATCTCGATCAACGGGACACCCGTCGGGAGCCAGCAGGAGGCGATCAGCTTCGCCCAGGCCAACTCCGAGCGCTACTCCGTGTGGACCATCGAGGTCCTCCGACTGGGTCGCGTGGAGACCGTCGTCTACCACAGCCCGGGCCAGTGACGGAGGACGTCACCGGGCATGCGGCGGGGCACGAGTCGGGGAACGCGACCGGCGGCGTGGCGCTGACCCTGGATCTGGGCAACTCCAGCGTCTCGGTTGCCTGTGTCGGCCCCGCGGGCGCCGTGCGTCTCGCCGCGAACAAGGTGGGGGAGCTGGACGCTCAGCTGCTGGTCGGGTGCCTCGAGCGCGCGGCAGCAGGCGGGGCTTCGCCCCGCTTTGCGGCCATCAGCGCCGTGGGGACTCTCGCGGAGGAGCAGCGTCTGCGTGGCCTCCTGGAGGGCATGGGGCTCGGCGTCGTGGTCAACCCGGACTCGGGGCTGGAGCTGCGACTCGACCATCCAGAGACCTGCGGGCGCGACCGCCTCTACGGGGCTCGGGGAGCCCTGGAGGAGCTCGGCCGTGGGGCCCGTCCTGCCGGCGTCCTCGTCGTGGACGCGGGGACCGCGGTGACCGTGGACGCCGTGCTGCCCACCGCGGCCGGCGGGGTGTTCCTCGGCGGCGCCATCGCCCCTGGGCCGGGAACCCTCGCGGAGGGTCTCACCCAAGCGGGGGCTCGGCTGCCGGACTTCACGCTCAGGGCGGACGCTCCGGCGCTCGGGCGCTCCACCGAGGAGGCGCTCCAGGCAGGCGTCGTTGTCGGCTTCCGTGGCGCGGTTGAGCTGCTCGCACGGTCGATCGTGGAGGAGGCCTTCGGCGGAGCCGCAGGGGTCGAGGGGTTCGTGACGGGTGGGGCTCGTCACCTGGCCTTCGATGGGGTCGCGGCAGGGCTCGGCCGCCGGCCGACGGAGGTCGAACTCCTCGTGCACCTCGGCCTCGCGGCGGCGGCGCGGCCGTGCTTCCCATGAGCATCCTCAGCGTTGAGCGCCTCACGCCCCCTGGGGCAGGCGGCGTCGCGGTCCTCAGCGTCAGGGGGGCCGCGGCTCTCTCGAGGCTCGAGGGGCTCTCAGGGACCGGTCTCCCGGCTCCCGGGGAAGTGCGGCTTGCCATCCTCCGCGAGCCCAGCTCGGCTCCGGAAGAGCCGCCCCTGGATGAGGCCCTCCTCGTCGGCCGGAGTCAGTGGGTCGAGGTTCATACTCACGGGAGTCCGGCGATCGTATCGGCGGTGACAGAGCTGCTCACCGGCGTACGTGGTGAAGCAGAAGAAGCAGAAGAAGCAGGGGAGGCCGGGAGAGGC
>CBFHHK010000052.1:6199-22140 GCA_965655435.1 Planctomycetota bacterium | reverse complement strand
ACTACGACTGGCTGATCCGCCTGGTCGGCATCGGCACCTTCGCCGCGCTCATCGGCGGGGTCCTCGCCGCCTGGGTGATCGGGGGCGTAGCCCTCGAGCCCCTGCGGCGGATCACGGAGGCCGCCCGGGCCATGGCTCCCGAGCGCATCGAGGCCACGCGGGTCGAGATGCCGGAGGTCGGGGTGGAGGTCAACGAGGCACGCCTCGAGCTCAACCGCGCCCTGGATCGGATCGAGGCGGGGTACCAGTCCCAGGAGCGCTTCATCTCCAACGTGAGCCACGAGCTCAAGACCCCGATCGCGGTGCTCCTGACCGAGGCCAGGCGCCTGCAGCTCCAGGAGCGCAGCGCCGCTGAGCTGTCGGGGTTCGTGGGCGACGTCGCCGACCAGATGGCGCGGCTCGGGAAGATCGTCGAGAGCTTCCTGACCCTGGCACGCATCGACTACGAGGAGCGGCTGCGCAAGTTCGAGGACTTCTGGTTCCACGACCTCCTGCTGGAGGCCGTGAGGAGGACCCGCGCCCAGGCCCAGACCCACGGGGTCCACGTCGACCTGGAGCTCCCCGAGGGCACCGACTACTTCGACCGACCCAGCTGGGGCGACCCTGAGCTGATCTCCTCCGCCGTCGAGAACCTCATCCGGAACGCCATCCGCTTCGCGCCCGCCGACTCCAGCGTGCGGGTCTCCCTGGAGCCCGACCCCGCCGTGACGGCCCCGATCATCGAGGGCGAGCCCGCGGAGCCCTCCCGCCCCGGGGCCCGGGTCAGCGTCTCCGACGAGGGCCCGGGGATGCCGGAGGCCCTGCTCTCCACCGTGTTCGAGCCCTTCAAGCAGGCGGAATCGGAGGAGGGCACCGGCCGCGGGACCGGCCTGGGCCTCGCGATCGCCCACCGTGTGACGACCCTCCACAAGGGCTCGATCCGGGCCCTGAACCGGCCGTGCGACGGGGAGATCGAGGGCCGCGGCGAGCCGGCAGGCTGCACGGTGGAGGTCGCGCTGCCGTTCCTCTCGGAACAGGACTGGGGCCCGCTCGAGGGCGAACTCCGGGGCGCCCGCGCCCCCTCAGCGGGCGGCCCCCCGGCTGGACCCTGACCGCCACCCGGCAGACCACGACGACTCCCCCAAGGCGCGTCAGTGGCGGCCTATACTCCCCCCATGGACGCGCGTTCCCCGCGCGCCTCTCCGCCCGAGGACCCGCGCCGACAGCTCGCCCATGAACTCCAGATCTCGATTCCTCGCCGCGTGCCGCCGCGAGGAGACTGACCGCCCGCCGGCGTGGATGATGCGCCAGGCCGGCCGCTACCTCCCGGAGTACCGAGAGGTCCGCAGCGGGTCCAGCTTCCTGGGGATGGTCCATGACCCTGCCCGGGCCAGCGAGGTCACTCTCCAGCCTATCCGCCGCTACGGCATGGACGCCGCGGTGATCTTCTGTGACATCCTCGTGCCGCCGGCCGCCATGGGTCAGGGCGTGGACTTCCTGGAGGGCCAGGGGCCCGTCCTCGAGCCTGCGGTCCGCAGCGCCGAGGACATCGAGGGCCTCGTCGACTTCACCGCCACCGACGCCACCGGCTTCCTCGGGGACTCCATCCGCGCCGTCCGCGAGGGCCTCGGAGACGAGCGGGCCATCATCGGCTTCTGCGGCGCCCCGTTCACCGTGGCGAGCTACATGGTCGAGGGGCGGTCTTCCCGCAACTTCGAGAACACCAAGCAGATGATGCTCGGCGAGCCCGAGACGTTCGATCGACTCCTGACCCGCGTGGTGGACAACTCCATCGGCTACCTGCGAATGCAGGTCGACGCTGGAGCGGACGTCCTCCAGGTCTTCGACTCGTGGGGCGGCGCCCTCTCCGCCGACGTCTACAGGGAGCGCATCCTCCCCCACGTGGAGCGCCTGGTCTCCGAGGCCAGCAGCTTCGGCGTCCCGGTGATCCTCTATGTGAACGGGTGCCACCACCTCCTCGAGGTGATGGCTGACAGCGGCGCCGACGTGCTCGGGATCGACTGGCGAATCGCACCGCGCGAGGCCATCGAGCGGGTGGGAGGCCGGGTCGCGCTGCAGGGAAACCTCGACCCGTGCACCCTCTTCGCGCCTCCTGAGGTGGTGCGCGCCGAGGCGAAGCGGGTCCTCGACGGCTTCAAGGACCAGCGCGGCTACATCTTCAACCTCGGCAGCGGGATCCTCCCCAAGACCCCCCTCGACAGCGTCCAGGCCCTCTGGGACACCGTCCTCGACGGAGGCCTCGGAGCGTGAGGGAGCGACTCGAGGTCCCCAAGGAGCTCCTCGCTCGGTACGCGACCTCTGCGCCGCGCTACACCTCCTATCCCACCGCGGTGGACTGGGAAAAGGACCCGGAGCTCGCCTTTGACCCGGCGACGTACGGGGAGCGCCTCGAGGCGGCCGCCACGGCGCGGCCGGACGAGGCCATCTCGCTCTACACCCACATCCCCTACTGCGCAGAGCTGTGTCTCTTCTGTGGGTGCAACGTGCAGATCTCTCGCTCGAACGAGCGACGCGAGCGCTACCTCGAGGCCATCGAGCACGAGCTCCGCTTCATCGAGCGCACCGGCATTCAGAAGCGAGCGGTCAAGCAGTTCCACTGGGGCGGGGGGACGCCGACGAGCCTCGACCCCGATCAGTTGGAGCAGCTCTTCGGCTCGATCATGTCACGCTTCCACATGGCGGAGGGCGCCGAGGTCTCCATCGAGGTGGACCCGCGCGTCACGACGCCGGAGCAAGTCGAGCGCCTCGCCGGCCTCGGCTTCAACCGGGTCTCCATGGGCGTCCAAGACTTCGAGGCCGACGTCCAGCGCGCCATCAAGCGAGTGCAGTCCGAGGAGATGACGCGCGACGTCATCCAGAGCGCCCGGGAAGCAGGGATGAAGTCGGTGAACATCGACCTCATCTACGGCCTGCCGCACCAGACCCGTGACGGCTTCAAGCGGACCGTGGAGACCACCCTGGACATCGCGCCGGAGCGGGTCGCCCTGTTCCACTACGCCCACGTCCCGTGGATGAAGAAGCACCAGGCGGCCATGGACACCGACGCCATGCCCTCCGCCGAGCAGAAGCTCGACCTCTTCGCTGACTCCATCGAGGCCTTCGACGCGGCCGGCTACGTCTACCTCGGGCTGGACCACTTCGCCCTGCCCGAGGACGAGCTCAGCGTCGCGGCCGCAGACGGCACCCTGCACCGCAACTTCATGGGCTACACCACCCAGCGGGGTCGGGAGATGATCTCCCTCGGCGTCTCCTCCATCGGTGAGGTCGACGGCTGCTACGTACAGAACATCGCCAACGAGCCCGAGTACGTCAAAGACGTCGCCGAGCGCGGCTTCGCCACCTACCGAGGTCACGCCATGACCGCCGAGGACCGCCTGCGGCGGGACATCATCCTCGAGCTCATGTGCAACGGGCGCGTGGACAAGCGCCGCATCGAAGCGGAGCACGGCATCGACTTCGACGCCACGTTCGCCCTGGAGCTCGGCGAGCTCCAGGTCCCCATCGAGGATGGCCTCGTGGAGCTCAGCGCCGACCAAATCAAGCTCACCGCGGTGGGCCAGGTCCTGATGCGCAACGTCGCCGTCCCCTTCGACCGCTACCTCCGCGAGCGAAAGGCGCGCGGCGAGACCGGCAAGTCCACGTTCTCGAAGACGCTCTGAGGCCATGCCGGAGGCCAACGTCATCGACAGCGGTTCCATGAACGACGTGATCGTCGTGGGGGCAGGGCTGACCGGGCTCGCGTGCGCCCACGAGCTTCGCTCGCGGGGCCTCCGCGTCCTCGTGCTGGAGGCCACGCGGCGGGCCGGCGGAGTTGTCGGAACCGGCGAGCGGAACGGGTTCCTCTTCGAGAGCGGCCCCAACACGGTCCCCGCGGGCGCCCGCCACGTGCGAGAGGCCGCCGGCAAGCTCGGGCTCAGCGACAAGCTGGTGACCTCCAACGCGGAGGCCAAGCGGCGCTACCTGTTCAAGGACGGAGGGCTGCACGCGCTCCCTGGCTCCCCCGCGGCCCTGCTCCGCACGCCGCTCCTCTCCGCGCGCGCCAAGCTCAAGATCCTCTCCGAGCCGCTGCGCCGCTACCGGCCGCAGCCGCATGCCCCCGAGCCGACCTTCGAGGCCTTCCTCACCGAGCGGATCGGTCGCGAGGCGACGCGCACCCTCGCGGGGGCCTTCGTCCGGGGCGTCTATGCCGCCGAGATCGACGAGCTCGGTGCGCGCAGCGCCTTCCCCCGCATGTACGCCATGTGCAGCGAGCGCGGCGGCCTGATCCGAGGCTTGGTGGCCCGGGGCCGCGAGGTACGCCGAGCTCGCCGACGCGGGGACGCGCTGCCCCCGGGGCCGCGGACCTCTTCCACGGACCTGATCTCCTTCCAGGGGGGCTTCGGGACGCTCGTCGACGGCTACCGCCGGGCCCTCGAGGGCTCCCTCTCCATGACCACCCCCGTGGTCGAGATCGACCGAGGACCGGGCGGCTGGCGAGCGATCCTCGAGAGCGGAGAGTCCCTCGCCTGCCGTGACCTCGTGCTCGCCACCCCGGCGCCGGCGGCCTATCCGATGATCGCCCTCTGCGCCCCGGAGCGGCTCAACCTCGACGCCCTGCTGAACCTCGAGCACGCGGCCGTCACCGCCGTGCACCTCGGCCTCGAGAACGTGGACCTCCCGCCCGGCTTCGGCTTCCTGGTGCCGCCCGATGAGCAGGCGCGCCGCGACCCCCGCACGCCCGGCGTCCTGGGGACGCTCTTCACCTCGCGGATCTTCAACGGGCGCGCCCCCTCCGGGACCTCCTCGATCACCTCCATGTTCCGCGGCGGCGACGTCGCAGACCTGGTCGGAGACGACCTCGTGGACCGGACGCTCGTCGAACTGGAGCGCGCCCTCGCGGGCTTCCGCAGGACCCACCCGGGCACCCTCACGCCCGCGGGGGCCCCACGCGTCGTCGCGTCCCTCGTCCAGCGCTGGACCAACGTCATCCCTCGATACGCTCCTGGCCACGACCGCCGCATGGAGCAACTCGTCGCGGGCTGCGCCCGGCACTTGCCGGGCCTGCACCTCGCGGGCAGCTACATCGGGGGGGTCTCCGTCGACGATCGGATCCGGGTCGGAATCAACGTGGCCAACGACGCCGCGGTCCGCCTCGCGCACGTGACCGGGCGCTCCCAAGTGACGCCGACGGCGTCCGCCACACAGCCGCCGACGCGGGGAGAGGTCTCGTGAATCAGGAGCTCATCCAAGCCCTGGCTGTCGCCCTCCCGAGCCTCTATCTCTTCCTGGGCGTCCTCTACGGCATGTCCTTCGCGGGCGATCGAGAGCCGCCGATCCACCGCGCCCGCAAGGTGTTGACCCTCTCGACCATCGCGCTGCACGCGGGGCTCTTCGCCCTGCTCGGCGACGCCTCTGGCGGGTTTCCGCGCCTCGACGTGTGGCTGTCATTCTCGGCCGTCTGCCTCGGCATGGTGTCCCTGTTCTCGCTCGTCACCGTCCGGCGTCAGCAGCCCACCGTCGCGGCCATCGTCTTCATCGCCGCGTTCCTGCTCCAGCTCTCCTCGAGCATGTTCGGCCCGCTGCGCGCCCTCACAGAGCGCGGCCCCTCCACGATCAGCACGATCATGCACGTGCTCACCGTCGTCCTCGCCAGCGCGGCGGTGATGCTCTCTGGGCTGTATGGCTTCCTCTACCTGCTGCTGTTTCGCCAGATGCGGCGGCAGACCTTCGGCGCGCTCTTCCGTCAGCTCCCGGACCTCCGCCAGCTGGCGGTGATGACGCGGCGCTCGGCGCTGACCGGCTTCCTGGGCCTGCTGCTCGGGGTCAACGTCGGCATCGCCATGGCTCACAGCCGGGGCATCGAGGGGTTCGGCTACACCGACTCGTTCGTGCTGAGCATGCTCGCGATCTGCCTCCACTTCGGGCTGATCGCGTTCTCAAAGCGCATCCCCGGGATCACCGCGAACCGGGCCAGCTGGGCGGCCGTGGGAGGGCTGGTGCTCCTCCTCGGGGCGCTGGTCGCGTCCGCGCTGATTCCTGAAGCGTCGTTCCACTCCCTCGACTGAGCCATGCACGCGATTGACGACCTCGTCCTCGTGGGAATGTCCCAGCGGACCGCGCCGGTTGGCGTACGGGAGCAGTACGCCGTCAGCGAAGAGGACGCGCGGACGCTGCTCCAGCAGCTCAGCCAGGGCGGCCTCGTGGAGGAGGGTGTGGTCCTGTCCACGTGCAACCGCACCGAGATCCTCGCCTCCACCACCGACGGCACCCAGGGGGCGGCCACGCTCCGCGGCGCCCTGTTCAGGAACGCCGAGGACCGTCACGTCTACAGCTTCCGGGGCGTCGAGGCGATCATGCACCTCTTCCGGGTGGCGTCTGGGCTCGACAGCCTCGTGCTCGGCGAGACCGAGATCCTGGGTCAGCTGAAGCGCAGCCTGGAGGCGGGGCTCACCGGCAAGAAGCTGACCCCCCTCTACGAACAGGCGATCACCGTGGGCAAGCGGGTCCGACGCGAGACCTCGATCGGCGAGGGCAGCCTCTCGGTCGCGAGGGTCGGGCTGGACGTGGCCTCACGCGCCGTCGGCCGCTTTGAGGAGCGGCGAGCCGTGGTCGTCGGCGCCGGCGAGACCGGCCTGCTGGTGGCGCGCAACCTGACCGCCGCCGGCATCGGCCACCTGCGCCTCCTGAACCGCACCCCTGAGCGGTCCGCGGTGGCCGCCCTGGAGCTCGGCGAGCGGGTGGATTCCGCCGGGCTCGAGCGCCTGCCCGAGGAGTTCGAGGCCGCCGACCTCGCCGTCGTTTGCGTGGACGGTTCGGAGCCCCTCGTGAGCGCCGCCGACCTGAATCGCAAGGCCCTCGCGAAGCGAGACCAGCCCCTGGTGGTCCTCGACCTGTCGGTCCCCCGAGCCGTCGCCCCGGACGTGGCGGGCCTCGACGGCGTGATCGTCTACGACCTCGACGCGCTGCTGCCCGTGATCGAGGAGCACCGCGCGGGCCGCCAAGCCGCCGCCGAAGAGGTGACGCCGATCCTCATCAGCGAGGTCCACAAGTTCCTCAGCCTGCGCACGTTCGCGGCCTTCACGCCCGCCATCGAGGAGCTCAAGACAGGCTTCGCCGAGGAGCGTGAGCAGCTCCTCGACCGGATCACCTCGGGCCAGGCCACCGCGCGAGAGCTTGAGCTCGCCCATGCCATGGAGCGCCAGCTCCTGCACCTGGCGCTCTCCCAGCTCAAGGAGAGCGCCCGGCAGACCCAATCCACGGCGGCGCTGGAGCGCGCCTACCTGCGGTTCGTCGACGGGCTCCCCAGCGACGCCGGCTGAGCCGCACCGCTCATCGGCCGAGCTTGGCGCGGAGCTCGGGGTGCGCCCTGAGGAGCGCGTCCATGGACTCGGCCTCGTAGGTGAAGGTCTCGCGGCCCTCGCCCTGGTCCTCGGTCACCTCGACCCGCACTCCGCCGGGTCCCTGGGAGATCGAGACGCTGGAGCTCGAGAAGGACCCGCGCGGCGGCGCCGGGGCAGCCCCGGGTCCAGGCCGCGCCTGCGAGGGCCTCCCCGGAGCCTCTCGAAGGCCAGGCTGGGGGCCGGCGAGCATCCGCTCGTGGAGGTCCCTCATCCGCTGCTCGAGGTCACGGAAGCGATCGCTGCCGAAGGGATCGAGGCCCGAGGAGCTCCCCCCGAACGCGCCCGCGCCGAGGGGATCCACGCGGAACAGGTCCACCCCCATCAGGCCCTGCAGAGACGGGGGTAGGGGCGCCACATGGGCGCCGCCCGGGGAGGTCGGAGCCCCCCGGAGGGCCAACCGCGCGAGGAACGCGACGTCGGCGTCCGTGAGGTCCGCAGCGAGGAGCTCCAGGGCGGCCCGTGTGGCGCTGCTCGATGCGGCCTCCCGCGCGCTTCGATCGAAGGCGTCCATGCGCCGCTCCAGGTCCGCGTCCGAGAGGAGGAGCCTCAGCTCCTCCGCTCCGTGGTCGATGCCCCTGGTCGGCGGCGCCGGGTCCGCCGCTCCCGGGGCTGGCTCGCCATCCAACGGCGGCGCGACCGCGAAGGGCCGCAGGGGCACGCCCTCCGCCGAGATCTTCGGCGGGGCCTCCAACGGCCCCCCATCAGGCGCAGCGCCCTCCTGGCCCAGGGCGCCTGCGGACGTTGCGAGCAGCGCGGCGAGGGCGCCGGCCGCGCTGAGGGTGAGGGTCCCCTTGAGGCGGTTCATCTCTGTTGCCCCATTCATTGGCCTGCTCCATTCATTGGCTTCCTTCATCCATTGGGTGGGCCGCGCCCGCACGGCGGCGGCCTTCGGGGGGGGTACGAGGTCATGCCTGGCGCGTTGGGCAGAAGGCCGCCAGATCCTGGTCGAGACGCACCCGCCGCCCTTCGCTTCTCCACGGCAGGGTTGCCGCGATGCGCGTATCTTCCGGGTATGAGCCGCCGCGACAGGACCCATCGAATCGCCCCCCTGGCGGGCTGCCTCGCCGTCGCCCTCGCGTCGATGGCCGTCGCCCGGGTGGAGCCAGCCGCGCCGAAGGGCGTCGCCGAGCAGATGGCGTCGTCCGCGCGGGCCATGCTCGCCGCCCTCCCCGACGAGCTCGGCCGCAAGGCGACGGCTGCCCACGCCGACGAGGAGCGGACGCAGTGGGCCTTCGGCCCGGTGCAGCGCGCGGGCCTCGCCATCGGCGCCATGGACGAGGGCCAGGCCACCGCGCTTGAGGCGCTCCTCGACACCGCCCTCTCCACCGAGGGCATGACCATGTGGCGCCAGGTACGGCAGCTGGAGAGCGAGCTCCGACGGCTCGAGTCCACGCCGGACAAGGTCGCGACCCACCGTGACCCTGACCTGTACTGGCTCCGGATCTACGGATCCCCCGACGCCGACCAGCGCTGGTCCTGGCGGTTTGAGGGGCACCACATCGCCCTGCACGTGGACTGCAGGCCGGGTCGCACGCCGAGCGTCACGCCCTTCTTCGTGGGCGCTCGCCCCGTGCTCGGGGACCGCGATGACGGCACGCAGGCCGCGACGGTCGACGTGATCGGCTCCCTGAACGAGGCCTATCGCACTGCGCTTGCCCTGGGAGGCGAGAGCCTCCCCGAGTCCGGCCAACCGCGCCCCAGGGACATCCGGATGGGGCCGGGGTCCGACGAGCTCCCGACGGAGGACGGCGCGCCATTCTCCGCCCTCGCGCCCGAGGTCCGAGCTGCCGTCACGAACCTGTTGACCACCTACCTCGGCCTCCTGGATGAGCCGCTGCGCACCCCGTACCGCTTCGACCCCGAGCGGGCGAAGGCCGTGCGCTTCATGCGCTGGGGCGGCGGCGACCTCGACAGCCCCAGGGCCTGGACCATCCTCACGCCGCGCTTCGCGCTCGAACTCTTCACGACGGACGGGCCGGACCACCTCCACACGGTGCTCCGCGACATCGACCGCGACTTCGGCGGCAAGTAGCCGCCCCTCGTCACTACCCCTGCGCTTCCCCATGCACCTCGCGACCCGAGGCAGCCAGCTCGCTCTCTGGCAAGCCCACACCACCCAGGCGATTCTTGGCGAGGAACACGAGCTCGTGATCGTGAAGTCCTCCGGCGACCTCGACCGCGAGACCGAGCTCGCGCGGTTCGGGAGCATCGGGATCTTCACGGCCGAGGTGGACCGGGCCGTCCTGGACGGCCGCGCCACCCTCGGCGTCCACAGCATGAAGGACATGACCACGACCCTCCAGGACGGTGTCGTGCTCGCCGGGTGCCTCCCCCGTGGCCTCGTCGAGGACGCGCTGATTTCCAGGGACGGGATGCTCCTCGGTGCGCTCGCCCCGGGGAGCCGCGTGGGGACGGGGTCCCTGCGCCGCGGCTCTCTGCTGCGCGCCACGCGGAGCGACCTGGAGGTCGTCCCTCAGCGAGGGAACGTGAACACACGCCTGGCCCAGGTCCTCGACGGGGACCTCGACGCCTGCCTGCTCGCCCGGGCGGGTCTGGAGCGCCTGGGCCTGGCGGGCCACATCAGCGAGGTCCTCAGCGTGGAGCGCTTCCTCCCCGCCGTCGGCCAAGGGATCGTCGGGATCACCTGCCGAGAGGAGGACAGCGAGGCCCGCGCCGTCGTGGAGGACAAGCTCCGGGACCCGGAGACCTGGGCGGCTGCGCTCGCCGAGCGGGCCTTCCTTCGCGGCACCAACGGCGGCTGCAACGCCCCCATCGCCGGCCACGCGACCCTTGAAGCCGGCGAGCTCCACCTGCGCGGCAGGGTGCTCTCCGTCGACGGCGCGCGGCGCCTTGAAGGCGAGGTCCGCGGACCGCTGGACCGCGCTGAGGAGCTCGGGGCCACGCTCGCCGAGGACCTGCTCTCCAAGGGCGCCGGGGCGCTGGTGGAAGAGGCTCGCCGGCTGACCTCATGAGCGCCGCGCGGTCGGCGAGGCTGTGCTTGACGGGTCCCTCGACCCCGCGGGCCGCGGCGAGGTGGATCGGCGCCGTGGAGGCGGTGGGCTGGGAGCCGTTCCACTGCCCGCTGGTCCGGGTCGTGGGGCGCCCCATCGAGCCCGCCGGGGTCACGATGCTGCCGGCCATGGTCGCGGTCACCAGCCAGAACGCCATCCCGGCCCTTCGGCGCCTGTGGCAGGAGCGGACCGATGTCCGCGAGGCTCCCCATGCGGCGATCGGCCTCGCGACCGCACGCTCCCTGCGGCAGGCGGGCGTCGACCCGGTGCTCGTGGGCCGGGCCGAGGAGAGCGGCGCCGCCCCCCTGGCCGCCTCCATCGCCGAGGCGACGCAGCCGGGGGAGCGGATCCTCTGGCCGCGGGGCGACCTCGCCTCGGACCTCAGGGAGCACCTCGTTGTCGCCGGCCGGATCGTGGAGGACCCTGTCGCTTACCGCTCCGAGGAGGTGACCGACGCCGAGCTCCCGTCGCCCGTGGACGCCGCCTTCTTCGCCAGCCCCTCGGCCGTACGGGCGTGGCTGCGGATATCTGACGCGCCGCGCGTCACCGCCATCGCCATCGGCTCCACGACCCAGTCCGAGCTGGCCGTCTCGTACTCGAGATTTCAACGGCTCTTGAGGCTCCCCAGGCCCACTCCAGACGCACTGGCCGACGCGCTCGCTACACTTCGCGGGTGAACCAGCAGCACTTCGTCCGAACCCGTAGCGAGGAGATCTTCGCCGCCGCCAAGGAGCTCATCCCCGGGGGCGTCAACAGCCCGGTCCGGGCCTACGGGAGCGTCGGCGGCGTCCCCCCCCACCTCGTCCGGGGCAAGGGCCCCCTCGTCTGGGACGAGGACGGCAACGAGTACGTCGACCTCATCGGCTCGTATGGCCCCCTCATCCTCGGGCACGCCAACGCTGAGGTGCGCGCCGCCCTCCACGAAGCGGTCGACGGGGGCACCACCTTCGGGGCCCCCACCAGGGGCGAGCTCGAGATGGCCCGCGACATCTGCGGTCGCGTCCACTCGGTCGAGATGGTCCGGCTCGTCAACTCCGGGACGGAGGCGACCATGTCAGCCGCCCGCCTCGCGCGGGCCGCGACGGGCCGCGAGAAGATCCTGAAGTTCGAGGGCTGCTACCACGGGCACGGCGACTCGTTCCTCGTGGCCGCGGGCAGCGGCGCCCTCACCCTCGGCGCGCCGGACTCCCCCGGTGTACCCCGCTCCACGGCGGAGAACAGCCTGGTCGCCGTGTACAACGACCTCGAGTCGGTCAAGGCAGTCTTCGACCAGCATGGCCCCGAGATCGCGGCGGTCTTCGTGGAGCCGGTGGCCGGGAACATGGGCACGATCCCCCCTGATCCGGGCTTCCTCGAGGGCCTTCGCGCGCACTGTGACGTGTCCGGCGCGCTGCTTGTGTTCGACGAGGTGATGACCGGCTTCCGCGTGGCGCGCGGCGGCTTCCAGGACTTCACCGAGGTCCGCTGCGACCTGATCACCCTCGGCAAGATCATCGGCGGCGGCCTCCCGGTCGGCGCCTACGGTGGCCGGCGCGATCTCATGCAACAGGTGGCCCCCGCGGGCCCGATGTACCAGGCCGGCACCCTGAGCGGCAACCCGCTGGCGGTGGCCGCGGGGCGCAAGACCCTGGAGATCCTCGGCCGCGACGGTATCTACGAGGGCCTCGAGGCGGCGGGCTCCCAGCTCGCGACGGGCCTGATGGAGATCGCCGCCCGACACGGTCGAGTGCTCACCGTGGGCCGCATCGGCTCGATGATGTGCCCCTACTTCTCGGCCGTGATGCCGCGCAACCTCACCGACGTCACGGCCACGGATCGGGAGGGGTGGGTCCGCTTCTTCAACGAGATGCTCTCCCGCGGCGTCCTGATGCCCCCCTCGCCCTACGAGGCCTTCTTCCTCTCCGTGGAGCATGACAGCGGCGTCCTCGAGCGGGTCCTCGACGCGGCCGACGCCAGCTTCGCCGCGATCGCCTGAGCGCGACGGGGGCGAGGCGATCTCGTCCCTGGAGGGTAGGATCGGGCCATGACGTCCCCCCAAGACCACGCCGTCCGGGCCTCATTCGAAGAGGCACGGGCTACCCTCGACGCGTTCCTCTCCGACCCCGCCCTGATCCAGGCCGTCGGGCAGTTCGCCCAGCGCTGCGAGGCGACCCTGGCAGCGGGCGGCAGGCTGCTGGCGTGCGGCAACGGCGGCTCCATGTGCGACGCCATGCACTTCGCCGAGGAGTGGACCGGCAGGTTCCGCGGGGACCGGAGCGCGCTCCCTGCCATCGCGTTCTCCGACCCGAGCCAGCTCTCCTGCATCGCCAACGACTTCGGCTACGACGAGGTCTTCGCGCGGTCCGTCCAGGCCCATGGGCGGGCAGGAGACCTCCTCGTCTGCCTCTCCACGAGCGGGGACTCACCGAACACGGTCCGCGCGCTCGAGGAGGCGCGACGCATGGGCATTCCGTCCGTCGCGCTCCTCGGCCAGCAGGGCGGCAGGATGAAGGACCTGGCCGACCTCGCGATCATCGTGCCCGTCGCGAAGACCTCGGACCGGATCCAGGAGCTCCACATCAAGATCATCCACATCGCGATCGAGACCGTGGAACGGGCGATGTTCCCGGAGACCTACCAGTGAGGGGACGGTGTCGACGGGCGGCGATCGCCTCTGCGCTGCTCGCCGTCACAGGCTGCGCCTTTCACCTGCCCGCCACGACCGCCAGCCTCCCGGCGCGCCCTGATTCCCCCTGGCGGGAGCTCGGCACCAGCCGAGAGGGCCGCCCCCTTCGAGCCCGAGACCTCGGCTCCGGCGGGCAGCGCGTGGCCGTCATCGCGGGGATCCATGGCACGGAACAGGAGGGCCTGAGGCACGTGCCAGAGCTGGCCGCGATGCTGGCGCTGCAGCCCGCGAGCGTCCGGCTCTACGAGGACGTCAACCCGGACGGCACCGCGGCCCATCGTCGAGGGACCTCCGCTGGCGTGGACCCCAACCGAAACTGGCCCGCCTCCAGCTTCACGGCGGCACCGTCGCGGGGGCCTCGGCCCCTGAGCGAGCCCGGCGTGGGGCACGTCTATCGGGACCTGGTCCGGTTCAATCCAGACCTCGTGGTCGTGCTGCACTCCACCTCGTCGGGGCCCTTCGTGAACTATGACGGCCCCGCCGAGGGGCTCGCCAGGCGCTTCGCCGCCGCCGCAGGCGCCCCTTGGTTCGTCAAGCCCTCCATGGGCTACGCCACGCCCGGCTCGCTCGGGTCGTGGATGGGCCGCGACCGAGGACGGCCGATCCTGACCATCGAGTTCCGCCGGGGCGCGCCAGCGGAGGAGACGGGCGACGCCCTGATCTCAGGGCTCAGGGCGGTGCTCCGCGAAGGGCCCCTCGCCGAGGAGCGCCCGAGGGTGCGCTGACCCCACAACCGCGGGCGCCCCGCGGGACCGGACCCGGAGGTCGCGGCCCTGCGGGGCGCTCGCAGGTCTCGCCGAGGGCACGGCCCTCGTCGCGTCAGATGGAGTCGAGGCCCCAGGCGTAGGGCTCGATCGGGAGCAGGGGGAGCTCGACGCCGAGCTCCGCCTCGACCACCTCGGTCACGCGCTTGTCACCGCGGGGCGGGCAGAGGGCGAGCAAGATCTCGTGATCCGACAGGGTGATCCGGCCTGAAGGACCGGTCAGCGCGAGCGAACAATCGCCGATGATCTCGACGACGACGCCCTCCGGGGTCAGCAGGTCAAAGGTCCGCGCCATCGCCTCGAGGTCGCCGATCCGCGCCATGGCGAGGATCCCCTTGGCGCCGAGCGAGCGGATGAAGGTGAAGTAGGCCGTGAAGCCCGGCTCGGACTCGGGGACCATCACGAAGAGCCGATCCGAGTCTTCGCTGGTCGCCGCCCAGTGGCTGGCAATGACCGGCAGCACGCCCTCGGGAGTCCCGCCCCACTCGTGCACGCAGTGAGCCAGGTCCTCGCCCCGACCGACGCAGGCATACCCAGTGACCGAACCATCGACCTCCTGGACGAGCGCCCGGAGACCCGGCGTGGTCAAGATCGCGCCCGTCTCGGCCTCGGATCGGTCGACCCGCGACTCATGGGTGCAGTAGAGCGTGTGGACCGCGGCGACGTCGCGCGCCTCCATGGGCCGCACGCCGTCGGCGTCGGGCAGCAGGAAGGCGTTGTTGCTGTTGACCACGAAGACGTTCTCCGTCCCCAGGGGCACCCAGCCGCGCGACTGATACCACTCTGACTCGTCGGCCCAGAGCAGCGCGAGCGCGGCGCCGCTCTCGGCGGCGCGGGCGATCGCCCGCTCCACGACGGCCGTACCGTGGCCCTTGCCCCGGTGGTTGAGATGCGTGGCCACGGAGCCGACGAAGGCCACCGGAAGCTGCAGCCCGCCCACGAGGAGGTCACGTCGAATCCACGCGCACGTGGAGACGGTCTCGCCCCCCTCCTCGACGGTCTCCACGTGCCCGGAGGCTCCAGGTCCGAAGATCTGGCCGTACTCGGCGGCCATTGGGCGCCCGTCTCGCAGGACGGCTTCCATGAGTTGAAGCGCAGCCTCAGGCTGGCTGGTCATCGGCGTGGTCATCATCGGTCTGCGTCGTTGAGAGAGTCGGATACGGCGCCTTGCGCCTGGTGGTTGCTTCGTTGACTTGAAGCCCGATAGGCCTCAATCAGTTCGGTCCCGAGCGAGACAGCCTCCTCCACGGAGGCCCGCGCGCTCAAGACCGCGTCTCCGAGTCGGCTGGGGTCGTCGAGGTTCTCGGATGCTTCTCCGAGACCTCGAGTCTTCTCCTCCAGCCGCTCAAGAACGGCCCTGAAGGCCGCGCCGGCCTTCGCATCAGGTTGCTGAGTTCGCGCCGCACCTTCGACGGTGGCTTCCGCGCTGCTCTGGATCCTGGGATCGATCGACATGGAATATTCCTTGAGGGGTTTCGGGGACGAATCAGAGGTAGCGCAGCAGGCTCTGCTGCAAGAGGCGCGAGCCTGTGGCCTGGGCGAGCATGAGGGTCTGCTCCGAGCGCTGGAGGTCGAGCGCCACGTCCGCGAAGTCCGCGTCCTCGACGTTCGAGATAAGGCTCCTCACCGACACGTCCAGGTCTTCGAGGCGGGACGAGGCGATCTCGATCTGCTGCCCGGCGGTGCCAAGCCGGCCGAGCCCCTCGATCATGTCGCGCTCACTGCGATCGAGCTCACCGAGCCGCGTCTGGAGCCGTTTGGAGAGCATCGCTCGGTCCGTCCCCTCCGGCATGCGCAGGTCCGCCACCACCCCGCGAATCGTGTCGAACACGCTCGGAGTCCCGGCGAACGTGACGAGGTCGCTGCCAGCGACCTTCAGGTCCGTGGTGTCCACGTGCATGCGCGCGCCTGTGCTCTGGCTCCGCAGCAGCAGGTTCGTCTCGGTCAGGTTGACCGGGGTGAAGCTGGCGCCATCGATGGAGACCGAGGCCGTCCCTGTGACCGAGGTATTGAGGGTTCCGCCCCCCCAGGCACTCAGATCAAGCTCCACCGTCGCCCCGTTCTCGTCCTGCACGGCCATGGTGGAG
Organism: Planctomycetota bacterium; assembly: GCA_965655435.1. GTDB lineage: Bacteria > Planctomycetota > UBA1135 > UBA1135 > Saltatorellus. Next base: position 6,234 of record CBFHHK010000052.1, on the reverse strand, counting down.
GGGGCCGGCGTCGGGATTCCGATCACGTCCCCCGT
>CBFHHK010000052.1:0-6100 GCA_965655435.1 Planctomycetota bacterium | reverse complement strand
GCCCGACCCGGAGTCGGCCGTCGAGCCGCTCTTGATCCCGGTGGTCGAGGTGAGGCTCGTGTCCGTGTAGGCGAACTTCGAGAACACCTCCTGGCCGGAGACGTTGATCGCGACGTCCGCGTCGCGCCCCGTCTGAATCAGCTGCCGCTGGCCGTTGCCGCGGAAGACGATCGACCCCTCGCCGTCGACTGTCTCCTCCACGAAGGGGCGGTCCTCGGTCGCGGTCCCGCTGAACAGGAAGCGATCGCCGCTCCGGGTGTTAGCGATGTCGAGCAGCTGCGCCTCGAGGAGCTCAAGCTGGTTCGCCACCGAGCCTCGGTCGCTCGCGCTCAAGGAGCCGTTCATGCCTTGGATCAACAGCGCCCGGACGTCGGCCACCACGTTCACGCCGTCCTGCAGCCGTGAGGAGGCCTGCTCGACGATGGGCTTCGCAGACGCCGTCGAGGTCGAATATGCCTCGATGGCCCCGCGCTGGCGCCGCAGCGAGAGCGAGACGGACGTCCCCACGGGGTCGTCAGAGGCCCGCACGATCCGGCGGCCGCTGGAGGCCTGCTCCTGCGCCCGAATCAGACGTGAGGTGTTGCGCTCGATGCCCCGCTGTACGAGGTCGAAGATGCGCCCTTGGGTCGGTCGAATACTCATGTGTTCTCCTCGCTCAAACGAGCGCCAGCACCGTGTCGTTCAGCTGACCGACGACCTGCAGGAAGCGCGCGGCGGCCTGATAGGTCTGCTCGTACTCGATCATCTTCACCAGCTCCTCGTCGACGTTGACGCCGGACACCTCTTCGCGCTGCGCTTCGAGGCTTCCGAGCATGAAGGTCTCCACCTCGAGCGCGCTGGAGGTCGAGGCGATCTCAAACCCCACGCCGCCCACCAGCGACCCGTAGTAGGTCGCGAGGGTTCCGTCGAGCCCCTCAACCTCGGAGCTCTGTACGTCGAGCATGGCCAGGATCGCGCCGTTATCGCCGTCCTCACCCGTCCCGGACCCTGCGAACAGCCGGGGGTCCTTCACGATGTCAGCGTTGAGATTGATCGAGGCGGCGTCGCTTCCGGTGAAGAGGTTGTTCAACCCGAGCGCCACCAGGACATCGCTGGTGTCCGAGTCGGCGATCGCATCGAGGACGAAGGCGTCCCCCGCGCTGCTGTTGATCTGACCGACCGAGAAGGACACCTCGAGGCCCTCAGCGACCGGGATCGAGGTCCCCGGTGAGTAGCCATCGCCCACATCGAGCGTGGTGATGAGGGCGCCGGCCTGGTCTCGCACTTCGACCTCGAGCCTCGGTGTGGTCCCGATGGTCCCGGTCCCAACGGGCGTGAAGGTCCACTGCTCGTTCTCGCTGCCCTCATAGGAGCCGCTCACGGCCACCTCCACCCCGAGGTCCTGCCCGGTGTAGTTCCCCACCGAGAGTCCCAACGCGGCGACGGCCGTCCCGCCAGCGACCTGGAAGGAGGCGGCGCTGCCGGTGCTGAGGGTCTGGAAACCGAGGCGGTCACCCACGGCGACCGCACGCAGGTCTCCCGCGGCCATGTCCGGCGACTGGTTGATGCTCTCGGCGAGCTCCTGGGCCGTGGGCGCACCCACTGAGGCGAAGGACGCAGGGTCCAGGGTCAGCGTGAACGGCCCGGCGGCGCCGACGAGGTCGATGGTCGAGGTGGTCCCGATCGCGAAGGGCCCGGCGAAGCTGCTCACGTGGGAGGCACGATCCCCGCCGAAGCTCCCCACCTCGTCCGGCGTGGCGTCGAGGCGAGCGCCGAAGTGGAACTTGGTCTGCGAGAGCGCGTCCACGGCGAGGCGCCCTGACGTGTCAATCCGCGCCGAGAGGCCCGGGATATCGGAGAGCGCCTCGGCGAAGCCCCGGACGGTCATGCGCGCCGGATCGATCTCGATCCGCGTCGTCTTGAAGCTCTCGTCCCCGTCCACCGCCACGTGGACAAAGAGCTCCCCTGACTGGACGTCGAACGGGAGCTGCGCGTCGCGCAGGAGGACGTCGCCGAACACGCCGTCCCCGTCGAGGTCGGCGACGGGAGTGGAGCCGCGCAGTTGGCTGAAGCCGCCGCCGAGGGGGACACCCGTGGAGTGGGCGCGGTTCATCTCCAGCGCGATGCCCTTGGCATAGCGGTCGAACCCGTCGACGACATCGTTGGCGAACGTCTCGGAGAAGGCCACCACGCCGGCCAGCTGCCCCGCTCGCGGCTGGACCGGCTGGACGCCGCCCTCAAGCTGCAGCGCGATCGCACCCTTCGGCCCGGCCTCGGCTCGCATGCGGTTCGTCGAGCGGGAGCCGACCAGCAGCTGCCCGTCGACCTGGACGAGGACCGCCCCCTGGGCGTTCTCTCGGGCAGTGATCTCGACGCGCTCGGAGAGGGCGCGCAGCGCGACCCCTCGCTGATCCCGAAGGTCGTTGGCCACGGTCCCCCGAACAGACTCCACCTCGACGATCTGCTGGTTCAAGTCGACCACGCGCTCCGCGAGGAGGTTGACGTCGGCCACGAGGGTCCCCGCCTTGACCTGCGCGTCCCCTTGGAGCTGCCGGATCTCGTCAGATACCTGATGGAAGCGGCGCGTCATGTTCTCGGACGACTGGAGCGCACCGTTGCGGGCGACCACGTCCTCGGGACTCGCGGAGAGCAGGGAGAGGCTGTTGAAGAGGCTGTCCATGAGCGCTCCGAAGCCCCCCTCGCCCGGCTCGTTGAGGAGCGCCTCGACGCTGCCCATCTCGGTCAGCTGTGACTCCAGCCTGGCGACCGACGAGGACTGCCCCTCGATGCGCGAGTTCAGCAGCTCGTCCACGGAGCGCGTGATCGCGGTCGCGTCGACCCCGTTGCCGAGCTGGAGGCCCCTCAGGTTGAGCGGGCGAGCGCTCGAGGTCAGGACCCGCTGGCGGCTGTAGCCCTCCGTTGTCGCGTTGGCGACGTTGTGCCCGATCGTGTCGAGGGCTGACTGCGACGTCAGCAGGGCCCGCAGGCCGATGTTCGTGCTCACTCCCATATCAGACCTCTGCGTCGATCAGGCTCCCGCCTGCGTGTACGTCTCCGCCGTCCTCGGGGCCGAGGACCACCTGAATCAGCTCACGGGTGACCTGTCGGTGGAGGCGCACCAGCGTCGCCATGCGCCGATTCCGTCGACCCACCTCGCCGCTCACCTCGATCAGCTGCGCCCGCTCAGCGGCCAGGAGGGCCCCGTCTTCACCGAGCCGCTCGACCATGCTCCCCACCGTCGCCGCCGACGGCGCGACGCCGAACTGACCGGCCAGGGCGACGACCGCCCGCTCGCGTCGAGTGGTGCGCTGTGAGCTGCGCTTGAGCTGGACCTCCAGCTCCTCCGTCGCCGCCTTGAAGGCGGCGCTCGCAGGCTGGCGGATCGAGTTCTCCTGGGCGCTGAGCAGCTCGAGGATCCGCCGGTGGGCGGACACCTCCTCGCGGATCGCAACGACCAGGCGGTTCACCAGGTTCGATTGGCTCGCGACGCTCACTGCTCCACCTCGCCCTCAGGCTCCTGCCCAGAGAACCGCGCCGCGTCGGCAGCTGCGGCCGCCTGCTGGCGGATGATGCTCTCCTTGACCTGCTCGCCGATCCCGAGGTTGCCCTGATCCGCGATCGAGGCCCCCAGCTGCTCATCGAACCAGCCGTTGAACGTATCCGCACCCTTACCGGTGCCGAAGAAGCCCTCACCGAGGCCCTTGCGCATCTCCGTGACGAGGAGCGTCGCGAACAGCGACTCCATCTCCTTGGCGGCCACGTCGGGCGCATCCGCGCCACGATCGACCCGGGAGATTCGACCCGTCATGAGGCCGTTTCGCGCCGTGAGGGCGCCCGTGCTTTCGGCGGGGAGCTCCATCACATCCTCTTGAGTTCAGCGACAAGGAGTCCGCCAGAGACCAGCGACTCCATGATGGCGATCATGTCGCGCGGCGTGGCGCCGAGGACGTTCAGCACCTCGACCACCTCCTCGAGGCTGGTGGCGCCTCCCATCAGGACGAGGGGCGCGTCGCCCTCGACGACGTTGAGGTTCGTGCGAGGGACCTCGGTGGTGACACCGTTCGAGAAGCCGGCCGGCTGGCTGACCTCCGGGGTCTCCGCGATGGTCACGACGATGGATCCGTGCTGGATCACACCAGGCCGAAGCCGGACGTTGCCGCCCATCACGATCACGCCGGTGCGCTCGCTGATGACGACGCGCGCCAGGTTGTCGGTCTCGACCTCGAGCTGCATGGCGCTGTCGAGGTAGGCCACGACGCTCTCGGCGGGGACACCGTCCATGACCTTGAACCGGACCGACTTGCCGTCCGGCATGACCTGGGCGGTGTCAGGGTAGAGGCGGTTGATCGCGTCGTTTGCCCGGACGGTGTTCCCGAAGGAGCCCTGCCCGTTCCTGGCGTCCAGGTAGATGTAGCCGTGCTCGTTGACCACGCTGGCGTCGATGCTCACTTGCACCCGTCCAGCGTTGGCGAGGGTGCCGACCGTGACGTGGTTCTTGGTGGTTGAGGCCGCCTCCCCCGCGGCAAAGAACCCGCCCACCGTGAGCGAGCCTGACGCCGTGGCGTAGACGTTGTTGCCCTCGATGTCCATCAGCTCCGTGATCAGCAGGTTGCCGCCGTAGAGGCTCTCCGCGTCACCGAGCGTCGAGACCACGACGTCCATCCGCGTGCCAGGCTTCGCGCCGTGGGGGATGACCCCCTTGACGTGGACCGTCGCGATGCTGGAGGTCGCCAGGAGCTTGGGGTCGATGTTGATGTTCGAGGCGAGCAGGCTGTTCGCCAGGAGCTGCGGGGCGAGGAGACCGCTATCCCCCGTCGCGTCGAGCCCCATGACAATGCCGATGCCGTTGACCTCGTTCTCCTGAACGCCTCGGACCCTGAAGAGGCTCGAGAGCGGAGAGGAGATCTTGGCCTCGTAGTTGCCGCCCGTCCGGGAGACGGGCCGGATCCGGGCAGTGCGCGAGTAGCTCGCGCTTGAGACGCCCTGGGGCTGGGTGGGCGCCTCGATGCCGCTCCCAAGGGGCAGCACCGTGGCGACGTTTCCACCTTGATCACGCGTCGCCGTCGGGGTGCCAACGGGCGAGTCGAGGGGACCCGTTGCGGGGGCAGGGGCGGTGCCAGTGGCCGAGCCAGTGGCCGAGCGCCAGTGGCCGGGCCGAGGCCCTGGGCGCTGACGGAGGCCGTCACGGTCAGGGCGAGGATGATGTTCAGGAAGCGCATGGCAGATCAGAAGGGCCAAATCCAGTCGGCGGCGCTGTGGAGCCACTTGGCCAGTCCACGACGCTCGTTCGTTCGCGTGAGCGGGCCGCTGCCCGAGTAGGAGACGTAGGCGTCCGCGACCAGCTCCGACTGGACGGTGTTGTCCCGCTGGACGTCGTAGCGACGCACCACACCGCGGAACTCGAGGACCTTGCGCTCCTCGTCGATCCGAATCTCGCGCCGCCCCTCCACGACCAGGTTGCCGTTGGGGAGCCGGTCCACGACCATGGCCGTGAGGCGGGCCTCGAAGGCGCCGCTCTTCTCGTAGTTCGCCGCGCCGCCGAAGCTGTCGGACTTCGTCGTCCGCATGGTCGGCAGCGGGTTGAAGGCGTCCGGCGCCACGTTGAAGTCCACCAGCTGGTAGTTCAGCGTGCTGTTCTTCGCGAGGTCCGTCTTCTCCTCGTTCTTGAGGTCCTGGTTCTCCCGGATGACCACGGTGAGCAGGTCGCCCACACGGTTGGCCGTCTTGTCGGAGATCGGGGAGACCGGGCCGCGAGCCGGGTCATAGATGGAGCCCCGGCGCTGGGCGTCGGCCACCCCCATCAGGAGGGCCACCGCGAGGGCAGCGTGTGTGATACGGAGAAGGCTCATTTGATCCTCACCTCGAGGAGCTTGGGGCCGCGGACCACGGCCAGGAGTTCAACGCCCGAGGAGCGGAGCTGGACGCGGACACGCTCGCCCATGCGCCCGTTGGACTGGGCTTGGCCCACGTCCTTGACCGTGACGCCGCGGTTCTTCACCGCCACCTGGACGAGGTCACCGCGCCGGACGAGCGTCATCCGCTTCACGTCACGCTCGCTCAAGGCCGCGCCCGCGGCCATGGCTCGGTTGGCGACGGAGCCGGGGATCTCGTCCAACTCGAG
>CBFHHK010000051.1:0-22183 GCA_965655435.1 Planctomycetota bacterium | reverse complement strand
CCTCCGGCTCTTCCGCCACGGTTACGCGGCGCGCTACGGGACGGCCGGCCCGCCGGCGGAGGTGGTCACGGCTGCCGCGGCGGCCATGGGCCGGGCGCTCGACGCGTGGCTCGAGGGGGACGCCCGATGAGCCCGTCCGGTCGCCGCTCGGTGGTCCTCGCCCTGGTGGGGCTCCGTTGCTCTGGGAAGACCACGGTGGGCCGCGCCCTCGCGGAGCGGACGGGCGCGGAGTTCGTGGACCTCGACCAGGTGGTGGCGTCGCGGGCGGGGCTCCGGTCCGCCGGGGAGGTCATCGAGGCCTGCGGCCTCGAGCGCTTCCGTGACCTCGAGGAGCAGGCTCTGATCGACGTCCTCGCGGCGGCCGAGGACCCCATGATCCTCTCCACAGGCGGCGGGGCGGTGGTGCGCCCGGGGTCGCGGGAGCGCCTCGGCCAGGAGACCCTCGTCGCCTGGCTGCGGGCGCCCCTCGCGCTGCTGCGCCAGAGGATGGCCGACGACAAGGAGACCTCTCGGCCCGGAATCACCGCCGGTTATGAAGACGAGTTCATCTCGCTCGAGCGTCAGCGTGCCCCGCTGCTGGAGGCGCTCGCGGACGAGGTGGTGGAGGTTGAAGGACGCGAACCTGACGAGCTTGCGGCCCTGCTCGACGGCCTCTGGTGAGGGTGACCTGGGATGGGGCGCGGGCCCCCGAAGGGAGGTGTCAGACGGAGGATCGGCGAAAGCTCGGGGAGGCCGCCGCTCGATAAGGCCACTGGAGAGTGCACGCGCCCCTGGGATTGGCGGCCCGCGGTGCTACATTCATCGACGGTGGTCAACGGAAGTCAAAAGTCGCGAACGAGAGCCTCGCTCCTCGCCCTTTGGTGCTGTTTTCCGTGGCCCGTCACCCCGGCACCCGTCACTCCGGCACTCGGCACCCCGGCACTCGGCACCCCGGCACTCGGCATGCTGGGGGCTCATGCCCCCCTGAGCGCCACGGCGGCACCCCGCGCTTCGGGTGCCCCGGGAGTGACCGCTGGCTGGTCGTCCACTGGCTCCTCCGTTGGCCAGCCCGCTGATCCGCCCGCTGATCCGCCCGCTGGCTCGCCCGCTGGCCCGAGCCCCTCCGGAGAATCATCCCGCTCCGGGCCGGAGAGCTGGGGCGGAGCATGGCCCCTGGACCTGCGCAGGATCAGGCGCATCACGGAGATCTCGGCGGCGCTGCTGGACCTCGACGCGGAGGCCCTCGACCGCGCGGCGACGGCCTATCGCGCGACCGTCCCGGAAGACCTCACCCTCGCGGTCATCCTGCGCGCCGGCCGCCCCGTCCCACCGGGCCTCGCAGCGGCTCGCCGGGCCCAGCGGATCGCGCGAGCCGAGGAGGCCCTCGCCTGGCTCGTGCGCGAGTGCGAGTCCGGCCCGGGCCGGGAGCACACCGACGCCTGTCTGGCGCTCGCTCTGTCGGCGCGGGGAGGCGAGGCGCCGTCGATCCCGGAGCTTGAGATCGCAGCCTCCTTCGTGGTCGCGGAGCTGGAGTTGATCGAGCACGCTCCTGCGGTCGCCCGGCTCCTGGACGAGGGCGCCTCGGCGGAGGTTCGCAGAGGCGCGAGGACGGCGCTCTTCCGACTCTACGCCCGCTCCTTCGAGTCCCTCGCAGGCTTTGAGTCCCGCTGGGCGCAGCTCGAGGGGCGAACCCCGGAGGCGACGGGCCGCGACGAGCTTCGTGCGGCCCTCCAGGCGGGCAACGCGCGCGCGCTCGCGCTGCTCGAGCTCGCGCCCGAGCGCTTTGACAAGGGGCCGCTGGACTGGGTCGACCCCGAGATGGCGGCGAAGGCGGCGCGCACCCTCGGCCGAGCCGTCGCGGGTGGCGCGCTGGACCCCGAGTCCGCTCGGCAGCTGCTGGGGAGCGGGCTCGGCGGCGTGGCAGACCCTGGCGAGCTCCACGCGCGACTCGGCGTCTTGATCGACCTCGTCCAGGGGGCAGACGCCGAGAGCGAGGCCGCGCGCGGTGTCCGGCAGACGGTCCTGGCCGTCGCGGAGGCCTCTCTGGCGGCCGGCCCGGACTTTGTCTGGGTCTCTCTGGGAGCGCTCCGCCGGCTTCAGTACCCGCCGGGCGGCGACGGGGACGTCGAGCGTTCCATCGCGCTCGAGACCGCGATCCAGATCTTCCGCGGGGCGCTCGAGGCGCGTCGCTCGCGGCCCATCGACCCCGACGCCCTCCAGGGGGCGGTGCTCGCCATCCGTGACGTGGCCAGGGGCGTTGTCGAGGCGGGCGAGCGGGAGCGGGGCGTGCGGCTCCTGATGCGGGACCTGCGAGCGCTGGTCGTGGACACGGGGCTTCCCCTCGGCGTTCGCCGCGCGGCGGCGAGCTCCTTGACCCTCTCCTCGGCGGCTCGCGACGCGCTCCAGCTCGTCAACCTCATGCAGTCGCCTGAAGCCCGCGAGGCCCTCGGGTACGAGCTGCTCGGGGCGCTCAAGGTGGTGGCGGGCAGCCTCACACCGGGGAGCGAGGCCGCGGAGACGGTCCTCGACCGGCTGTTCGAGTTCGTCGCTGAGCCGGACTTCGATCGCCGGCGGCTCTCCCTCGAACTGCTCCTCTCCGCCGAGTTCGCGCCGCTCCTCGCCCATGAGGTCCGCGGGACCTCGGCGCGCTGGACGGTGTTGCGCCTGCAGGCAGAGCCTTCAGAGGAGCTCCGCCTGCAGCTGCTCTCGCTGCTCGCGCGGATCGGAACCGTCGAGACCCTCGGGCTCCTGCTGACGCGGGAGGGGCTGGTCGAGGAGGTGATCGCGCCGGATCCGCGCCTGGCGAGCGCACTCTGCGACGCCGCGCTGGCCATTCACGACGCCGCAGACCCCGCGCCGCTGCTCCGGCTCGCGCGCCGCATCGCGGGTCCGCTCGGGACCCCGGACGCGCTGGACCCCACCCGCGTGGCTCGGCTACGGGCTGCCGTGGAGTTGGTGCTTGGCCTGGACGCCACATCGAGCACAGCGCTCCCGCTCCGCGACAGCCGCTGGGTCGTCGCCGCGTCGGTCGATCTCCGCCGCGCTTACCCGGTGCTGGCCCTCGGGCAGCTGACTCGGGATGACCGAGCAGCGCTCCGGGCGCTTCACGTTGCAAGGCTCCAGCAGGCCGCCGAGGCCGGGGGCGCCGTCGAGGCTCCGCTGATCTCCCTGACGCTGGCTTTGCTTGAGGCCGACGATCTCGCCTCGGAGCTGCGGGATGAGCCCTCGGGGACGGCCGCTGCCTCCGACGAGCTCACCGCCTCGGCGCGCATTCGCCGCGCGGAGCGAGCCATGGGGGAGCTCGACGCGGCCATGGCCGCGCCCGAGCCCATGGACCGGCTGGGGTGGAACCCGGTGGACCTCGGCCTCGAGGGGATCGAGCTGCTCCGGCGCATGGGGCGGAACGAGGCGGCGTTGGTCCGGACGGAGTCCCTCTTCGGTGGGCCCACGGCCGCGGTCGCTGGCCGGTCCGGGCGAGCCGTCCGGCTGCTGGTGGTCCAGGCGTTGGAGGCGGTCGACGCGGCGTCGCTCCCTGTGGGAGCGGCCCCGACGGCGACCCCCCGCGTGGATCAGACCGTCCAGGCGCGAGCGGATCTCGCGGCCAGGGCGCTCCTCGGGCTGATCGGTCAAGAGGGGTGGCCGGGGGAGCTGCCTGCCACCCAGTTGGCGGACCTCGACGCCTTGCTGCGTCTGGTCCAGGTGGGCTCGGATCAGAGGGCACGAGCGGAGGCCGTCACCTACCTCGACGAGCGCATGCGGAGTCAGGCGGCGGCAGTGGTCGCGTGGCGCTCCGCACTGGCAGACGCTGACGCCGAGGCTTTCGCGAAGGTGGCGGCGGATCTCGCCGCGACGCGCAGCATGGGGGGGGCGGGCGACGAGGGGGCGACTGGAGGCAGCGTCGGGGCGCCGGATGCACCAGAGGCATCCTCTCCTGCGGGGAGTCCAGCGAAGGGAGGCTCAGAAGATGCTTCGGGTTCTGGCGACGGAGCTTGACGCCGGCTCCTGGATCGCTAATCTTCCCCCAACGCGTCGCGGGGTGGAGCAGTCTGGTAGCTCGTCGGGCTCATAACCCGGAGGTCGCAGGTTCGAATCCTGCCCCCGCTACCACGTACGCGAGAGGATCTGGCCGACACCGGCCGGGTCCTCTTTTTTTGTGCCCGGGCACGGCAGGGTGGTGATGGTCGACGCCATCCAGCGGCTGCTCCTGGAGCCGGACCCTTGACTCTCTCCTGGGTCCGCACTGGGTCTGGGCCGGCAAGCAGGGCCGGCAAGCAGGGCCGGCAAGCGGGACCGGCAAGCGGGGCCGGCACATGAGGGCCGGCGCATGGGGGCCGTCAGCGTCCGTCGGTGACGAAGCCAGGCCAGCGTCGCATGTAGTCCACCATCGTGTCGCTAAGGGATGCGGCCCGCAGGTGCCCCGGGGTGAAGGGGGGCCGGGCGGGCTCCCACCCTTGTTCAGCGGCATCCCGCGGCCAGCGGACGTTCCCGATCGCCGCGCGTCCGAGGCCGACGAGGTCGGCCCCTTGCTCCAGGACAAGGTCCGCCTCGGCCGGGGTCCATACGGCGCCGGTGGCGATCATCGGGGTCGAGGGGCCGATGGCCTCGCGGAACCAGGTGGTGAGGGGCTTGGTGGAGGCCGGGTACTTCGCCGGCGGCTTGAAGCTGTCCCAGTTGGACACGTGTACGAAGTCAACGCCGTCCTCCGCGAGCCAGCCCGCGACGGTGAGAGACTCGTCGAGGTCGACCCCCTGGTCCGGGACCTCGGGCGAGATCCGGACCCCGACCAGGAAGCGGTCGGGGGTGGCCTCCTGGACGGCGGCCACGATGCGGCGGACGAAGCGGGCGCGGTGCTCCAGGGGGCCGCCCCAGTCGTCGTCGCGGGTGTTGGAGACGGTGCCGAGGAACTGGGTGATGAGGTATCCGTGGGCACCGTGGATCTCGACGCCGTCGAAGCCGGCCTCGGCGCAGCGGCGGGCGGCGGCCGCGAAGGCGGCGATGGTGCGCTCGATATCGTCCACCGTGGCCTCCCTGGGCACCTCGAAGTCCTTGGCGTCGAGCTCGAAAGCGCTGGCGCTGAAGGGCTGCTGCCCGGTCAGGCGTGAGGGGGCGCGGACGCCGCCGTGGAAGATCTGGACGAGGGATAGAGCGTCCGCGGCGCGCAGCGCCTGGGCGAGGCGTGAGAGCCCGGGGAGCAGGCGGTCGTCGAAGACCCCGAGCTCGCCGTCCCACCCCTGTCCGTCAGGGCTCACGTGCGCGGCGCAGGTCGTGATAAGGCCGAAGCCGCCGCGCGCGCGGGCCGTGAGCCACTCCAGCTCATCGTCCCCCAGGGAGCCGTCCGCGCGGCTCTGCTTGTTGGTCATCGCCGCGAGCACGACGCGGTTGGGGAGCCTGGCGCCGGTGCGGGGGAAGGCGTAGGGCGTGAGGATCTTCGGCGTCGTCATGGGGGCAAGGTACCGGCCAGGCGCCGGAGCGTGGGGGTGAGCACCGGGTCTCCGCCGAGGGGGCGTCACCGTCTATGAGTGACCGCCGCGGACCCTGACGCAGTGCTGGACGAGGCCTCTCCAGAACGCGCGTCGGGTGAGCGTGGCATCAAAGTAGGCCTGCCCCGCCCGCCCGAGCTGTCCGCGCGCTTGCTCATCGCTCCAGAGCTCGACGATCGCGGAGCGCAGGCGGTCCACGTCGGCGGGAGGGACGAGCCGCGCTGCTCGGCCGTCATCAACGTAGTCGAGGATCGCAGGGGTCTCGCTGGTGATCACCGGAACGCCCGCCGCGAAGGCGCCGAGCACCACCATCTGGCCCGCGGAGTGGCTCGCCGGTGCGAGTGGCACGACCACGACTCGGGCGGCAGCCGTCATGTCCTTGAAGGCCTCAATTGCACAATCACGCAGGACGTGAACGTTGCTTGAGTGCGCTTCATCCGGGAGGAACTGATGGCTGTCGCATGCGATGTAGACCGGGATGTCGAGGTCATGAACTGCAGCGAGCAGCGTCCCGTAGTCCCGACCGGACCGGCCCCCGGAGAAGAGAAACGGTGACTCGGGGAGGGCGTAGGGTTCCTGGCGAGCCTCGCCGTGGTCGTCACGGACGTATCCGTAGGGCAGGTAGATGAGTCGCTCTGCCATCTCTGGGAACATCGCCTGGTAGGTCGCGAGCTCCTCTCGGGTGTGGCACACCGCGATGCGCACGCTGCGGAGAACGATCCGGTAGTAGGTCCGCCGTGCCCAATTCGTGAAGGCAGATCCCGCCTGGGCGACGATGAAGGTGGTCAGCACAGCGGTGGGCCTTCGCTCCTCCCGGGCGCTGAGGCGCGCGAAGACGAGCGCCTCGAAAGGTGTGTTGAAGGTCACCACGTCAGGGAGCGGGTCGGCAGCGAGGGACCGCTTCAACTTGACCCGGGAGACTCTCAGCAGCTGGACCCACTTGGAGAGCTGCTCCCACCGGGATCGATAGCTCATTTCGATCCCCTCAGGGATGAGCTCGTAGTCGACCCCCAGCTCGTCCAGCTCGCTGGCGAAGAAGCGGTTCTCTCTCAGCGAGAACCGGTTGTGAATGTGGAAACGCATGCTGCGCCGTGCTCGCTCAGAGCCTTCTGGACCATGACCCGCTCGGGGGCCGCTCGGTTGCCTCGGGTCCATGGCTCGATCGGATCCTCCCGGGGGCCTCTTTGCAAATCAGATCCGCCTGAAGTGCGAGCTTCCAGTTCAGCGGGCGAGCGCGCCCAACCTCCCAGCCACGCGGCGCGGGACGGAGGGGGCGACGCGGCCGACCTCGGCGCGAGGGCTCTCGAGCCGTTTGCCGCCGACGCGGGTGTGTCGTCTCGATGGCCGTTCCCCTCCCCGCGACCCCGGCGGGCGGTGGGCTGTCGAGGGGGGGCTCCCGGCGGTAAGTCCGCGCCGCGGTCCCTCAACGAGGTCGGCGCCGGTGTGGGCAAGCTCGTGGTGCGTGAGGACCCGCGTCGTCGTGATGGGGGCGAGGGAGCTGGTCCGAGCGCTGGAGCGTCTGCGTGAGCGCCGGTGTTCGGTCCGCCGGCGGGAGCCGACCTCGAACCGCTGGCCCGCCAGCAGGCTCGAATCGTGCCTGGCGGCTTGTGGGGGCTGTGACGGGAGGACAAGCTCAATCAAGCGCACGCGCGCCAATGGGGCAAGGCGCGGCCCCGCCCAGATGCTGTACCTCGCCTACATCGACGTTCGCCCCGTCCTGTACCTGGGCGGCCTCGCGCTCGTGCTCCTCCTGGGCCTGCTCTTCTCTGTGGTCGTCCTCGAGGGAGCGCGCAAGGGTCGGGTGGCGGTCGCGGCGACGGCCGTCTGGACCGCGCTCTTCACGCTCTTCCTGACCGAGTACGGTCCGTTCGTCGGGCAGGTCGCGGTGATCGAGCACCGACTGACCTGGACGAAGGGGGCCGAGGTCCCCGGGTCGACGGCGGTCGTCGAGCTCTCCTTCACCGACCACCCCGGACACCACCTGTGGGAGCAATCCGCCGAGCTCGCCGCGCACCTCGAGGCGCTCGGGGAGTCCACGGTCCTCGGCCGCTTCCGTGTGACGCGGGACTACGGGCGCGTGCGCGGATACGACCTCTTCGAGGTGGCCGGGCTGCGGGGCTGGGCTTCGGAGGGCGCCGCGGGCGGGACTCGTGGTGACCCGGCCTCCTCGCCCTGGGACTGAGGGGGGCGGTTCAGCGCGCCTCGGCCCCGGAGGGTACGCCGAGGGTCGAGCTCCAGGCCGCCAGCTCACGCTGCAGTTCGGTGACGAGTCCGGGTCGCTGGGACGCGAGGTCGCGCTCCTCGCCGGGGTCCGCTTCAAGGTCGTGGAGGGTGAAGGGTCGGTCCCCCTTGCGGTGGATCTTCCAGCGCCCGCGGGTCCAGGCCTCGGCCCCCTTGTGGCGGAACCCCATGCCTCGCCCCCGATCCGCCGACTCGCCCCGGAGCGCCGGGCCGAGGTCCACGCCGTCGAGCGTGGCTTCCGGGAGGGGGAGGCCCGCCGCCGAGAGCACGGTGGGGAGGGTATCGACGGTCCCCGCCACGACGTTCGTCACAGCGGGGGTGAGGCGCGCGGGCCACTCCACGATCCCGGGGACCCGAACGCCGCCCTCTCTGAGGCTGCGCTTGCGTCCGGTGAAGGGGCCCGTGGACCCCAGCCCGCTGTCGGGCTGTCCCTCGGGGCCGTTGTCGCTCGTGAACCAGACCAGGGTGTCATCCGCGACGCCGAGCTCGCGGAGCCGCTGTCGCAGGCGGCCGACGTTGTCATCGACGGCCTCGAGGCACGCGAGGAAGTGTCGCTCCTGCAGCGGCAGGTCCGCGAAGCGCCGCGCGCGGTCCGGGTCCGCGACCACGGGGAGGTGGGGAGCGTGGAGCCAGACGACGGCGAGGAAGGGCCGCCCCTCGGCGGCGGCCGCGCCCATGAAGCCGAGGGCGCGGTCCATGATCAGGGTCGAGTCGTCGCCCTCCAAGCCTTCGGTGACGCGCTCGCCCGGACCGGTCCAGTACGCCGTGCCGTACGGTCCTCCGGGGACGAGGTCCCGCGCGACCCCGCCGTGCTCGCGGGGAGGGGTCACCATGGGGTCGAGGGTCGGCACCTTCGCCTCGGTGGAGAAGCACGCGTCGAACCCGTGCTCCCAGGGAGGGGAGAAGTGCTGGGTCGCACCGGGGCGGCCGCGGTTGGAGTCCTTGACCTCGGTGGTCATGGTCCCAAGGTGCCACTTGCCGAAGTGCCCGGTGGTGTAGCCAGCAGCCCGGAGCTCCTCGGCCAGGGTGTGTTCCTGGGCAGGCAGGTGTCCGCTGTTCGCGCCGCGGATCCCCATGCGCTCGGGGTGCCGGCCGGTCAGGACGCTCGCGCGCGTCGGAGAGCACACGGGAGAGGCCGCGTAAAAGCGGTCGAGGCGGACGCCGCACCGCGCCATCTCGTCGAGGTTTGGAGTCTCGAGGCGCGGATGCCCCCGGAGCCCGAGGTCCCCCCAGCCCTGGTCATCGGTCATCAGCAAGACGACGTTCGGAGGGGTGACCGCGACGGCGGAGCTCGGCGTGCCGGGCGAGGGGGTCGCGCAGGAGCCGAGCCACAGGACGGCCGCGAGCAGGGGCGTGGAGAGGCGGGCGGGGAGCATGGGGTGAGGATAAGTCGCGCGGTGTGGATCCGCTCAATGACCGCGGCGCCCGGACCTTGAGGGCCGGGCGCCGCGTGCGTCGTCGCTGGGGGGGGGAGCCTAGCGGCGGTCGCCGGACATCCTCTCGCGGGCTTCCTTCAGCTTGGTCGCGTCCTCATCGGCGGTCATCTCGCCCTTGTCCACGGCGGCCTTGAGGCGCTTCTCGTACTCGGCATAACGGTCGCGCAGGGCGTCCTGGTCGCGCTTGGCCTTGTCGCCTCCGGGTTGATCACCCTTGGCGCCTTCGGCCATGCGCTCCTTGGCCTGGCGGAGCCGGGCCTTGCCCTCCTCCTCCGTGAGCCTGCCGGACTCGACCGCGGCCTTGATGCGGGTCTCCAGCGCCTCGTAGCGGGCAGCCGTGGCCTTCTCGTCGGCCTGAGCCTTCCCCTTGGCTCGCTCGACGCTGCCGGACATCTTCTCGCGCGCCTCCTTGAGCTTGGCGTCGGCCTCCTCCTTGGTCATCGCGCCCTTCTGGACGCGGGCCATGAGCCCCTTCTCGTACTCGGCGTAGCGCGCGCGCATGGCGCGGGCATCGGCGGCCGCGGCGCCGTCCGCCTTCTTCGCGTCGCTGCCGAACATCTTCCCGCGGGCGTCGAGGAGCTTGGCGTCAGCCTCCTCCTTGCTCATTGCACCCGTCTTGACTCGGGCCATGAGGCTCCGTTCGTACTCCGCATAGCGCTCGCGCTTCGCGCGCATATCCGGCGCGACCTCCCCCTTGGCGGCGTCGCCGAACATGGACTCGCGTGCCTCCTTGAGCTTGGCGCCGGCCTCCGCCTTGGTCATGGCCCCCTGTTGGACGCGGGCCTCAAGGATCTCCTCGTACTCGGCGTAGCGCTCGCGCATGGCGCGCGCATCAGCCGCTGCGGCGCCGTCGGCCTTCCTCGCGACGCTGCCGAACATCTTCTCCCGGGCCTCCTTGAGCTTGACGTCGGCCTCCGCCTTGGTCATCGCGCCCTTCTGGACGCGGGCCATGAGACCCTTCTCGTATTCGGCGTAGCGCTCGCGCTTCGCTCGCAGGTCAGGCTCGACGCTCGCCTTGGTGGCGCCCCCGAACATGGACTTGCGCGCCTCGGCGAGGCGGGCGTCGCCCTGCTCCCGCGTGATCTTACCGGCCTTGATCCCGGCCTCGACGCGCTGCTCCATGGTCGCGTAGCGCTCACGCAGGGCGCGCTTGTCGACGTCAGCACGGGCCGGCTTGTCGGTGGAGGCGCGGCGGAGCGCCTCCATCATGGTCCAGGCCTGGGCCTGGGTGAGCTCGCCGGCCTCAACGGCGCTGGCGAGTCGCCGCTGGACGGCCTCGAAGTCCTGGGCGTAGGCGACGCTCATGGGGAGGCAGAACACCCCGAGAGCGAGGGAGGCCGACAGGAGCCAGCGAGGGGTGCGGGGGAGACGGTCGGAGAGGATCATGTGGAGTCTGGCTTCAAGCTCTTCGCCGCTCGTGAGGGTGCTGGCCACGAGAGGGGGGCGAACGCCCTCGGTGGACAGGAACTCCGCGACGGCCAGGAGCGTTCCGGCGTAGCGGCGTTGATCAGGTTGGACGGTGGACAGGACGACCGCGTCGCAGGCGAGCTCCTCGGCGGCGCGCAGGTGGTGGCGCGCCCACCAGGTGACGGGGTTCCACCAAAAGGCGACCCCGGACAGCCACTCGACCCAGCGGACCCAGTGGTCACGGCGCCGGATGTGGGCCAGCTCATGGGCGAGGACGAGCTGCAGCTGCGCGGGGGGGAGGCTCTTGACCAGGGGGGATGGCACGACGACCTGCGGCGGCCCGCCGAACCACCACACGTAGGGCGTGATGCGGGCCGTGGTCGTGAGCACGGGCGGGGAGCGACGGAGCCCGAGGGACCGGCTGACGCGGTCGCTCAGTCCCTGGAGCTCTGCCGGCGCGGGGGCGGCGGCCCGGCGCATGGCGACGTGGAACTGGACGACGCGGAAGAGGGAGATCGCCAGGGCCAGAGCCGAGCCCAAGAGCCAGGTCCAGCCGGCGGCGCCGCGGAGCGGGGGGCCCTTGCCGGTCATGGTGGTCGTGGCCTCGTCGGCGCCGATGAGGCGGAGGGTCCGGATCTCAGCGCCGCCGATGGCCGGCGTCGCGAGGGAGGCCAGCTGCTCCTCCACGCGCGCCAGCTCGGCGCTCAGGGCGGGACTCTCGAACGGGATGAGCGGGACGGTCAACACCGGGGGCGTCACGAGCTTGAGCAGGACCCCGAGCCACAGCGCGTGGGCCAGCAGGGGGTGCCGGCCGTGGCGGTGCACGGCGTAGGCGACCAGGGCCAGGGCCGAGGAGACGCAGAGGTTGCTCAGGGTGAGCTCCAGCCAGGAGACGCTCATCTCATGCCTTCCCGCGGCCCGCGCCGTCGAGCAGGGCCCTCAGGCGATCGAGCTCCTTGCGGCTGATCTTCTTGGAGCGGAGGAGGTGGGTGAGGAAGGGCGCGAAGGATCCCCCGGTGAGGCGCTCGGCGAGACCCACCAGCTGCTCGCCCGCGAAGTCCTCCCGGGTCACCGCGGCCGTGAAGACGTGCACGTGGAGGCTGCGGTCGCGGACCACGCAGCCCTTCTCCTCCAGGCTCTGGAGGAAGCGCTGCACCGTCCCGTGCTGCGCCCGCTCAGCGTCGGGGTAGAGGTACTCTCGGATCTGCCGAGCGGTCAGCTCACCTCGCTCCCAGAGGAGCTCGAGGACGGCGAGTTCGGCGTTGGTCAGTTGGCTGGCGCTCATGTCGTCGCCCCTTGTACCGACCCTCCCACGCAGGCCTACGGTGTTTCGTCGTAGATGTACGGCTTTTTACCGTAGGGTGCCCCTGGAGGACCGTGAGGGCCCTCCCCGGGAGCGTCGGGAGGCACATGTGGGGGGACGGTCGGCCTCGCTGCGCCGACGTTTTTGTCCCTCGGCGCCTATCTCGGGGGAGCCCATCGCTTCTAGTTGGCCCATGCTGTTCCCCCTGCTGACGACCGCGCTGCTCCTTTCCGGCCAAGACCCTGCGGCCGCCGACGAACGTGCCGCCGTTCAACGCCTGACCCTGGTGGAGTCGTCGCCCCTGGAGACCACTCTCGACGCCCCGGACCTGCCCCAGACGGCGGAGGTGTGGAAGGGGATGATCGACGGTGCGCAGCGCGAGGTACTGCTCTCGCACTTCTACGCGTCGACCGCGCCCTCGAACCCGCTGAACGACGTGATCGAGTCCATCGAGTCCGCGGCGGCCCGAGGGGTTCGGGTGCGCTTTCTGCTCGCCGAGCGCTTCCGCAAGACCTATCCCGAGCTCGCGGCGCGGCTCGGAGTGATCGACGGGATCGAGGTGCGCTTCATCGACTTCGGCGAGGTCGCCGGCGGCGTGATGCACGCCAAGTACATGGTGGTGGACGGCGGGCAGTCCTTCCTCGGGAGCCCCAACTTCGACTTCAGGGCCATGGATCAGATTCAGGAGCTCGGGGCGCTCCTGGTGGACCGGTCCATCGCCGAGGGGCTGTCGCGGATCTTCGAGATGGACTGGGCGCTCGCGGGCGGCGCGCCGGTGCCCGCGGGAGGGAGCGCCCTGGCTCCCTCGACGCTCCAGCTTGCCGCGGAGCAGGCCGGTTCGGCCGCCTCCTCCACGGTCCAGGCGACCCTGGCCTGCAGCCCCGAGGGCCACCTCCCCGGCGGCGTCCCCTGGGACCTTCCCCTGCTGCTCGAGCTCATCGACAGCGCTGAGGCGCGGCTCCGGGTGCAGGTCCTCACCTATGACGCGACGGGCTATGGCGGCGGCTACTTCGACCGTCTCGAGAGCGCCCTGCGCCGGGCCGCCGCGCGCGGGGTCCGGGTGGAGCTGCTGGTGGCGGATTGGTGCAAGCGCAAGGGATGCGTGGACGGCCTTCAGAGCCTGGCCAGCCTCGACCGCATCGACGTGCGCTTCGCGGTCATTCCGGAGGCGAGCACGGGCTTCGTGGAGTTCTCACGGGTGGCCCACGCCAAGCTCTGCGTGGCCGACGAGCGCGCGGCGTGGATCGGCTCCAGCAACTGGGAGGGGTCGTACTTCACGACCTCGCGCAACGTGAGCCTCTTCCTCGAGGGAGCGGGGGTGGGGGCGCGACTCGCGCGCTGGTTCGACGCCACCTTCCAGGGCGAGTACGCCGAGCCGGTCGTCCCGGGCAAGGCCTACGAGCCGCGCCGCCGCCAGTAGGGGGCCGCCTGCGGCTCCCGGGGGCCGGCCGCCGTCAGAACGGCTGGCCGAAGCTGAGGTAGAGGGCGGAGTTGTCGTCCTCGCCGACCGCGTAGTCGAGGCGCAGGACGATGCCCGCTTCGGGCTTGAGGTCGTAGATGATCCCGGCTCCTCCCATCGGGAAGAGGGCGTCGGAGCTGTCGAGGTCCGAGAGGGTCGAGTACAGGCTCCCGATCCCGCCGAAGAGCGCCGCGCCCCAGGGTCCGTTCAGGTCGAAGCGGGCGTCGAACTGGAGCTGGGTCGAGTGCTCGTTCAGGTAGTTCCCCCTCGTGTAGCCGCGCATGTCGATGGAGGAGAAGCCTGACTGCGGAGCGTCCTTGGTCCACCTGCCGCTGATGTCGGTCGCGAGCACGTGCCCATCGCCGAAGGGAAAGTACCTCGCATAGGACAGGTGCAGCGAGTCGAAGGAGTCCTCGCCGCCGAGGCCCTCGCGGTAGGCCACGTTGTGCACGGTGAAGTGCTCTCCGAGGGTAGGGTTCCGGACATTGTCCCGATCGTCGAACTCGGCCACGAGCCCCAGGCCGTTCGAGCGCAGGCCGGTCAGACCGATCTGATCCAAGGCCCCCGCGAGGAGACCCTCGGCGCCGATGACGTAGTCGGTGGAGATGCCCTGGAGCCCTCCGTACCAGCCGCCCTTCACGCGGTAGAGGTAGCGGGCTCCGACGGCGCCGATGTTGTCCTGGGTCTCGGCGGGGAGTCCGCTGCCCAGGAAGTCGTCGTACTCGTTGCGGACCTCGCCGCTCATCGCGCCGAAGATCAGCTTGTGCTGGTTGGCGCGAAAGTAGGTGTCCGCCGCGAACCCGAAGTAGCTGGAGTCGGTGTTGCTGTAGCCGCCAAAGAAGGTCAGCAGGGACGGGTTCGAGTCCGGGTCGAACCTCCGGATGTAGCCAGCGACGCCGCCGAGGGTGGAGCCGAGCTTCGGGTCGACGCTGAATGTCGGCGTCACGAGCCACGGAGACTCCGCGGCCGCGGAGTGGTCCGCCGCGACGTCGCCGGCGGTGTCCTCCACGACCGTATCCGGGTGTTCGGCTGACAGGGCCTGGGGGCCGACTGGCGCCGCCGAGGAGATGGAGGTGCAGAGCGCGAGCGCGAGGCCTCGGGCGAGCCAGGGGGGGGCGAGGCGTGTGGGGAGCACGGTGCTGGAGGGAGCGGCCGCCAGTGGGAAGAGGAGCGCGGCGGTGAGGGGGGGCCTGTGGCGAGCAGACGCGACCAAGGTATCGAATGGTCCGGTTCGCGGCGTGGCGATCCAGCGGTCCGCGCCGCGGCGAGTCGAGGCGCCCGCTCCGCGGTCAAGCTTCACCGACCCGGGACCCAGGACCAAGGGGCACCGTCGGCCTCCGTGACCTGCCACCCTCCGTCCGCGGTCAGCTCCACGAGCACGTCCTTGCGCATGAAGACGAAGAACATGCACCCCTCCTCGAGGGTGAGCGTCTCTCCGGACCGGCGCGCGGAGACCGCGAGCATGCCCTCAGAGCGGGGATGGAACCGCCACACGAGGCGCTCTCCAGGGTCCAGCTCCTCGGCCTCGAAGCGCGAGCTTCGGCAGGCCACGAGCTTGACGTCCTGGATGGCGACGTCGCCGAGGTTCACCACCTCGACCCGCTGGATTGCTGCGACGTTCAAGCCGAAGAAGTACAGGGCCACGAGGGGCAGGTTTGCGAACAGGAGCAGCGCACGTCGGACGAGAGGGCGCGCGGGGGCCCCCCGCCGCCGCGCGACCGCGAGGGCGCCGAGCCCGATGACGAAGAGGACCGGCCCGCCACCGAGCGCCGCGATACCGAGCATGATGAAGAGCTTGCCTTCGCTGCCGATGCCGCCGGTGGAGATCAGCCACCCGAAGAAGCCGAGGGAGCCCAGAGCCATGGGGACGAGCCCACAGGCGGTGCTCACCCGAAGGGCCAGGCGGGGACCTGGCGAGCCGTCGGTGCCGTCGGTCATCGCGGCCTCAGAGGGTGAGGACCTTCTCGGCCCGCTCGATCTCGCCCAGGATCTCGTCCATGGAGCCGACCTTGCCCACGGCGGGGGTGACCCCATAGTGGTCGAGGCAGGTCCCGCAGGGCACCAGGTCCACGCCGTTCTCCTCCAGGAGCATGAGCTCGGCGCGCACGGGGGAATCCGCGCCCACCAGCTTCACGCCGGCGTTGTAGAAGAGCAGCGCCTCCAGCTCCCGGAGCACGCCGGTCTTCTGGAGGAAGGTCTTGAGGATGCGAGCCCCGAGGCCGGCGTCGCCCTCTCCCATCTGGTCCCTCGAGAGGACGATCACGGTCTTCATGGCCGAGATGATACGGCCTCGCGGCCCCCGGGCGTCGAAGGGGGAGCCAGCAGGGGAGGTGGGGCCGGTCGGGAAGGGACAGGACGAGAACTGCCGCTGCGCCTTCACTACCATGCACGAACATGAACGAGACGAGCCAAGGGGCCCACGTCGGTGGGGGGCTGATCTTCGCCGTCCTCCTCGACGGCGAGGGCGGCGGGCGAGAGCTGGACTGGGCGGGGGTCCGCGCGTGGACCCCTGAACAGGGCTTCCTCTGGGCCCACCTCGACTACCGTGCTCCGGGCGTCCGCGAGTGGCTCGGGGAAGGTCCGGGCCTTGACGACGTCCTGATCGACACCCTGTGCGCCAAGGCAACGCGCCCGCGGTCCTCAAGCCGGGGGCAGGGCCTCCTGGTGAACCTTCGCGCGATCAACCCGGCGAGCCGGCTGGATCCCGATGAGATGGTCGCCTTCCGGCTCTGGCTCGACGAGCGATGCGCCGTGTCCCTTCGCCACCGCCAGCTCAACGTCCCCAGCGAGGTCCGAGAGGCGCTCATGAGCGGCGGCGGGCCATCGGGGCCCGGCGCGCTGCTGGTGGAGCTCTGCGCCCGCATCTTCGAGCCGCTCTCGGACCTCGTCGTCAGCATCGATGATGAGGCAGACGCCATCGAGGACCAGGTCCTCAGTCAGGAGGGCCGAGAGCTCCGGGCCACTCTGAGTGACCTGCGGCGACGGGCCATCGGGCTCCGTCGCTTCCTCGCTCCCCAGCGTGACGCCATGGGGCACCTGGACGTCGCGCCCATGGACTGGCTCGCGGACCGGGAGCGGCTCATGCTGCGCGAGCTCGGCGACCGGCTGCTGCGCTTCGTCGAGGAGCTCGACTCGGTCCGCGATCGGGCCGCGGTCACCCAGGAGGAGCTGAGCGCGCGCCTCGCGGAGTCCATGAACCGGACGATGTACGTGCTCTCCATCGTCACGGCCATCTTCCTGCCTCTGGGGCTCCTGACGGGGCTCCTCGGCGTCAACGTGGGCGGCATGCCCGGCGTGGAGAGCGAGCAGGCGTTCACCTACGTCTGCGTCTTCATGGGCGTGGTCGCCCTCGCCCTCTGGGAGGTCTTCCGGCGCAAGCGGCTCCTCTGAGCGCCGGACCCCGAGGGCTAGTGGCTCCGGTCGTCCACGAGCTGGAAGAACGCGCCGATGACCAGGGACGCCAGGAGCACGAGGAACCCGCTCCCGAGCTGCTCGCCGCCGTTCTGAGCGAAGGGGGAGAGGAGGATGAGGAGGAGGCTGATGGCGAGCGGGAGCTTCACCACGTGCCGTCCGACCCCTGCGAACGTCCACTCACTCAGTGGGTGCATTCTCGGGCCCGGGCGGAGGTTGGCCTCGCCCTGGCTGTGGGGCTGGGGCGCGGGCGGGGTCTTATCCTTGCTCATGACGGTGGGTTGGCACTGACCTTGTGGAGGAGCGGGTGCTCGGAGCGTCGCGGTCCTACAGAGCCTAACACCGCCGGGCGCGACCCGGGCTCAGCGCCGGGAGGGGCGAGGGCTGGCACGGCGTACAGCGCGATGGCGGGCGGTGAGGGCTGCCTTGAGCGTCCCCGGGCGGTGTAGGCGGCAGCGTCGCCGCCGGTGGGCCACCCTCAGAGGACCCTTCGGGGCGGGACGATCACGTTGGCGGTCAAGGTCCCGCCGACCAGGGCCGCGCCCACCAGGAGCATCTCGTAAACCGACGCCACCCCGCTGAGCGCGTTCTGGTCGGCGAAGGCGCTCAGGGCGCGATAGCCGATGGCGCCGGGGACCAGCACCAGCAGCCCAGGGAGCAGCGGCACCGTCGCGGGCCGATCCTTGAGCCGGGCGTACGCGTTGGAGAAGGCCGCCACCGCGAGGGCGCCGGCGAAGGCGGCGGCTGCTGAGACCTGAACGGCGCCGTCCGAGGCGTTCCCGTTGGCCGCGAGCCAGGCTGTGACCTTCGCCGCCGTGAAGCCTGCGGCGCTCGAGCCGAGGATCCAAGGTAGCTCGCGGAGCCGCGCGCCGAAGAGCAGGCCGAAGCCCGTGGCGGCCAGGGTCAGGAGCACGGCGAGCGCCAGTGGAGACGACAGCCAGGGCTCGGGCTCGGGGACCGGGAAGGGCCCCGAGAGCGGGACGAGGGTCCGGACGACGAGCCGCCCGAGGTAGGCGCCAAAGGCGATGGTCAGGAAGACCGTCATCGCGCCTGCGAGGCGGGCGGTACCCGAGGCGAGATTGCGGGTGGCCAGCTCCACCAGCGCGACCGTCAGGGAGAGGCCGGGGACGAGGACGATTACGGACGCGAGGGCCACCACACGGTCGTCCACTGCGCCCCCCAGGAAGTGAGCGCCGAGCAGACCGACGCCCGCCGCGAGGAACGCGGCGAAGGGCTCGAATGTCCCGGTGGCCCCCTCCTTGCGAGAGGAGACGCGCTCCAATAATCCGATCACGAGACCGACGGCCGCGGAGAGCAGCGCGTCCGCCAGGCACCCGCCAAAGAAGATGGCGGCGGCGCCTGCAGCGAGGGCGTGCCCGACCAGGGACGTGATCCCGCTGCCTCGGGTCGGAGCGGCGTGGAGCGCCTCCATCTGCTCGAGGGCCGTCGCGTGATCGATCCCACCGTCCTCGACCCGCTCGAGGACCTCGTCCATGGCCACCAGCCGCCCGAGGTCCACACCGCCGGGCTGCACGCGCAGGAGGCGGACGCCGCTGCCGGTCTGTTCCCCCTCAAAGCCGAGGAAGATCGAGGTCGGGGAGGAGAACACCTGGACCTCTTGGCCGGCGTCTGCCGCGAGCTTCACGATCACCCGCTCGAGGCGGTGAGCGGGGGTGCCGTAGGCGTGAAGGAGCTCCGCCGTCCGGAGCAGGAAGCGCGTGAGCGCTGGCTCGCCGGAGGCGGGCGCCGTGGCGTCCGCTGCCGGGAGGCTCGGCGCCTTGGGGTCAGACGAGGGGTGGTCCACGCCGGGAGTGTGCACCCGCGCGCCGCCCGGGCAAGTGCGCCCGACGGGAATCGTCGTCATAGGGCTAGCCCGGGCTGGACGAGCCCCTCCCTCCCGCTCCGCCGACGCCGGCCGGGAAGGCGTCGGAGCCGATCAAGGCCTGGGCACAGAGGGCGTTGGAGGGACCGCTCGTGCCCACGGGCGACCGGTCACTGGAACGTGACCGCGACCGCGTCCGTGAAGTTCGAGTTCGTCGGCGGGAGGTCCCGATGCCAGAGCTGGAAGTGCCACGTCTCGCCCGCCTGGACGGCGACGGCGCCGGTGGGCTGGGGCATCGCCGAGAGGTCCGCGGCGCCGATCATGGTGCCTGTCGTGCCGGCGGAGAGGACGCCGCCGCCCACGCCGCGCCCGATGCTGCCGATCACGCAGAGGGAGCCAGCGCTCCCGAGCACCGGGGCGATGAGGCCCGGGGTGGTGGAGGCGAGGAAGTAGCCAAGGGATCCCTGGGGGAGGTTGCGCGCGCTGACCTTGAAGTCGTTCGCGGCCACGTCGGTGCTGCCCAGGATGGAGACCGCGCCGGGGACGCCCGTGGAGTTCGGGACCGCCGGGGCGCAGTAGGTGCTGCCGATCACCTCGCAGCGGTCGACGACGCCGTTGCCGTCCAGGTCCACGGTGGGGCCGAAGTTGCCCGAGTCGCAGGCGCTGCCCGACCAGAAGAGCTGCGCGAGGTCGTGGGCCTCCTCACCGATCTCCTGGCCCATCTGGCGGCCGGGGAGGTCATCAGCGGGGGGGTGAATGCCGCCCCAGATCCGCGAGAGGGAGCACTGGTCCGAGGCGTCGTAGTAGGACGCCCACTGCAGCCGGACGTCGACGCTGGGACCCTGTTCGAAGACGAGGAACTGGTCCTGGGCGCAGACGTACTCCCCGAGGCCCTCAGGGAAGTACGGCGAGCCTGTGAGCCGGTCCATCATCACCGCCGCGGCGCGGCTGTAGGTGCTGTGGCCGGACACGTAGCCGGCGAAGGGCGGGGTGACGAACGACGGCCGCTGGTAGGGCCACCACTCCTCGGCGAGGATCCAGCCGACCCCGGCCTGGTCCACCAGCGGGTCGGTGATGTACTCGGGGCCGCGCCACGCGAGCACGGCGATCTTGCCCTCCTCTCCGGCGAGGTCCTCGTGGCGCTGGCCGGTCGCCGTCGTGGCGGCGGTCACCACCTCGACGTAGCCGGGGTGCAGGTTGATCCCGTCGGGGTGGTAGCTCGGCTGCTGCGGGTCCGAGCGCTGCCCCAGGCCCGCGAGGTAGCGCAGGGCGCTGACCGGACGCGGGTAGTCGTACCAGCCCTTCACGCCCCACGCGGAGATGGCGGCGTCCTGCATGGCCCCGCCCATGGCGAGGTAGGTCTTCACGCACCACTCCAGGTCATTCAGCACGGGCCCCGTTCCCCCCAGCTGCTTGACGAAGGAGGGGTGGTCGGAGACGTCATTGAGGATCACGAACCAGTGCCCCGGGGGCGTCTCTGAGTCCGGGCCGTCGGCCCAAAACTCGGCGAGCACGCGCGAGTAGTCACCGCGCGGCACCAGCTGGGGGGTGTAGGGCTGTCCGGTCACGGGGTTCGACGTGTAGCCGGTGCCCCAGTCGCCGCCGTTGACGTAGTCGTAGTACTGGTCCGACTGGGACGGCGCGGCGAGGGGCGCGTTGCCGACCCCGGCGGGGGAGACGTCGACCATCACGCCGTCGGCGGGGTCAAGGTGCGCGGACCACACGCTGACCATCTCGAAGCCGTCGCGGTAGCGGTCGAGCGCGTCGTCGATGAGCGGGGGCGAGCCGGGATCCTTGAACACCCAGTAGTTGAAGCCGTCTCGCTGGTAGACCGTGCGGTCGGACTCGGTGAGCGACCATCCGGGGACGATGCCCCACTCCGGCGAGATGAAGTCGGGGTACCCGAACGCGATCACGTTGCCCGACTGGTCGATGAAGAACTGCAGGCTGAGGGGCTGCCAGCGGTTCGGGTCCGTGAAGGTCGGGTTGCCGGGGAGCTCGACGACGAGGGCGTCATTCACCGGGAGGTAGAACCTGTTGGCGTAGTCGTTCCGCTCGTTCGAGTTGTCGTTGTCGCCATAGGTGAGCACCGCGGCCGCGATCCGGTTGCCGATGGCGGAGGGGGAGTTGCCGACGGTGGAGGCGTTCGTGGGGTCAAACCCCTGGGCAATCATGAGCGAGTCGTACTGCGGGAGCATGACTGACGCGCCGGGCGAGTTCGCGAAGCGTGAGCGGAGGATCCGGTACGACGCGTAGCAGATGGCCTCGCTGCGCAGCTGGTCAACGTTGGGGGCGGTGGTCGCGTGGTCCTCCTGGAACAGCACCGTGTTCGCCGTGGCGTCATAGGTGGCCCACGCGTCCCACATGGCGATCGAGACGTGGTACAGGTTCCGAGCGTGAATGGTCGGCCGCGCGAGGTCGTTGCGGATGGACTCGAGCAGCACCTCGTTCCACTCACGAGCGGCCGAGGGTTGGCCTCCCGACTGAGCCAGAGGGGGGGCCCACGATGGTGCCAAGGAGAGCGTCGCCGGGGCCGCCGCTGCCGAGGTGGGCGACTGAAGCATGCACAGGGCCGCGGCCGAGCCGAGGGCGGAGGTCAGCGAGGCGCGGAGGATCATCTTGGCAGTGCTCATGTCGGGTCTCGTGTCGTGCTGATGCCTGGTCGGGGTCTCCGAGCGGCTGGCAAGTGGACGCGGCGGAGTGGAGGGTCGTTCCGTGAGCCTGGACTCTCGGGCTGGCCAGAAGGTGGTCCGCCTGCCACCACACCACGTGAGGCGAGTGTCTCATCCCGCGCCCCAACCACCTCAATAGTCCGCTACCTCGTGGTCTGAAGCGTCGCCAATCGCGGTTCTGGAGGGCCGCGACGGATTGTCGTGCGTCAGATCGGGAGGCGGGTGTCCCAGAGGCCCATCAGAGGCCCATCAGAGGCCCATCGAGCGCCACCAGGGGCCCCCAGAGGCGGGCGGGCGGTCCGACGGCGGCTCGCTGTCGCCGCGGGCCGAGTCGGGAGCACGGTCGGGTAGCCGGTCGGGTAGCCGGTCGGCTGCGTGCCGCTCCGGGGGACGTCTTCCGGTGGTTGGGGGGAGGGAACGTCCCAGCCCCCTCCGGCCCCTCCCAGCGGCGGGACGCTGCGAGAGGCCGCTGTGCTCCGCTCGCGCGCCCCTCGTTCCGTCGACGCACTCCTCGAACGGCGGGGCGCCGCCCGCTTCATCCCCTCACCCTCCTCCCCGTGCCTCTGCCCTCTCTCTCACTTCGTCTCGCCGCGGTCACCCTCTGCGTGCTCCCCGCCTCGAGCCAACAGCTGCTGACCCGAACCGTCGACGTCCAGGGCGTCTCCAGGTCCTACCTGCTGTACGTACCCGCGAGTGACTCTCCGGTCGAGCTCACGGGCACGACGTTGCCCACGGGCGCGATCACCGCAGGGGAGAGATGGAACTTCCAGTATTGGTTCCGCGACGCGCAGGGCTTCCCCCTCCGTTCTTGCCTCTCCAACGGCCTGCGGGTCCCGTTCAGGCCGTGAGGGACAGCGCGGCACGGATTTGGGGAGGCCCGGAGCCTTGAATGCCGCGGAGACGGGGCGGGCCGAGCGGGAGGTGCCGGCCTCGGTGCATACTGTGCTCCAACGCTGAGCCGGCTTCGGCTGGC
>CBFHHK010000050.1:3489-22342 GCA_965655435.1 Planctomycetota bacterium | reverse complement strand
CGCGCAGGGGCGGAGCGGCGGGAGGAGGTCGGCGAGCCCGGGGGCGGTGCGATCCACCGCCTCGGCGTCGTACGCGCCGCGCGCCGGGTCGAGGTAGCCCGTCCCGGACGCGTCCCCCACCTCGGTGAAGAACTCGCCCGTGAGGAAGAGGTTGAGGAAGTCGTGGGGCAGCAGGACTCGCCGCACTCGGGCCCAGAGTTCGGGCTCCCGCTCGGCGGACCAGCGTAGCTTCGGCGCCGTGAAGCCGGCGGGGATCGAACGGCCGAGCTCGGACGAGAGGGCCGCCGCCTCTTCGGCCGCGGAGGTGTCGCACCAGAGCTTGGCGGGCCGAAGGACCTGATCTCCGTCCCCCAGCAGGACGGCCCCGTGCTGCTGTCCAGAGACCCCGACCCCGCGGACGCGCTGGCCGTGTCCCTGGGACACCTCACCGATCGCGGCGGTGGCCGCCTCGGTCCAGGTGCTCGGGTGCTGCTCCGCGTGCCCGGCGGGGAGCCCCTCCATGAGGTCGTAGGCGCGAGCGGCCCGGGCCACGACGTCCCCGGACTCCACGTCCACGAGCACCGCCTTGGTGCTCTGTGTCCCGACGTCGACCCCGAGGAACAGGTCCCCGTCAGCGCTCATCCGCGGGCCCCCATCATGTGCTCCACCATGATCTGGTCCAGCCGCTCGTACCTGAGGCCCTTCGCGCCGAGGGCTTCGGCGTCGATCTCGAGCGCCCGGAGCGCGTCGCCGCGCTCGGCGCTGTATCCGGCGCCGACGTCCACGAGGTTCGCCGCCACGGTCCCCTCGAGGATCGCCTGGACGTCGGGGTCGGCGTCGAAGGCGGCCGCGCGGGCCGCGAGGAGCTTGTAGGTGCGCATGCAACCGCTGGCGAACTCCCAGACTCCGTCGTGGTCCTCGGTCCGATAGGCGTGGGCATCGAAGTGACGGGGCCCCTCGTAGCGGGCGCCGCCGCCGGTGCCCTCCAGGAGCCGCACCAGCAAGAAGGCCTGCTTCAGGTCCTCGGAGCCGAAGCGGAGGTCCTGGTCGTAGCGACCGATCCGCTGCCCGTTGAGGTCGATGTGGAAGAGCTTGCCGCACTCCATCGCCTGCCCGACGCCGTGGACGAAGGACAGCCCCGCCATGGTCTCGTGCGCCACCTCCGGGTTGACCCCGACCATCTCGCTGTGGTCGAGGGTCGAGATGAAGTGGAGCATGTGCCCCGTGGTCGAGAGGTAGATGTCGCCGCGCGGTTCGTTCGGCTTGGCCTCGAGGGCGAAGCGCAGGTCGTACCCCTGGTCCTTCACATACCCGCAGAGGAAGTCGATGGCGTCCCGGAAGTTCGACAGCGCGGTCCGCGGGTCGCGGCATGCGTCGGCCTCGGCGCCCTCTCGCCCGCCCCAGAACACGTACGTGCTGGCCCCGAGCTCGACGCCGAGGTCGATGGCGTCCATGGTCTTGCGGATCGCGAAGGCCCGCACTGCCGGGTCGTTCGAGGTGAAGGCGCCGTCCTTGAAGATCGGTTGGGAGAACAGGTTCGTGGTGGCCATGGGGCAGACCACCCCCGAGTCCGCCATGGCTCGCTTGAAGTCCCCCACGATCCGGTCACGCTCCGCGGCCGAGCTGCCGAACGGGACGAGGTCCTCGTCATGGAGGTTCACGCCCCAGGCGCCGATCTCTCCCAGCTTGGCGACGATGTCGCAGGGGTCGAGTACCGGGCGGACGGCGTGACCGAAGGGGTCGCGGCCGGGGTTGCCCACGGTCCAGAGGCCAAAGGAGAAGCGATCGTCGGGGGTCGGGTCGAGGGAGGTCATGGTGACCCACGACTCTAAGGGACGGAGCCCGGCCCAGGAACGGTGGCCAGGGAGTCCCCGACGGCGGGCGGTCGCTGAAATGCAAGGCACCCTGGCGGAGCGATCCGCCAGGGTGCCTGCGAGACGAGGCGCGACGGGCGCCCGCCAGGGCGCCGCCGCGCGCGCGATCAGAGGATGTAGGTCTTGTCCTTCTTGATGCTCTTCATCTTCACCTTGTGCTTGGCGAGGGCGGCCTTGACCTTGGCCTCGTCGAGCTTCTCGTCCTTCTTCATCTGGATGATGATCTCCGGACCGGCGTAGACATCGGCGACGTTGTCCCCGAGGGACTTGATGAGGGTCTCACGGACCCTCCCGGCGGTGTCGCTTCACGTCAGGCCGGGCGTCTTGGCGACGTAGGCCGCCTTCGCCCGCTCCGACTCGCGGCTCGTGAGGGAGACCCACTTGAGTCGCTTCTTCTCGATGGCGGCCTTGAGGGCCTTTTCGTCCACCTTGACCCCCTTCTTCAGGGTGAAGCTGGCGCGGGTCCCGCTCCAGAAGATGCGTTCGATGTCGTCGTCCTCGTCGAGGACAGTGAGGAAGGCCGCACGGGCCTTCTTGCCCGCGCTTCAGCCCTTGCCGGAGGCGTGGAGGGTCCAGACGGTGATCTTGTCCTCCTTGGCCTCCTTCTTCTTCGTGTCGCCCTTGACGGCAGGGCCGTCGTCGCCCTGCTGGGCCACGGGCGTCGGGGCGGGGCCTTCCTGGTGGGCGGCGACGAGCGCGCTGGACGCGATCCCGGCGACGGCCACGAGGAGGGTTCCCTGAACCAGTTTTGTGATCATGTGATAAGGGGTGCTGAGCGCGGGCTCGGGCGGCGCGCGCGGGCTTCTGTTACCCCCCACTATTCGCCCCGGGGGTACCGCACGGACGAGAGGGTTGTGTGAAAACCTCATCGCGCCCTGCGCAGACGAGGGGAATACGCCTGCACCGCGTCAACGAGCCGCAGCCCAACATAGGGTTTACCCTTATTCATACGGGCGGCCTCTGCTTTCGAAGAGAGAGACGGACTGGCCCCCTCCCCATCCGCAAGGCTCCCATGACACACCGTGACCAATCCCTGCTCCTCTGGTTCTCCGAGGTCGGCCGAGGCGACGCCAACCTCGTCGGCGGTAAGGGGGCCTCCCTGGGAGAGCTCTACCGCGAGCTGGTTCCCCGCGGGGTCAGGGTTCCCAACGGCTTCACCACCACCGCCACCTCGTACCGGCGCTTCCTCGAGACCTCCGTGCACCGGGACGCGTGGCTCGAGGTGGAGGAGCCGGAGGGTCTGGCCAAGGTCCGCGCGAGCGCCGTCCGGTGCGGCAGCCTCGATGAGGCGCTCCGAGCCTGCTTCGACGGCGCAGACGCTGGCGATCAACTCGAGATGTACGGGAGGACCGCCCTCGCGAGGCAGCTGGTGGTGACGACCCCTGTCCCCGCCGATGTGGCCGAGTCGCTGGAAGCAGCCTACCGCGAACTCTGCGAGGAGTACGGCGCGGAGGTGGACGTCGCGGTGCGGTCCTCAGCCACCGTCGAGGACTCCGCGGACGCGAGCTTCGCCGGTCAGTGCGAGAGCTACCTCAACGTCAACGGCTTCGAGGAGGTTCTGCTGCGCTGGAAGGAGTGCTGCGCGAGTCTCTTCACGGAGCGCGCGGTCTCGTATCAACTGGCCAAGGACATGGATCCGCTGGCCGCCTCGCTCGCGGTCGTCGTCATGAAAATGGTCCGGAGCGACCTGGCGACCTCCGGCGTGATGTTCACCCTCGACCCCGACTCGGGGCACCCCGGCGTCATCCACATCAGCTCCAGCTACGGGCTCGGTGAGCTCGTGGTCCAGGGGTCCGTCTCCCCGGACCAGTTCACCATCTGGAAGGAGGGCCTGCGCCGCGGGTACTCCGCCATCGTCCACCGGCACCTCGGCGCCAAGGACCAGGCCATGGTCTACTCCACCCAGGGGGGCACCCGGACAGAGAGCAACGACACCTCCAGCGCCCGGCGGCGGCAGTGGTCACTCTCCAGGGAGGAGATCAGCGAGCTCGGCCGGATGGCCCTCGCGATCGAGGAGCACTACGGCCAACCCATGGATATTGAATGGGCGAAGGACGGCCGCAGCCAGGACCTCTTCATCGTCCAGGCGCGCCCGGAGACGGTTCACTCGAAGGCCCGCCCCACTGAGATCATCCGCTACGCGATGCCCTCCGGGCTCGCCGCTCAGCTCGCCGTCGACGGGAAGGTCCTCGCCGAGGGCCAGGCCGTGGGCACGCGCATCGGCAGCGGGCGAGTGCGCCTCTACAAGAACTACGAGGAGGTGATCCTCCGCAAGCGCGCGCTCCGTGAGCGGATCGCCGCCGGGGAGCGCCTGGAGGACATCCCCGTGGAGGAGCGCGTCTTCGACTCTGGTGACGTCCTCGTCACCGAGATGACCACCCCGGACTGGGAGCCCCTCATGAAGGACGCCTCCCTGATCATCACCGAGAAGGGCGGACGCACCTCCCACGCGGCGATCATCGCGCGCGAGTTCGGCATCCCCGCCATCGTCGGCTGCGAGGACGCGACCAAGCGCCTCGCTCCCCTGCAGGAGGTCACCGGCACCTGCGCCGAGGGGGATATCGCCCTGGTCTTCGACGGCATCCACCCGTTCGAGATCGAGCGCACCGAGGTCGACACGTCGATCGAGCTCGAGACCAAGATCAAGCTCAACGTCGGGTTCCCCTCCAAGGCGCTCACTGACAGCCGCCTCCCCGTGGACGGGGTCGGGCTCGCGCGCCTTGAGTTCATCCTGACCAGCGAGGTCGGCGTCCACCCGCTCGCGCTGCTCTACCGCCAGGAGCTCCAGGACTTCCTCGAGACCGGCAAGGTCGCCCCCGTCCTCACTCGCTTCCACGAGCGCCTCGAGGCCGAGGGCGAGGAGGAGCTGCGGGGCATCCTCGGGGCCATCGACCGCCGCACGGCGGCCTACGCGGACAAGCGCCAGTTCTTCGTGGACCGTGTGATGGAGGGCGTCGGGCTCATCTGTGCTGCGTTCCATCCCCGCCCGGTCCTGGTGCGCCTCTCAGACCTGAAGTCCAACGAGTACCGCGAGCTCCTCGGCGGCCGCCTCTTCGAGCCGGTCGAGGAGAACCCGATGATCGCGTGGCGCGGCGCGAGCCGCTACGTGGACCCCGACTTCACTCCCGCGTTCGAGATGGAGTGCGACGCGCTTCGCCTGGTGAAGCGCCGGCTCGGGCTCGAGAACCTCGAGCTGATGGTCCCCTTCTGCCGCTCACCGGAGGAGGGCGCCGAGGTCAGCGAGCTCCTCGCGGATCGCGGGCTCGGACCCGAGGCCGACGTGCGCCTGTTCCTGATGATCGAGCTGCCCAGCAACGTCATCGAGGCGGACCGCTTCATCGATGCCATGGACCTCACCGGCGGCTCGATCGGGTCGAACGACCTTGTCCAGACCGTCTACGCCGTCAGCCGCGACGACCTCGAGGGCTACCGCCACGCCGTGGACGCCCGCTCCCCCGCGGTGCAGCGCATGATCGCGGACGCGATCGCCGCCTATCGCCGCCGGGGCCTCGAGATTGGGATCTGCGGCCAGGCGCCGAGCGACCACCCGGACGAGATCCCGGAGTTCCTCGTCCGCTGCGGCATCAGCTCGATCTCCGTGACCCCGGACACGGCGCTCGATGTTCGCCTCGCCGTCGCCCGGGCAGAGGCGGATGCCCGCGCCGAGGCGACCGGCACACAGGAGCCCGATACCGACGTGGCATGAGCCCCGGGGGCGCTGCGCTCACTCCGGCTTCGGACGCTCGCCGAGCTGCACGGAGACGCTCCTGGCCAGCTGATCCCTTCGGACCTCGAGCTCGACCTCGGTTCCGGGTGCGAAGCTCGCGACGACGGCCATCAGACTCTGCACAGAGGTGACGGGACGGTCGTTCACCCGGACCACCACGTCCCCGGGCTTGAGCCCCGCCTGCGCGGCGGGCCCGCCCTTGACCACGCTACGCACCGCGACCCGGCTGCTCCCCGTGTACTCCAGGCGAGCGAGCTCCGACTCGCGGAGCTCGCGCAGGTTCACCCCGACGTAGCCCCGCCTCACCTCACCCCAGCGAGCGAGTTGGTCGGTGACCTGGGCCACCATGTCCGCGGGGATGGCGAAGCCGATGCCCTGCCCCCCCATGCGGATGTCTGCGACGGCCGTGTTGACCCCGACGATCCGCCCCTGCAGATCGACCAGGGGCCCTCCGCTGTTCCCGGGGTTGATCGCCGCGTCAGTCTGTATGAAGTCCTCGTAGGTGGTGATGTTCGCCGTGCGCCCACGCCCGCTGACGATCCCCGCGCTCACGCTGTGCCCGAGCCCGAGGGGGTTGCCGACGGCGATGACCCACTCTCCCACGCGCGCGGGTTCCTCGGCGCGCAGCGGCGCGGCGACGAGCCCCTCGGCCTCCACGCGCAGGAGGGCGAGGTCGCTCTCGGTGTCTGCCCCCACGAGCTTCGCGTCGAGGGCGCGACCATCGAGCAGCTGGATCCGGATCGAGTCCGCGCCGCTCACCACATGCGCGTTGGTCACGATGAGGCCGCCAGCGTCGAGCACGAAGCCCGAACCCTCGCCGAGCGGCCTGACGCCGCCCTGCATGCGCCGCCCCGACTCGATGCGGACCACCGAGGGCGCGATGCGCTCGCTGACCGTTTCGAACGCCTGGGAGACGCCCTGAGCCACGTCCGACTCTCGCTCGAGCTGCGCGGTACCGGCGAGCGCCAGCCCGAGGACCGCGCCGGCCACCCCGAGGCCGGTCCGCATGGAGCCCGCCCGCTTCAAGCCCGCCCCCGTGGCGGAGGTCGTGGCAGCGTCGCGAGAGGGACCGGTCAACCGATTGCGGAGGATGCTCATGCTTGAATGACTGTAGGGGTTTTGCGGGAGGGCGCCGAGGAGAAGGGACTCGTGGGCGGTCGCGAGCCGCGATTCAACCCGGGCGGATCCACCCCCGGCGCCCCCACCCGGCGCCTGGTGGGGTCGCAGAGTTGGCCCTGCGTACGCCTCAGGTAGGTTCTTCGTACAGCGCCCCCCCAACCGCCCCGAGCGACAGCACCGCTGTCTGATACGGGGAGCGCTCGAAGGATCCCATCACGAAGACCCCATTACAGACAGCTCATGACAGAGGTGCTTCTCCAGTGACGGAGACCCGCCATCGGCGGCTGAGGCTCTCCCTCCATGGCTGGAGCTCGGCTTCGGTGGCCCCGGCCGACGGGCTTCGGTCCACCGGGCTCTACCCGGATGGCATCGGGCTCTACTCGGCTGTCAGCACCGGCGGCTGGCCCCATCCCCCGCGGTCGCGCTCCCGGAGTCCAGCCTGCGGCTGACGCCGACCGATGGCGTGGGCTCGAGGTCGGCTTCGCGGCGCCTCGTCCGGCCCCCTCCCGTGCGGAGTTCGGACGGTTGATGCCCCTACGGCTGGGTGAGCTTGATCTCGAACAGGTACGGCCAGCGCTTCCCCGTCACGTAGATCGCGCCGGTCTCAGGATCGTGTGCGATCCCGTTGAGGACGTCCTCGAGGGGCGAGCCGACGCGGGTCGAACCGAGGAGGCCTCGGAGGTCGATCCATGCCGTGACCTGGCCGGTCACCGGGTCGATGCGCGCGATGCGATTCCGCTTCCAGACGTTGGCCCAGACCTCTCCATCGATCCACTCCAGCTCATTCAGATTCCGGACGGGCCGGCCCAGGTCCGTGACCGTGACGCGTCGCTGCTCCGTCATGCCCTTGGGGTCGAGAAAGCGGAGGACCGCGGTCCCGTCGCTCATGACCAGCTGCCCCTCGGGCGAGGTCGTGAGGCCCCAGCCCTCACCCGGATAGGCGTATCCGTAGCTCATTGGCTGGAGCGAAGCCCGGTCAAAGAGCAGGGCGCGGCCGCTCTTCCAGGTCAACTGATAGAGCAGCCCTCCGACCGACGCGAGGCCCTCTCCGAACAGGCTCGCGTCGATGGCTCGGCGCTTGAGCACCTCCCCCGTCTCGACGTCCACGAGGCGTACGGAGGATTCCCCGTTCCGCCCGGTGCTCTCGTACATCTTCCCATCCACGATGAGGAGGCCCTGGGTGTAGGCCCGCCGATCGTGAGGGTAGCGCGCGACGACCTCGTAGCCGAAGACCGGCGTCCGGACCTGCGGGGGCGCGGTGCCCTCCGCCTGGCTGCCCCCGGCTCCGGGGGTGGTTGCGGGCTCGGACCCGCACCCTGCGCAGGCCGAAATCAGGGCGGCGAGGGCGCTCGCGAGGACGGTTCGGGTGCTGACAGCGTGCATGTGGCTCCCAGGATAACGTCCGCCAGCGCGGCGCCCCCCCCCTCGGTTGCCCCAAGTGCCAAGTCCCTTCCTCGCATCGCGAGGAAGGGCCCCCTCTTGCTAGACTCTGACGAAATCGCTCGGGCCTCCCGAGCCCTCGGACTCGACCTGGCCCCCCGCGGCAGCGCCCCCCATCTCCTCCTTTCGAACATGACACACCCGACCCGAAGCGCCCCCTCCAGGCTGCGGCGATCCACAGTTCTGCTCCTTGGGCTCACGACGCTCATCACCGGGTGCGTGGACGTGGACGATCCCCGTTCCCAGACCGTCGCCGTCTACAACCCCTCGGCTGGCACCTTTCCGATCCCGAACGACCTGCTCTTCAGCGGCACCCTCGACGGGACCATCAACATCCCGGCCGCACTGGACTCGAGCGGGAACCCGCTGCCGATCCCCGAACCCCTCCGGAGCCTCAACACGGTGGACGGCGGCTCGACGGCTGCCCCCATTCTGATGAACTTCTCGCGGGCCATCGACGAAGCATCCCTGGTTGAGGGCGCCAGCGTCCGGATGTTCCAGGTGACTGCGGAGACGGCCTCTGGTCCCATCGGAGGCGCGGTCACCGCCATCACCAACGAGCTCAGCGCCGCGGATTTCTCCGTCTCGGTGGTCTCTGAGTTCGGGAACACGGCGATTCAGATCCAACCCCTCGCGCCGCTCACGCCGAGCACCGCCGGCGGAAGCAGCGTCTACATGGTGGTCCTCACCGATGCCATCCTCGATGCCGACGGCGTAGGCGTGACAAGGGACGTCACCTATAACCTCGCAGCACAGGCGACTCCCTTCGACCCGGCCACGACCGAGCTCTCACTCGTCGGTCTCCAAGCCCTCGTCAACGCGCAGCTCGTCGCCTTCAACTCGACGACCGCCGTCGCCCGCGAAGAGGTCATCTGCTCCTTCACCTTCACGACCGCGTCCGTCGGCTCCGCCCTTGGCTCCGTGATCACCATCGCGAACGGCGGCGAGGCAGCCCTGATCACGGGCCTTTGCGCGGCGTTGGGGACGTGCGCGGGCGACACGGCTCCCAGTCCGTTCTCGACGCCGCTCGTCAACGTCGCCCCCTTGGCTCCAATGATCGGCACGGTCGCGGACCTGACCGGCCCGAACCTCACCAGCGGCAACGCCGAAATCTACGTCTGCAGCTTCGAGAGCCCCTACTACCTGACCGCGGCGGCCAACGCGAGCTTCGATCAGGTGACGTTCGACACGGCGCCGCTGATCACGCCATGGGCGACTCGCTACGCTGCGCCCGGCGAATTCGCCCTGGCACCCGCCGACCGCGACAACAACGTCACGCGCTTCAACCCGCTCCCCGTCGCCACCAAGGCCGAGATCATGCCCGTGCTGCTCTCGGTCCCCGGAGCCGCGCTTGGAGCACCGCCTGCGGGTGGCTGGCCCATCGTCATGTTCGCCCACGGCGTCTTCCAGAGCCGCTTGAACATGCTCTTCGTGGCGGACGCCTTCGCCGACAAGGGCTTCGCGGTCATCTGCATCGACCTCCCGCTCCACGGGGTGAACGCCGACGCCTTTGGTTCGACCTTGCCCGATGGTTCGACCAACACCAACGGGGGGCTCCTCGTCAACGGGGTCAACATCAACACTGGCTTCAACGACCAGAGCGGAGGGCCGCGTGAGCGGACGTTTGGGATGGACTTCCTGAACAACACCACTGGCGCTCCCGGGCCGGATGGCATCGCTGACACGTCAGGTGCTCACTACGTCAACCTGGCCAACCTCGCGGTGACCCGCGACAACCTCCAGCAGTCCGTGGCGGACTTCGCAAACCTCCGCGCTGCCCTCGGAGGACTGTCCGTGGTGAACGCCGGAGGCGACGTCTTCGATGAGACCAAGGTGCACTTCGTGGGACACTCCCTGGGCGCCGTCGTCGGCATGCCGTACATCACGCTCGACGACGCCAACCTGATGGCCAGCACGCTGGCCATGGGCGGCGGCGCCGTCCCTTACCTGCTGGAGTCGTCCATCGCCTTTGGGTCGACGATCCAGGACGGCCTCACGGCGGCTGGCGTCCCCCCGGGATCGCCCCTGTACTACCAGTTCCTTCAGACCGCACAGACGGTCATCGACACCACTGACGCGATCAACTTCACGGGCTTCGGCGCCACCGGGCCGCTGTTCGCCATGGAGGTCATCGGTGGAGGACCGCTCGGCGGATTCCCCGATGTGGTGGTCCCCAACCAAGCCTCGGGGAACCCGCTGGGAGGCACGGAGCCGTTCATCACGCAGGCTGGGCTGGCTTCCGTCAGCGTGACGACCACGGTCCCTACCGGCCAGCGCGCCGCGGTTCGCTACATCGAGGGGTCGCACAGTTCGGTGCTGACCCCGGTGATCAACGGGCAGAGCCCCGCAGCCAGCAACGCCGCGGCCTACCCCGAGATGCAGGAGGCGCTGACCGAGTTCCACGCCACCGAAGGCGCGACCGTCACCGTCACCGACCCGGCCCTCGTGCAGTGAGCCTCAGCAGCGCTGGGCCGGGGCTCGCCCCGACCCAGCCTGCAGGTGGGCTCCCTCCCCACGCCGGGGGGGGCCGCCTCGGAGGGGGTCTCCACAAGAGAGGCCACTGCGAGGAACATCGCTGCGAGGGACATCACAGCGAGGAGAGATCAACTAGAAGGAGGCCGGAGCACTCAGTGCTCCGGCCTCCTTCTCTAGTTGGCGCGTGGGCCGCGCCGGCATCAGGTCCGGCGCCAGCTGGGATCACCAGCTCGACTTGCGCATGCCCGGGATCTTGCCCTCGTGGGCGAGCTCGCGGAGGGTCACGCGGCAGATGCCGAAGCGACGGTACACCGCGCGCGGGCGACCTGTGAACGAGCAGCGGTTGCGGATCCGGTTGGGATTCGCGTTGCGCGGGATCTTCGCCAGCGCGGAGCGAGCCTCGTCCTTGGCCTCCTCCGTGGTCTTGGTGGAGCGGATGATGCTCTTGCACTCCGCGCGACGCTCGGCGTACTTGTCGGCGAGCTGCCGGCGGCGATCGTTCTTCTGAACTGAGGAGACCTTGGCCATGGCGGTGCGGTCGGTAGGTGAGGGATCGAGGGTGGTTCGGTTCCGACCGCGGCCACGTGTGCCGGTTCGGTCGGGAGATCGGTGAGGGGCGGGCGGGGCGCGCCCGCGGTGCCGAGCCGGCTCCTCTCGGAGGGCGGATCGGGGGCAAGAAGATACGGTCCCGGCGCTCCGGTGGCAATCCGACGGCTGGTCTGCGTGGCCGGATCGAGAGAATCCGCCCCCCGGATCCTGCCCCAAGGGCCCCCCTGATACCCCAAGGGGCCCCCTCTGACACCTCGGGGACAGGGTCGCCACCCGGGCATCGTCCCCGGGGAGCCAGCCAACGGGAGCCAGCCAAGAGGAGCCCGTTCCAAGGAGCCAGTTCCGAGGACCCACTCACAAGGAGACCCGTCGAGAGGGACCCTTCGGGTAGGGCCGGACGCCCCGCCGGGCCCTTCCTTGGCAGCCTCGAGCCCCTCGCAAGCCCCACCGCAGGCTTCCCCTGCCACTCGATCGGCTCTCCATCGCCCTCGCGAGGCCCCCGAGCCACCGACCAGCCGAGCCACCGACCAGCCGGATCATCCAGCCGTATCATCCAGCCGTATCATCCAGCCGTATCATCCAGCCGGGCCGGTCGGCGCGGCAAGGAGCGGCCACGGAACCGCCCCCGTGAGGCCGAGGGTGGGGTGCGTGCGGGAGCCAGCGGAGCGGGCCCGTTTCCTCGCACGCCTCGCAGGCCCCCTCAGCCGAGCTCGGTGCGGAGCCGCTCGAGCAGCTCCCGGGTGCGGGTGATCCCCGCGCGCTCGTCCGCGTCTCCCCCCTCATACTCGACGCCGACCCAGCCACGGTAGCCCGCGTCCTTCACGATCTTCATCATCCGGGTGTAGTCGATCTTGGTCTCGTTGCCCTCATCGTCGAAGGCGTACGACTTGGCGCTGACCGCCTTGGCGAAGGGCATGAGGTCCGCGACCCCCTGGTAGCGGTCGTACTCATAGAAGTTCCCGAAGTCAGGGAGCGTGCCGACCCGAGGGTGGTCGCAGCGACGCATGACACCCGCCAGCCAGGCCCCGTCCGAGGAGAGCCCGCCATGATTCTCGACGATGACGTTGATGTCATAGGCGTCGCTGACGCGCGCGATCCGGAGCAGGGAGTCTGCCGCCCGCTCGGCCTGCTGCTCCGGTGCGCCGCCCCCACCCGCGTTCACGCGAATGGAGTGACACCCCAGGTAAGCGGCAGCCGCCACCCACTTGAAGTGGTTCTCGACCGCGTCGCGGCGCCGGCTGTCGTCCTCGTCTGCCAGCTGCCCCTCACCATCGACCATGATCAAGAGGCTCTCGACGCCGGCCTCCGAGCATGCGCCGCGGAGGTCGTTGAGGTACCCGAAGTCGGTCCCCCGCCAGACCTGCTCGCCGCCACGACCCGCCGACTTGAAGAAGGCATTGACGTACTCCACGCCGTCGATCCCGAGCCCCTTGGCGACGCCAGGGAACTCCAGGTTGGTGATGCGCTCGGCGCCGGTGCTTCGGAGAGCGCGGTGGAGGGACCACTCCGCGAGGGAGACACGAAACCAGGGGGCTTGGAGTTCCATGGGATCTAGGGCGAGGCCAGCTCCGGTCACTGCAACCGCCGCGGAGGCAGCAGAGGCCGCCTGGAGGACATCGCGGCGGGTGAGACGAGGAGTGGACGGGCCGGCGTTGGACTGCATGGGGTGTTCTGGATGGAGGTGAGTGTTGTGGCCTAGCTTAGCGAAGCGCTCGCGCCTCCGATGGCCTGCCAGCCCCGCAACAACTCCTCGGGGTCGAGCCCCCTCCCGATCAGGACGAGCTGCGACACCTGCGGCCCATCGCCAGGCTCGTCGGTCGCCTCGAGCCACTGGTACACCCCCTGGATCAGCAGCGCTCCGCTGCGGACCCGCAGGACCCCCTTGGCCCGCATGAGCTCCTGGCCCCGGCGCCGCGAGAGAAATTCCAGCCACATGAGGGTCGCGTCACGGTCGATCTCCTCCTCCGAGCTCAGCGAGACCGAGCGCAGGCCTGACGTGTGCGCCGCAGGCCCCGGCGCCTCCTCACCGAGCTGCTGCCACCGCTCGCCAGCGCCCTCCGTGGGTCCATCTCCGAGGAGCCAGCCCAGCGGGACGACGGCCCGCTCCGCGTGGCGAATCGCCGCGAGCGGGTTGAGGGAGCGCACCAGATCCGTGAGCGCTGGGAGGCGCTCCGCCTCGACTCGGTCCGAGTGGTTCAGCACGAGGCGGTCCGCATAGGCGACCTGCGTCCCGGCCTCCTCGGTCTCCTCCAGCTGGGCCTCGATCTTCGCCGCGTGGAGGAGCGTCACGACCCCGTCGAGGTGAACGCGCTCAGCGAGCCCCTCGTCCAGCAAGAACGTCTGCACGGCGGGGCCGGGCGAAGCCGCCCCCGAGGCCTCGACGAGGATGCGCTCCGGGCCCGCCTCGCTCCGGCGGAGCCAACGGCCGACGAGGCCTCTCCCCCCGCCCGGATCCGTGAGCTGGGTCAGGGTCTCGCGAAGGTCCTCCTGAATCTCGCAGCAGATGCAGCCGTTCGCGAGCTCCACGACCGCGCTGCCCTCGGCCTCCCGCCGCACCACGAGGTCGCCGTCCACGCCGAGGGCCCCGAACTCGTTCACGATCACCGCACACCTCACCCCGTGACTCTCCTCGAGGATCCGCTGCACCAACGTCGTCTTCCCGCTTCCCAGGAACCCAGAGATCAGAGTGACCGGCGTTGTCATGGGCCCATGACGTGAAGCCGGACGGCCGCCGTCAACGATTGGGCCCGTTTTGGGCAGCCAGCGGACCTCTTTCGGCCACGCCGGAGACCGACGGATGGCATCCTCATGACCGGTGGCCGGGCTCTCCCCCGGGACCGACGCCATGAGTTGCACGTGCCTCCCCTCTCTCTCCCTCTCGCGCCTCGCGCTAGGCCTGTGGAGCGCCGCAAGCCTCGCCGGCTGCGGGGCGCCCGCCGATGAGGCGCCCTCGTCAGCGAACGGCTTCTGGTTCGCAGAGCGCAACGGTGAGCTCAGCCACGACCTCAGGGACGCGGTGGGGTCGCTCGGCTACGCGGCGGGCTACGAGCCCGCCGGAGAGCGCTGGTCCGGCCTCCGGATTCACGAGCCGGACTCCGCCTATCTGGAGCCGTTCCTCTTCTCCTCCGGACACGAGCCCGCCGCCTTCGCGCTGCTCCCCGATGGGACCATCGAGCGCCGATGGTCCCTGGACCAGTCACCCAACGCTGTTGAAGAGGGCCCCCACCTCCAGCACCCCACGCAGCACGCGTGGCGGAGGATTCAGGAGCTCCCAGGTGGTGACCTCCTCGTCATTCACGAGGGCCTCTGCCTGATGCGACTCGCGCCGGACTCCACCATCCGCTGGCGGGCGGTGCCGGGGGCTCATCACGACCTGCTGGTTCAGGGGGACGAGGCCTGGGTCCTCGACCGCTCGATCAGCCCCCCCACCCCCCGTGAGCGGGCGTGGCTCGGCGACGTGGACGTACCGATCACCCGGGACGGGCTCGTACGCATCGCAATCAAGGACGGCCGTGTCCTCGAGCGCGCCTCGATCACCGAGCTGCCGGGCGACGGGTCCTGGGAGCCGCTCTACCGCGAGGCCCTGCTCAGGGCGCGGCGGGTGGAGATTGGCGACAAGGGACAGGACGGAGAACTTCGCGAGGCCCTCGACCCACTGCACGCCAACGCTCTCGCCACCCTCGATCCCTCGAGGAGCGTCCCGACCGTCTTCCTCAGGGAGACGGGGTCGTTCCTCGACCTCGCCGCCGATCTGAGCCGCGTCGACGGCCTGAGGTCGGGCCCCTTCATCGGAGCCCACGACCCGCAGCCAGACCCAGTCACCGGCGGGGTCCTGCTCTTCGACAACTTCGGCGACCACACGATCGGCTCCCAGGTCATCTCGATCTCGCGCGACAAGCGGACGGCGGAGGTCCTCTTCAAGGGCACACCGGAAGCGCCCTTGTTCTCTCCGGTCTGTGGCGCGGTGCTACCCCTTCCCGGCGATCGGCTCCTCATCGTGGAGAGCACCGCCGGGCGAGCCATTCAGATCGACCGGAGCGGCAAGATCCTGTGGGAGTTCCGCAGCCCCTTCCGGATCCCGGAGGAGGACCTCGTCGCCGTCCTTCTCGACATGAGACCGGCGGAGACGCTCGAGTCAGGGCTTCCGGCGGTTCGCTAAACCGCGACCGGCCCTGAGGACGAGGAACCGGGGGACGAGCCAGCCGCCTGCCACGCGCCAACACGCTCTCCTCCATGCGGTTCAACCTCTTCCGTTTCTTCCGTTCCAACCGGGACCATGACACCAACTCGACGGCGGAGCGCGCCGACGAACAGCCGAGTCCCGTTGCGCGCGAGTTGGCCCTCCGCGGCACGATTGACGGCAATCCGATCGATCAGATCGAGCTGTTCGACATGAACATCCGCGGCGCGAGGGTCCTCGTACCGTTCCAGCTCGCGCCGACAGAGGCGGGCGATCAAGCCGTCGCCCTCGACGTCGAGCACGAGACCGGAAACTGGTCCGTGAGGGTCCACGCCCGGGTGGTTCAGCTCCATAACTGGAGCGACGAGAGGGTCATGCTGGAGCTGGAATTCACCCGAGTCGGTGAGCTCTATGCGCAGCTCGACAACGCCCTCGGGCGCTACTTCAACCGGCGCGATTCGGACCGAGTCATGCCGTCCGACAACGAACGGGTCGGCGTCCGGATCGCCTACGGACACCACCGCGTCCGTGGCCTGGCGAGTGACCTCTCCTCCACTGGGCTGTGCACCCGGGCCCCCCTGGTCCAGGCTGCCGTCTTCCAGCTCGGCGAACACATCAAGGCCTACATCAGCCTCCCCGGGAAGGACGAGGAGATCGAGGTCGGGGGGGTGGTCAAGCACGGCTATCGAACGGGCGAGGACGTCTACCTGGGAATCGAGTTCGACCTCAGCGCTCCGTGCTCCATGACCGAGCACCGGACGGACTACCTCAGGTACATCGAGCAGCGGCGCAAGGCGAGCAGCGCACCAGGCCGCTCACGCCGCCTCGGCGCCTGACCCGAGGCCTCCGATCTGCCGCGGACCGTGCCATTCGCAGAGGGTACAACCGGCGAAGCGTGGACGGGGCCAGCCGCCCCCCCCATAGTGTCCCTATGGGTTCTGAACCGAAGGCGAAGCCGGGGAGCAAGGCGCTCTACGCGACCATCTTCGAGCACGAGACGCGTCCAGGGTTCGTCTTTGACGTGGTCCTGCTGATCGTGATCCTCGCCAGCATCGGGCTGGTGATGATCGAGAGCGTGCCGCGCTTCTCCGAGTCTCATGGGAGCCTCCTCCGCAAGCTCGAGTGGACGCTCACCATCGCGTTCACCGCGGAGTACCTGTTGCGCCTCTACTGTCACCCGCGCCCGGCCGTCTACGC
Organism: Planctomycetota bacterium; assembly: GCA_965655435.1. Taxonomy (GTDB): domain Bacteria; phylum Planctomycetota; class UBA1135; order UBA1135; genus Saltatorellus. The sequence goes on along the minus strand of CBFHHK010000050.1, from coordinate 5,802 downwards.
GCGGAGCTTCTTCGGCGTCGTCGACCTCCTCGCGATCCTCCCCACCTATGTCGCCGCGTTCATCCCTGGCACCCAGGCGCTCGTGGTGGTCCGAACGCTCCGACTGCTGAGGATCTTCCGGGTCCTCAAGCTCGCCCAGTTCGTGCATCAAGCCGATGACCTCCGGGCTGCGTTGCGGGCGAGCCTCCCGAAGATCACCGTCTTCGTCATCGCCGTCCTCTCGATGACGACAATCTCAGGCTCGCTCCTCTACCTGATCGAGGGTCCAGAGCACGGATTCGCGAACATCCCCGAGTCGGTCTACTGGGCCATCGTCACCCTGACCACCGTGGGCTACGGGGACATCGCCCCGGACACGCCGCTCGGGAAGTTCTTCGCCTCCATCATCATGGTCCTCGGCTACGGGGTCATCGCGGTGCCCACCGGCATCGTCAGCGCCGAGATCGCGAGGACGCCCCGGCGCGGCCCGGTCGGCGGGCAGGCCTGCTCGGCGTGCGGTTCAGAGCAGCACAGCCTCGGCGCTCGCTTCTGCTGCGAGTGCGGCGCGAGCCTCGAGGACTGAAGGGCGCCTCCGGACCGGGGGAGGCTGCACGAGAGGAGCGCGCGGAGGGGCCTCGTCGGGACCGATCGGGCGGCGCTCCCGCCTCAGCCAAGCCACGCCAGCAGCGCGGCCTGGGTCAGACCGATGAGCGCGCCGAGCACGCCGCCGAGGACCTCGATGGACCGCAGCTCCTTCGCCGCGACCTCGATGATCAGCGCCTCGAGCCGAGCGATAGGGAACGAGGCCACCTTCTCCTCCACGATGCGGTGGACGTCGAGCCCCTGGTCCAACGCCTGTTGGAACCCCTCCACGAGCACCGACCGCTGCTCCATCACGCCCTTCACCGCCTGGGCCCGCAGGTCCCCGACCCGCTCCTCCGTCAGCAGCGCACCCACCAACGGCATCCGACGAAACTCGGCGAGCTTCGGCTCGAGGCCGGCCGCGAAGGCCTGCTCCACCATCGGCTCGAGGTCGATGGTCTCGAGGACCCCCTCGAGGTCCTCCGGTCGGAGGAGGTGGTCCCCCACCACGTTGCCGATGCTCCTCGCAAGCTCCGGCTGCCGCCGTCCGACGAGCCCTTGGAACGTCAGCCCGAGGAAGCGCCGGGGCATGATCGGACGGAAGATCATGCCGACCGCGAGGCGGTTGGTGCCGTATCCAATCAACGCTCCCACCAGGGGCAGGAGGAACCAGGGGAGGAGTCCATCGGGCATGACGCACAGACTACTTCGGCGGGGCCACCGCAGTGATAGGATCCTCACATGGAGCCCCTCGACCCTGTCGTCTTCGTCTTCGGCGCCACCGGCTACGTGGGCCGAGCCGTCGTGAGGGTCGCGGAGCGCACCACGGATGTCGCGCGCGTGGTGGCCCATGCCCGGCCAACCTCTCCCCGCGCGGATGACCTCGGGCCCATGGCGAGCGACCGTGTCATCGTCGACCGCACTCCGCTCGAGGCTGGCCCGCTCTCCGCGACGCTGGAGGCCTCTGAACCGACCCACGTCTTCCTCTGCCACGGGACGACCGCCCACAGGGCACGTCAGGAGGGCCTTCGAGCGCCTTATGAGGCCATCGACCTCGGCCTCACGCGTCTGATCCTGGAAGCTGCCGAGGCCGTGGCGACGCCACCCAGGATCGTCTACCTCTCGGCGATCGGGGCCTCTCCCAGAGCCCGCGGTGCCTACCTGAGCGCTCGCTGGAGAGCCGAAGAGGCGGTGCGTTCGAGCGGGCTCCCGTTCACTATCTGCCGGGCGCCGCTCCTGGGCGGCCCCGACCGGGGAGAGTCGAGACCCCTGGAGACCGTGGCGCGGAGTGTCGCAGACCCGCTCCTGGCTGCCCTCGGGGCCGTCGGTCTCACCCGCCTCCGGGACCGGCTCTCCTCGATGGACGCCACGGAAGCCGCCGAGGGCATGGTCCGCAGCGCATTCCACTACATGACCATCAATCGCGTGGTCGAGAGTGACGAACTCCGCCGGGTTGGGGTCTATGAGAGGGAGCGTTGGGCGCCCGAGTCCCGCCGCGACACCCCGAGGCACTGAGCCCCCCGTCCCCTCCCCCATGTCCCGCTTCCATCCGACACGACCGCAGGTAGAACCGGAGAGGGGCGCGCACACCCTCGACGTCGTGGACGGGACCGTCGTGGGCGTCCACGGAAGCGACGTCTTTGTGGAGCTGGGGCCGAGGAAGCAGGGGGTCATCTCCCTGGCGTCGTTCGACGACAAGCCGAGGGTCGGGGAGGTTCACCAGTTCACCCTCCGCGGGCGCGAGGACGAGCT
>CBFHHK010000050.1:0-3389 GCA_965655435.1 Planctomycetota bacterium | reverse complement strand
TGGATGCTCAACCTCCACAACCAGCGAACGCTGTCGGAGTGGGAGGAGCTCGAGCCAGGGAGCCTCACCACCGCGAGGGTGCTCACCAAGACCCACGATGGCTTCCAGCTGAAGATCGGGCCGGTCTACGCCTACATGCCCTACTCCCTCTCGGGCGTGCGCAAGCCGCGGGAGCGCGGCGCGCTGCTCGGGCGCTCCATCGTCGTCGAGGTCCTGGAGGTGGATGCGGACAAGCAGCGGGCCATTGTGTCGCGCAAGGCCGTCCTGAAGCTCCAGAAGGCGGGCGCTGCACCCGGTGCGGTGGTCCCCGGGCAGACCGTCCAGGGGCGAGTGACCCGAATCGAGCCGTACGGCGTGTTCGTGCGCCTCGGGCGAGGACGCGAGGGCCTCTGCCACATCACCAACCTCTCGGCCGATCGGGTCGACCACCCGGGAGACGTCGTCCGCATGGGCGAGATCGTCGACGCGCGGGTCCTTTATGTCCGGGCCGGAGGGCGGCGGATCGGGCTCGGCTTCAAGCAGCTGCAAGAGAGCCCCTGGGTCCGGCTCGAGCGGGAGCACTGGGAAGGGCAGATCGTCTCTGTGGAGATCGTCCGCGTGGGGCGGTTCGGTGCAGTCGCGAGGCTGTTCGCCGGCGCAGAGGGCATCTTGCCCATGTCCGAATGTGGTGACCGGCGCCCCCCTGCAGGCCTCTCCAACGGGGACCGCCTCTCCGCGCGGATTCTCGAGGTCGACCCTGAGGAACAGCGCCTCGCGTTCTCACTCCTGCACGCTACCGGCCAGCCGATCGCCCCGGATGAGGCGGAGTGCATCGCTGACTTCGGGACCATCCGGAGCCTGCCCGCGCTGAAGGACCTGCTCCCAGAAGCGGGCACCGTTGGCGAGCCAAGCGGTGGAGCCGCGACCAACCTCGGGGCGGTGTTGCGCAGGGCGCTTGAGGGCGGGTCCGACCGGCCGCGAGTCTAGAGAGACGCCGCCTCGGCGCGCTTTCCCGTAAGCCGCGGGCTAAACACAGGGGCGGAAACCGTCCTCACGGGCCCTGGCCCGGACCTTGGAAATCCTTTCCAGGCCGCAGGGGCTCCCAGTCCCGCTGTTAGGCCCACATCGGATCGGTTCCTGCCCGACCTCGTCCCGATCACGGACGCGGGGTTCCTGGGCCACAGTGTGCGGAACACGGATGCCGATGACGGAATGGCCGCGGAGATCCGCGGCATCCGGCTACGTCACGCCACCACGCTGCTAATGAACCGCCGCCTACTCAAGACCGCTTCCGCCCCCTCGTCCTCCCGCGGGGGAACCGCTCTCTTCGCCGTCATCCCGATTGCGATCCTGATGATGTCCGTCATGGTGGCCTTCGTCGGTACCGCCGTCGAGACCAGCAAGAGCAGCATCACGGACCTGGACACCTTCAGGGCACGCTCAGCAGCGAAGAACACCGCCACGCTCGCAATCGCGGACCTCTGGACTGAATACAACAGTTCCAGCGGCGAGACGAAGGGGGTGGCTTCCTTCAAGACGTTCCTGGACCAGAAAGGCATGGTCAGCCCCGAGCAGCTGACCGCGCCCCCGATCAAGCAGAGCTTCAAGGATACGCTCGGGCTCAAGGACGACAGACTCGGACGTAAGGCGCTACAGAACGTCACCATCGACCGAGCCGAGATGTTCCGAGTGGACACCTCGGAGGCCACCAGCCTCGTGATCGAGGTCGACGCCACGGCCCGGCGACGTGAAGGCGACAAGAGGTCGAAGGAGCGCCACGGCTCCGTCCGCGAGACCTTCACGATCTCGAGCCCGTCCTCTTCGGGGATCGACTTCGGCATCCTCGCCGAGGAGGCCTCCTGCCTCTTCTGCCACACGACGATCGACAGCGCGGAGCGCGTCTACAACTCCAACAGCCGCCTCACGGGGAGCTTCGCTCCGGTCAAGGCGGGCTTCCTCGGAAACCTCAGCCTCCGGCCCGACGCTGCCAGCGGCGTCGCGGGCAAGCTCCTGGTCCGCCGTTCGGCCCTCAACGGGTTGGGGGGCGCGATCAGACACTGGAACGAGTTTGACTTTCAGGCCCTCGCCGCTGGCAGCGATGGCGAGCTCACCACCATCCAGGAGAACGCCCAAGGCGAACCGACTCTCGCCACGATCCAACCCTTCTCGGAGGGGGTCACGAACGCCAACCTGTACACGGAACTGGCTCAGGCCGACTCCAGCGCACCGGAGCTTCCCAGCGAGATCCCTCCCGTCATTGCCGATGACGGCGGCTTCGACTACTCGGCCGGCGAGGCCCGCCCGGAGTTTGGTGGCAACCGCACGGTGGACGACACCGAATTTGCGGTCAAGGCTGCTACAGCTAGCGGGTCCCTCTCCGGAGGGAAGATCTCGATCATTGGCCAGGGATCCTCGGTCCAGACCCCCGCCCAGCAAGCGGCCATGCGAGCGGGCCTCGACAATTCGCTCACCTCCGCCACGGACGGCAACGTCTACCTGCGCGGTACTGAGGATGACCCGATCCTCCTGAACGGTTCCATCGCTGTCGACGGTGACGTGATCATCAGCGGGGTCGTCAAGGGAACCGGCAACCTGACAGCCCGAGGCAACGTCTTCATCGCGTCCGACCTCACATACGCTGACAAGACCACAAATGACCAGCGCACGTTTGGTCGCGCGACCGACGGGACCGAGAACCTGCTGACCCTGGCCGCCGGCGGCAACATCGTCGTGGGCGACTACTTCCGCTCTGACGACGCGACCACCAACCAACCGGGAATCTCGGGAGCCCCTTCCGGCGACTTCAACGCGACGCTGCAGCAGATCTCCATCTTCAACCGCTCGGAGTGGTCGCGGACCCAGCCCGAGGTGCCCGGTCCGGACTCGGACTGGACCCAGATCGGCACCAAGACGGTGGAGTACCCCGAGGAGATCACCGAGACGTACTACGAGTGGGTCCCGAATGATCAGTCCAGCGCTGAGATCCCGACCGAACAGCTGAATCGTGCCTCCGACCCGCTGAAAGGCCCCTTCATCAAGGAGGCCCAGGCAGCCTCGTTCAACACCGGCGCGAGCACCTCGCCCGCGACTGCAAAGAAGAAGAAGAAGAAGAAGAAAAAGAAGAAGAACAAGTCCGCCAAGAGCAGGAAGTCCGCCAAGAGCAAGAAGTCCGCGAAGAGCAAGAAGTCCGCCAAATCAAACAAGAGCTCCAAGGCTGCTCGTGAAAGGGCTGCGGCCGAGAGGGCTGCTCGTGAAAGGGCTGCGGCCGAGAGAGCTGCTCGTGAAAGGGCTGCGGCCGAGAGGGCTGCTCGTGAAAGGGCTGCGGCTGAGAGGGCTGCGGCTGAGAGGGCTGCGGCCGAGAGGGCTGCTCGTGAAAGGGCTGCGGCTGAGAGGGCTGCTCGTGAAAGGGC
>CBFHHK010000049.1:0-22411 GCA_965655435.1 Planctomycetota bacterium | reverse complement strand
ATTGGCGGCGGTGAGGGCGCTGCCTGACGCGCCCATGACGGCCGGAACCCCGGTGGAGTTCGAGTTCGCGGTGCAGTAGTTGGTGCCCAGGCTGGAGCCCGTGACGTCCCGGACCTGGAACGCGTTGAGGTGGGGGCGGAGGACGTTGCTCGGCTGGGGGTGCGAACCCTCGACCAGGAGCCAGAGCGGGTCGCTCGATGTCCGCGTGAAGGTGCCGATGCAGTAGGACCCGAGGATCGGGTCCTGCGCGCCGGCCTGGTTGTTCGGGTCGGCGTCCATCGGCCCCGAGAGCGGGCCCTGGGTGACGGCGGTCAGGTTGATGGCGAGCCCGCCGGAGGTGAGGACCGCGCCGACGGCCGAGCTCATGGTCATCACGCGGTCGTACAACACGTTGGTGCTCGTCCCCGTGCGCTGGTCCGAGTACCAGACCTGGACCTCGTAGGTGCTGCCCACGGTCAGGGCGGCCAGGGTGTCGAGCTGGATGCCGCCGAACCCGGTGGGGTTCCCCGCGCTCCCGCCGCTGGTGACCCGGGCGGAGTCGAGCAGGGCGTCGTAGCCCGCGTCACCGGTCGAGGATCCGGCGTTCAGGGACCAGCCCCCGTTGCCCCACCCGGCCGGCGCGAAGGCGCTGAAGGCGACGCCGTTGACGGTGGGCGCCGCGAAGGTCTGGGCCCAGCAGTTCCGGGCGGTGATCAGGGTGCCGTTGGTGCTGACCTCCGACGCCGACTGGACGTCCTGGACAGGGCCCCACTGGATCGTGTCGGCCTGGCCGGCAGCCGAGGGCGTGAGGGCGAGAAGGAGCGGCACGATTCGAAGGAGGTTCATGGTCTTGGTCCGGGAGGGGGGGCTACTGGTTGGCGCGGAGCAGGAACTCCTCGTACTTGCGGAAGCGACCGAGGCGCTTGACGTGTCCGCCGAGCCCGTGCCCTCCGCTGGGGTCCACGAAGAGCTCGACAAGGGTCTCCTTGCCTGCGTCCAGGAGCTCAGCGTACACCCGCACCGTGTCCTGGTAGAGCACGTTGGAGTCCTCCATGCCGTGGACCAGCAGGAGCTTGCTCTGGAGGTTCTTGGCCAGGGGGAGGAGCGAGAACGCCTTGAGGTCCGTCTTCCCCTCGCGGCTGTTGCCGATGGTGCCCGTGGAGTACCAGGAGTTGTAGTTCTCCCACTCCGTGGGCCCCGCGCCAGCGATGCCGCAGCGGAAGACCTCGGGTTCGGTGTACAGGCACATCTGGGTCTGGAAGCCGCCGAAGCTCCAGCCGTGGATCGCCACGCGGTCGGCGTCGACGCCGTGCTCCTCGATGAGGAAGCGCACGCCGTCGGTCAGGTCCTCGACCTGCGGGACGCCCACGCGCTCGAAGTTGGCCTTCTCGAAGAGCGCGCCGTAACCCGACATGCCGCGCGGGTCGATGGTGCAGGTGACCCAGCCGTGCTCCTGGGCCATGTACCTGGCGAAGAAGTATCCGTCGGAGCCGAAGTTGCCCTCGGTGACCTGCTTCCTCGTTCCGAGGGGGCCGCCATAGACGTAGATGAGCAGGGGCCGCTTCTCACCGGGCTCGCGCTCCGGCTCGAACATGAGGCCGCGGATGCCCTGGCCGTGTCGGTTCTCGAACTCGAAGAACTCGGGCGCGCCCGCCGTGAGCTCACGGGTGGCGGCGGGGTGCGAGTCCGTCAGCGCGCGCTCCTCGCCGGCGGCGACGTCCACGTGGACGAGCTCGCGAGGCGAGCCGAAGGCCGAGAAGGTGGCGAGGACGTGCCGGCCGTCGGGGCTCACCGCCGCGCCTGCGTACTGACCGCGGCGCCCCGTGAGGCGCGTCATCTCGGCCGTGTCGAGGTCCACGCGGTACACGTCCTGGCAGGCCGAGTCCTCGCGGGTGGCGGCGACCCAGGCGCACGAGCGATCCTCGGGCGTACCGATGGGGTAGACCTCGAAGCGCCCCCGGGTCACCGGCTCGAGGGTCTCGTAGACCGGGTCGAGCACGTGCAGGTGCCTGAACCCGGTCTGCTCGGTGATGAGCATGACGCGGCGACTGTCGGCCAGGTACTGGGGCTCGATCATGCGCGGGGTGTTCGGCCCGCCCGTGTGGAGGAAGCGCTGGATCACCCGCGCCGGCCGGTCGTCCTTCGGCGCGTCGCTGGCCTCCTCGCCCGCACCTTCAGCGGTGGTCTCAGTGGAAGTCTCAGTGGAAGTCTCAGCGGGGACCTCGGCGAGGGCCTCGAGGACATGCACCTCCTCAGAGGCCTGATCGAAGGCCGCGAACACCACCCGGCTGGAGTCTGGTGCCCAGTCAGGCACGCGCAGGACGTCCCGCGGGCCAGAGGTCTCCCGTTCGTACACCTTCACCAGCTCGCCGTCCTCGCGGTCGGGGTCGGGGAGCTCGTGCAGGAAGACGGCCGTGGTGCGCTTGCCGATGGGGTCGTCGGAGACCGTCCTGGGCACGGTACGGACCTTCATGAAGCGGTCGTTGTAGGTGGCGATGTCGACCGTTCGACCCCCGTCCCGGCTGCGCGAGCCGTTGGAGGCCACGAAGGCCACGCGCTCACCGTCGGGGCTGATCTTGTACTCCCGCATGGTCATGCCGCCGGGGAGCTTGGGGTCCAGCTGGTCGACGAAGTGATCGCCGAACCGGACCCGGACCAGGGCGTCGCCGAGGAGCGCCGTGTAGCCACCGCCGTCCGGCAGGTACTGGACCGACCGTTCGGACTGGCGCGTCTTGGTCAGACGTACCGGACGGTCTTCCCCGAGGACCCAGCGGTAGATATCCCCGCCAGAGCTCATCAGGAGCTCGTCGGCGTCCGGGGCCCAGGTGAAGGAGGAGATCCCGCGGTAGCGCGGAGCCTTCTTCTGATCGGCGTCGTCCTCGTCCACGACGTCCATCAGCCCGAGGTCGTCGGTGGAGTCGTCGTCCTCATCCTCCCGATCGCTCGAGCGAGCCTCTCCCTTGCGGTTGAGCTCCTGAAGCTCGGACCAGCTCCCGCCGCCGAAGCGGTCGTCGTCCGGTCCGGCGGGCTGCTTCTCCCCGGCGTCCTGCTCTTCAGCGTCGCCGCCGGCGGAGAGGGTGCCGGCCTTCTTGGCGCGCTTGATCCGGTCCTCGCCGACCTCCATGGTGCTGGCCTGGAACGGCGCCATGACGGAGACGGAGGTCAGCCTCTTGGCCTGGCCGGTCTCGAGGTCCACCAGCCACAGGTCGCTGCCGTGCCGCCGCTCGGGGTAGGGGCGGTAGAGGTAGGCGGCGTAGCGCCCGCTCGCCGAGAAGCTGGGGGAGCTGGCCGAGGGGCCGAAGAGCCCGTCCTCGTCGAAGACCGTTTCGAGGTCGAACTTGACCTCGTCCCCCTCTGCGTCGGCGCATGTCAGGGGGGGGACGGCCGCTGCTGGGTGAGCGAGCGCGACGAGGGAGAGAGAGCAGCAGAGAGCGAGGAGGTTGGTCATGGAGAGCGCCGCCGCGAGCAACGGGCTCGGCGTCACGGCGCACTCGATGCTAAGAGAGGCCCTCGGATCCGAGGAGGTCCCGAGGGCCGCTGCCCGCGTAAGAGGCAGATCAGATCATCGAAGTGACCAGTTCCGGGAAGACGATCACCAGCAGCAGGCCGAGAGCCTGGATCCCGATGAAGGGCAGCACGCCGCGATAGATGTCGCCCGTCTTCACCTCCGGCGGTGCGACACCCCGGAGGTAGAACAGCGCGAAGCCGAAGGGGGGCGTCAGGAACGAGGTCTGCAGGTTCATGGCGATCATCACCCCGAACCAGATCATGGCGTCCCCCTCGATCCCCAGGCTCGCGGCCGCCGGGACGATGAGCGGCAGGACGATGAAGGCGATCTCGAAGAAGTCGATGAAGAAGCCGAGCCCGAAGATGACGAGGTTCGCCACGACGAGGAGCCCGATCTTCCCGCCGGGGAGCCCGGTCAGCATGTCCTCGATCCAGACGTCGCCGTAGACCCCGCGGAAGACCAGGGTGAAGGCGGTCGAGCCGATCAGGAGGAAGATCACCATGGTGGTGAGCTTGGCGGTCTCCTCCACGCTCTCTCGGAGCTTGGTGAAGGAGATGCGGCGGCGTAGCGCCGCGAGCATGAGCGCGCCGAGAGCGCCCAGCGCGCCGGCCTTGGTGGGGGTCGCGACGCCGAGGAAGATGCTCCCCAGGACGATCAAGATCAGCGCCAGGGGCGGGATCAGCACCTTCAGGACGAGCAGCAGGAGGGCGGCCCCGGACACGTTCCGCTCCTCGGGCGGCAGGGCGGGCGCGCGTCCCGGGTGCCGCCAGGCGACCAGCGCCACGTAGATGGCGTAGAACGTGGCGAGCATGAGCCCCGGTACGAAGGCGCCGCGGAAGAGCTTCCCGGCGCTGACCTCCAGCTGGTCTCCGAGCACGATCAGGACGATGCTCGGCGGGATCAGCTGCCCGAGCGTCCCCGCGGCGCAGATGGTGCCCGTGGCCAGCTCGCGGCTGTAACCGTAGCGGAGCATCACGGGGAGCGAGATCATCCCCATCGCGACCACGGACGCCCCGACCACCCCGGTGGCGGCGGCGAGCAGGGCGCCGACGAAGACCACCGCGAGGGCGAGGCCGCCGCGCCGCGCGCCGAAGAGCATGCCGATGGAGTGCAGCAGGTCCTCCGCCAGCCGCGAGCGCTGGAGGATCGTCCCCATGAGCACGAAGAACGGCACGGCCAGCAGCACCTGGTTCTCCATGATCCCGAACACTCGCTCGGGGAAGTTGCTCAGGTAGACCCAATCGAAGTAGCCGAGGGAGACCCCGAGGGCGCCGAAGAGCAGGGCGGCGCCTCCCAGGGTGAAGGCCACCGGGAAGCCGAGGAAGATCAGCGTCATCACGACGCCGAACATCAGGGGGCCGAGCCAGTCGTTCACGAGGTCGGTCCTCCACGGAGCGCGCCGGCGGCGCGCAGGGTGTTGGCGACGCCTTGCAGCGCCAGGAGGACGAAGGCGGCGGGGAGGACGGCCTTGATGGGCCAGCGGGCGAGCCCGCCCGGGTCGGGGGAGACCTCGCCAATGCGCAGGGACTCTGCGGCGGCGGGGTAGCTGACCACCACGGCGTAGATACAGAAGGGGAGCAGCAGCAGGAGGCCGCCCAAGGCGTCTGTCCACGCCTTCCCGCGGGCGCCGAGGCGGCCGTACATCACGTCGACGCGCACGTGGGCGTTCTCGCGCAGGGCCCACGGCGCGGCGAGCAGGAAGAGGACGCTGAACAGGTACCACTGCAGCTCGTCGAGGGCCACGGACGCGAGGCGGCGGCCGGCCAGGGGCTCGAGGTAGCTCGCGATGGCGTTGCCCGCGCCGATCAGGGCCATGAGCAGCACCGACCATGCGGCCGTGCGGCCCACGATGCCGTTGAGGCGGTCGATTCCGTCGATGAACTTCACGGGCACAGGGTACGACCGTCGCCGCCGCGAACCCAAACCGGCCGGCGTTCGCCCGGAGGACCCGTGGCTTGGCTCGCTCCTCAGAGAGGGACCCAGGGGAGGACCCAGGGAGGGGCCGGGAGGCGGGCTCAGCGCGACCCTCGGATGGACCGGAGCGGCCGGCGCGCTCAGAACGGCATGCCGATGCTGAAGTGGATCACCCAGTCCTCCTCGCCCGGTCGGGGGTCGGGATTCACCGCGCCGTCGAGGCGCAGGGGCCCGATGGGGAGCAGGTAGCGGAGCCCGACGCCGACGCCGAGGCGCACGTCGTCCAGGTCGAAGAAGTCCGAGGCCTCGCGCTCGACGAAGCCCGCGTCCACGAAGGCGGCCGACTGCAGCGCGCCGACCAGCTCGGAGCGAAGCTCGATGCTCGCCGTGGAGAAGACCTCGCCGCCGAGGGGCTCCCCGTTGATGTCCTTGGGGCCGAGCTGGCTCTCCTTGAACGACCGCACGGAGTTGCCGCCGCCGGCGAAGAAGCGCTCCTGGATCGGGATGGACTCGGCGTCGTAGGCGGGCGCGATGAGGCCTGCGCGGAGGTTGAGGCCCAGCACGGAGTCGGAGAAGAGGGGCCGGAACCAGGAGCTGGAGAGCTTGCCCCGGATGAACTCCAGCTCGGAGCCGAGGCCCTCGGCCGCGAGCTGCACCGAGGCGTTCATGTAGAGACCCCGTGTGGGCGCGAAGAGGGCGTCACGGTCGTCGAAGCGCTGGGACAGGGTCAGGCCAGCCACGTTCACGATGTTCTGGGCGTCCGCCACGTCGTCGTCCACGACCTTGACGTCCTTGGCCTCGGAGCGACCAAACTGATAGCCGAAGGTCGTGGCCATCACGCCGCTCCACTCCTTGGTGATGTAGGCGCCGACGCCGCGATTCTCCCTGAGGAAGGACGGCTCCTGCCGGCGCTCGAAGTCGACCTGGATGTCGCCGACGACCTGCTCGTTCAGGAACCATGGGTCGGTCAGCCGGATGCTCGCGCTCAGGGCCCGAACGGCGACCATGACCTCGGCCGACCCGTCGATCCCGGACCTGAACATGTTCCGGTCCCGCGCGCCCACCGTGCCGCGGAACAGCTCGTAGCTCCCGAAGCCTGGTTCGAAGAAGACCTCGAGGGACTCCTGCTCCACGAGGTCGACGACGAGCGTTCGCTCCTCACCCTCACCCTCCACCCTGGAGCGGACCTCGGAGAAGAGGCCCGTGCGGTAGAGGGCGCGTACGCTGGCCCGGACCTGCTGGGTGCTGAATTCATCGCCGGCCCGGAGGCGCAGGCGCGAGCGCAGGAACCTCTCTCTGGTGCGCCCGGAGGTCTCGAAGCGGACCTCGCTGATCGTCACGTGGGGCCCGGGGTCGACTGAGATCTCCATCTGGACGAGGTGCGACTCCCCGTCGACGTCCGCCTCCACGCGGACCTCCGCGTCCAGGTAGCCGTGGCTCGCGAGGGCGTCGAGGACGCTGCTGCGCACGCGGCCGGGGACCCGCGGTTCGTAGGGGAGGTCCTCCCCGGGGCCCATGGGCGTGATGTCGAGCTGAGCCGCTCGGATAGCCTCGAGGACCTCGACCTCAAGGTCCTCCGCTCCGAGGACCTCAACGGGCTCCAGTCGGTACCGGGGGCCGGCTTCCACGGTCAGGTGGACCGGGACCGGTCCGCCATCGGGGCTCGGCCCGGGGTCCTCCACGCGGGCGGTGGCCTCCAGGTGTCCCAGGGCCACCAGGTCGACGGCGACGCGCTGGGGGCTCCGCTCCACGCGGCGCCTCACATACAGCACCTCGCCGCGGCCGAAGAGGCCCGTCCGTGGGCCGCTGACGTAGCGGGCCAGGTCCTCGTCGGTGAGGGGACAGGTCGGGTCCACCGTCACCGTGACCGGCCCGAGCGTGGAGCGCGCGCCTGCGCTGACCAGGAGGCGCGCCGCTGGCCCGTCCACCTCATAGGCGACCTCCGCGAGGGCGTAGCCGCGCTCGGCCAGCAAGAGCTCGAGCTCATACGCCGCGTCGTCGATGTAGGCGGCTCGCTCCGTGGTCTTGAACCTCTCCATGTACGGGGAGGCCACCTGCTCCATGTCGTCGAGGAGCCTGTCCGGAGCGCCCACGATCGTGACGTCCGCGGCGACCCGATGGAGCGTCCATCCCGTCAGCGCCGGACCGGCGGCCACGGCGAGGGGGGCGCCGGCGAGCAGGAGGAGCGCCTGGCCAAGGGCCCGTGCGAGGCGGTGATCGAAGGGGTGGGACACGGCGCTACCGGAGCCTCAAGACCAGGCGGAGGCCGACGTTGTAGTCCTCGAAGGAGTCTCGCTCCATCACCAGGTACACGGCGTCCCGGTCGCGGGCGAGGCCCTCTCGCAATCGGTAGGTCGCCTGGACGGTCAGGACGCCCGAGCGAGAGACATCCTGTCCGGACACCACCTCAAGGCGGTCGACGAAGGAGTCCCTGTCGCGTTCGTCGAAGCCGCCGGAGTCGAACCAGCCCTGCACGAGATCGCGGGCGACGTAGAGGGCGACCGTCTGGCCCGCCGCGCGCGCCCCCCGGGCGGTCCCAGGAGGCCGTCCAGAGAGGACAAGCATCACGAGGTCGTCAGGGACGAGCGGCGGGTACGAGGTGAAGTCCACCACCGCCTGGTCGTACTCACCGGAAATCTCGACCGTCACGTCGTAGCCGGCGAGGCGGGTCGTCCCGATCAGCTCGAGCTGGGGGACCTCGGGGTTCGCAGGGTCGAAGCGGATCAGGCCCGTCGGGAAGCGGAGCGTCCCCGCGGGGAGCGCCACCTCCAGGGGGTCCACGAACAGCCGACCGGAGGGGATCGGTTGGGAGAGGTCGCCGGAGAGCGAGAGGTCGGCGCGCACCTGCCCGCGGGTCAGGCGCCCCGCGATCTCCATCGGTTCGGCGGTGGTCACGCGGACCGAGAGCGCGACCGATGCGGGCCCCAAGGCGGGGAGCTGGAACCCCCTGCGCACCGCCTCCGGGGTCCGGCTCCCGCCGCTGGCGAGGATGTTCTGGAACTCCACGGGCGAGCGGAGGCGTCCGCCGACCAGCGCGAGCTCGCCCGAGAGACGGAGGGCGTCCGCGGTCCCCTCGAGGAGCAGGTCGATGTTGGAGCGCACCACGGCGTCCTCGGATCGGTGCAGCAGGACCTCCTCGCCCTCGAGCTGGAGCGCCAGCGTCGGCGCGGGTGTCGAGAGGTCCAGCGCTCCGGTCAAGCGTACGGGGGCCGCGCCGGCGTCGAAGGAGGCCCGCTCGATGACGACGCGGGCGGGGGTGGCCGCGAGGGCGAACTCCAGGTTCTCGATCGTCGGGACGTCCCGGACGCGGAGTAGGCCCTCGCTCAGGGTCAGGCGGCCGTCCAGGGTGGGGGACCGGAGCGGGCCCGTGGACCTGCCGGTGAAGGTCAGCGTGCCGCCGGCCTCGCGAATCTCAGGCGAGAGGTCGGCCACCCAGGCGAGCTCCTCGCAGATGAAGCGTCCCTCCGCCTCGAGCGGGGCGTCGAGCCAGGGCTCCGCGTCCTCGAGGAGCGCGACCACGTCGAGCGGCCGCTCCACGCGCACGCTCCCGTCCGCGACGCCAAGGTCGCCCAGGATGAGCCCGGACGGCCGGAGGGTCACGCCATCGTCGATGACCACCGCGACCTCACCGGAGATGGGGTCCTCGAGCCCGGGCAGGGGCTCCCCCTCGGCGTCGACGTAGCTGACGTTGAGCAAGCTCGCGGAGCCGGATCCGGTCAGCGCGCGCCAGGTCCCGTCGAGGTTCAGGTCGAGCGCCATGGCGCCGGAGATGCGGCTCACCTCCTGGACGAGCTCCTCGGGGATCGCCGCGCCGAGGAGGTCGCCACGGAGCGCGTTGGCGTCGAGGCGGAGCTGCGCGTCGAGGCGCACCGGCCCCTCGCCGAGGGGCGGGCCATCAAGGTCCACGGGGGCCTCGCCGGAGAGGTCGAGCGCGATGTGCGGCAGGCTGGCGGTCACCTCGGTCAGCTGCAGCAGGCCGTCCTCCCAGGTGGCCTGCATCCGCGCCGCCACGGGCTCCTCGACCCCTGCGAGCCGCGCGCCGCTGAGGGTTGCGTCGACCTCCGCCCGCAGCGGCGTCCGCTGGAAGAAGAGGTCCCCGTCGAGGGCGCCGACGCGTCCGCTCCCGCGGAGCATGCCCTCGAGGACGGCGTCGACCTCGAACGCCGTC
The DNA here is from genome assembly GCA_965655435.1 of Planctomycetota bacterium. Classification (GTDB taxonomy): domain Bacteria; phylum Planctomycetota; class UBA1135; order UBA1135; genus Saltatorellus. The sequence goes on along the minus strand of CBFHHK010000049.1, from coordinate 12,842 downwards.
GCCGTGGCGCCAGCCCGTAGGCCGTTGGCGCCGCCGGTCTCGGCCCAGAGCGTGAGGGCCCCGACGGGCCCCTCGAGGCGCACGTCGCTCACCTGGACCCCGTCTCCCTCAAACCGGACCGTGGTCGGGGACACGAGGTCAAGGTGGGCGTTACCGCGGCTGAGCGAGAGGGTCCGGACCTCCACCGCGAGCTCCGCGTCGCCGAGGGGGAGCTGCACGGTGCCACCTGCCACCAGCTCGCCCTCCTCGGTGCTCGCGTTGAGCCGGGTGACGTCGAGGCGGCCCCCTTCAAAGGTGCCCTCCACCGCGACCGATCCCACCCGCTCTCCCGCGAGCTCGAGGCGGGCGGCGCTTGCGCGGACCGCCCCCGTGGGCGCGTCCAGCGGCCCGGAGAGCCTCAGGTCCGCCTCGAGTTGCCCGATGAAGTCGGCCTCGGGCACGAAGACCCGCGGGTCGTCCATGCGTACCGAGAGGGTCACGTCATCGAGGGACTGCGTGGAGAGGTCATAGTCGCCGCGTCCCTCGATCGCGACCCGGCCGGGGTCGGAGGCGCGCAGGGCCGTGACCTCGATCCGTTGGTCGCTGGCGAGGAGCTCCGCTTCGATGGCCCCGAGCCGGACGCCCGCGAGGACGATGTCGTCCCCCTCCAATTCGAGCGCACCGGTCGCGACCTGCCCCGGCGCGGGGCTCAGGGCCGCCGTGCCCCGCAGGGACCCGAAGTAGGACGGGGCGGGGGTGTCCGGCCCGTCCGTGGCCTCACCGCGGGCCGCGCGCAGGGTCGCCTCGAGCTCGTCGAGGCGGGGGAGGTCGAGGCGCACGAGGCCGCCCACGGTCAGCCCCTCGGGGTGGTCGAGGTCGAGGACGAGGGCGTCCAGGCTCACCCGGTTCGCGCCCACCTGGATCCGCCCGTCGCTGAGCGTGAGCACGCTGTCCCGGAGCTCTCCGGCGAGACGATCGGCGGAGAGCTCAAGGTCCTGGACGCGGCCCTCGGTGAGGTCGCCATCGAAGCGGAGCGTGTCGCCCCCGAGCTCGAGGCGGGCCTGGACCGCCGCGGCCCAGGCGTTGGCGGTCGCGCGGCCCTCGACCTCCAGGGGGCCTGCGGCACCCGGCCCCTGGATCGAGAGCCCCGTGACCTCGATCAGGTCCCCCTCGGTCACCACGCGGAGGCTGCCGTCCGAGAGGAGGAAGGGGGGAAGGACGGGGAGGGGAGCGCTCTCGGACTGCGGCTCGCTCTCCCCGAAGGCCGTGGCGTCCAGCTCCACCTCGGGCGCCGAGAGGGTGACCATCGTCAGGGCCTCGAGGTCCGCCGAACGGGCGGCGCTCAGGAGATCCCCGACGGCGCTCAGGTCGGCGGCGCGGGCCAGCCGCAGCGGGCTCCCGGCGTCCAAGGGCCGCAGGGAGAGCCCGGTCACGCGCAGCTCCCCGAGCCAGTCTCCCTCGATGGACTCCACCGTGACCTCGAAGGGCGTGAAGGCCCGCGTCAGCTCGGGGACGAAGCGAACGAGGAGCGGGTGGAGGGTGCGGTCCCGCGTGAGGTAGAGGGCGACGAGGGCGCCTACGCTCAGGAGCAGGAGCAGGGCTCCACGGCGGACCCAGCGCCACGCGAACCCGAGCGCGCGTCGATGGATCGGCCGGCCTCGCGGCTCCGCGCCCATGGGTTCTTCCGCTGCTTCCACCGCCATCACTGGGCGCGTCAGCGCCCGGGGCAAAGGTTAGCGCCGCCCGGCGCTGCCGGGCGGACTATGGGGTCAGGCTCTTGGCTCGATCCTCAGGAGGTCTGCGCCCCGGGATCGCGGCGCGGTGCGCGGATGGACTCCACCATCTCGGTCACCGCGGCGGGCGGCGCGGGGGTCAGGAGGGTGACGCCGACGGTCACCGCGGTGTTCACCAGCACGCCGAGCGCGCCGATGCCCTCGGGCGAGATGCCGAACCACAGCTGATCGGGGGTGCCCCCGAGGAACTTGAAGTACACGATGTAGGAAATCGTGAAGCCCAGCCCGGCGATCATTCCCAGTACGGCGCCTGCGCCGTTGGTCCGCTTCCAGAAGATGCCGAGGACGATCGCGGGGAAGAACGAGGAGGCCGCGAGCCCGAAGGCGAAGGCCACCACCTGGGCCACGAAGCCCGGCGGGTGGATGCCGAGGATGCCGGCGACGACGACCGCCACCGCGGCCGCGCTGCGCGCCGCGATCAGCTCGCCGCGCTCGGAGAGGTTCGGGGCGAAGCCGCGCTTCAGGAGGTCGTGGCTCACGGCGGAGGAGACCACCAGGAGCAGGCCAGCAGCCGTGGAGAGGGCCGCGGCCAGGCCGCCCGCGGCGACGAGGGCGATCACCCAGTTGGGGAGCGCGGCGATCTCCGGGGCGGCGAGGACCATGATGTCGCGGTCCACGTAGAGCTCGTTCTTGTTGCCTGTCGGCGGGTTCTGGAGCAGGCGCTCCCCGTGCTCACCGCGCCCGAGGGGGTCTTCGGGATCCCCGGAGAAGACGGGCATGACCTTGGCCTGGCCGGGCAGCGCCTCGAAGGCGGCGCCCGGCCGGTACTGCACGCGGCCGTCGGCGTTCTTGTCCACCCAGGCGATCAGGTCGGTGTCCTCCCAGTTCTTGAACCAGTCGGGGAGGGGGGCCTCGTCCCCCTGCGCGGCGTCGGCGCGGTACGGCGCGCCCTCCACGGACTCGATGAGGTTGGTGCGTGAGAACGCGGCCACGGCGGGGGCCGCCGTGTAGAGGATCGCGATGAAGAAGAGCGCCCAGAAGGCCGAGACGCGGGCGTCGCGCACCCGGGGCACCGTGTAGAAGCGGACGATCACGTGAGGGAGACCGGCCGTGCCGACCATCAGGGCCATCGTGATGCAGAACACGTCCAGGGTGGACTTGCTCCCGCTGGTGTACGCGTCGAAGCCCAGCTCCTTGTGGAGCCCGTCGAGCTTGGCGAGCAGCGAGGTGCCCGCGCCGACGGCCTCGCCGCCGAAGCCGAGCTGGGGGATCACGTTCCCGGTGCTCATGATCGACAGGAAGATCGCCGGGACCAGGAAGGCGGTGATGAGCACGCAGTACTGGGCCACCTGGGTGTAGGTGATCCCCTTCATCCCGCCGAGCACGGCGTAGAAGAAGACGATGGCCATCCCGATCACGACGCCCGTATTCACGGGCACCTCGAGAAAGCGGGAGAAGACCACGCCCACGCCGCGCATCTGCCCGGCGACGTAGGTGAAGGAGACGAACAGCGCGGCGATCACCGCCACGAGGCGGGCCGTGCGGCTGTAGTAGCGGTCGCCGATGAAGTCGGGGACGGTGAACTTGCCGAAGCGCCGGAGATACGGGGCGAGCAGGAGCGCGAGCAGGACGTAGCCGCCGGTCCAGCCGAGGAGGTAGACGGAGCCGTCGTACCCGGTGAACGAGATGATCCCCGCCATGGACAGGAAGGACGCCGCAGACATCCAGTCAGCCGCGGTCGCCATGCCGTTGGCCAGCGGGGGGACGCCGCCGCCTGCCACGTAGAAGTCGTTGGTGGACCCTGCACGGGATCGCACGGCGATGAAGATGTAGAGCGCGAAGCTGACGCCGACGAGGAGGTAGGTCCAGGTTTGAACGGTCATCGGGAGCCCCCCTCGCCGTGGATGGCCTCTCGCTCGGTGTCCAGCTCGGCGTCGATGCGCGAGGCCAGCAGCACGTACGCTCCGATCAGCCCGACGAAGATCACGATGGCGCCCTGCTGGGCGAACCAGAACCCGAGGGGGAAGCCCGTCCCGGGGAGCATGTACTGGTCGAGGGTCTCGCGCAGCAGGATGCCGCAGCCGAAGGACGCCGCGAACCAGATGGAGAGCAGGGCGGCGATCAGCCGCAGGCTCCGCTGCCAGTGGCGCGCGCACGCGGCTCGGTCGCGCTCGTCTACCGTGAGATGGTCACTCATGCATGGAGTGTAGGAAGGTGGCGAGCCGTCCCGGGCTCTTCGTCGGCAAGGCCATGACCGGGTCGCCTCGGTTGCCTCGCGCTCCGGTCCGCCCTGCTCCCGGGGCGGCGCGCTGCGCGCCACCTCAGGCCCGGGACAGGGCACATCGGCTCGGGACAGGGCTCGAGATAGGAATGCCCCCCAGCTGAGCCCGCCGGCTTCGCCCGAGGGCCATAGACTCAGGAGCAGGGCGCCGCAGGCGTCCGCAGGCGGCTCTCTCCCCCCGAGGGCCGCCCTCCATCGTTTGTCGCCCCCTCACCGGAGCCGCCTTCCCCCCCAAGGGCCGCGCCTATGACCTCTTCACAATCGCTCGGTCCCCGGGCGCTGCTCCTCCTTATCTCTCTGTTGGGGGCGCCCGCCGCCGCCCAGGGGCCCTCGGCGGCTGATCTCGAGGGCTTCGAGTGGCGGCCGCTCGGCCCGACGGGCTTCGGCGGCAGGGTCGTTGACCTCGCGCTCCACCCTGAGCGGCCCCGGAGCCTCTGGGTCGCGAGCGCGTCCGGGGGGCTCTGGGTGACCGAGGACCACGGCACCACGTGGCGCTGCCTCTTCGAGCGCGAGGGGACCATCTCCATCGGCGATGTGGCGGTGGACCCGTCCAACCCCGATGTGCTGTGGGTCGGCACGGGGGAGGCGAACAACCAGCGGAGCTCCTACTGGGGCGATGGCCTCTACAAGTCCTCTGACGGCGGGGAGACGTGGGGCCATGTGGGCCTCGACGACTCGCATCACATCGGGCGGATCGTCGTGGACCCGGAGAACTCGGACCACGTGCTCGTGGCGGTCCTCGGGCACCTCTACACGCCGAACGAGGCGCGGGGCCTCTACCGCACCACCGACGGCGGGACGACCTGGAGCCAGGTCCTGCATGTCAGCGAGGATGTTGGCGTCGTGGACGTGGTGATGGATCCGTCCAACACCCAGCTCGTCTATGCGGCGTCCTATGAGCGTCGTCGCCGGGCCTGGGACTTCGATGGGAACGGGCCGGGGTCGGGGATCTGGCGGTCGGAGGACGGGGGCGCGTCGTTCGTGCGCTGCGCAGGTGGCCTGCCGGAGGGGGACATCGGGCGAATTGGCCTGGACGTCTTCCCGGCGGACGGACAGGTCATCGCCACGGTGGCCAACCAGAACGTGGAGGTCGAACAGCGTGAGCCGCGCCCGGCCCTCGAGGCCGAGTGGAAGGACGGCGGGCTCGTCGTGACGGGCGTCGAGCGACGGGGGGGCGCCCGCGAGGCTGGGCTCCGCCGCGGCGACGTGATCCGCCGGGTCGGCGATCGGACCATCGACTCCGCCTTCCAGTGGCTCAAGGTGATGGCGCTCCTCGAGGCCGACGGCGAGGGCGCCGTCGAACCGGTGGACGTGACCTTCGAGCGAGGTGGTGAGGCGACGACCGTCACCACCACCCTTGCCGCGCTCCTCGTGTTCCAGCAGGAGCCCCGCGAGCGCCAGGTGGGCGGCGAGGTCTATCGGTCGGCTGACCGGGGAGTGACGTGGACCAAGGTCAACGAGAAGCCCGCCGGCGGCAGCCCCGCGTACTACTACGGCCAGGTCCGCTTCGATCCGAAGGATCACCAGCGCGCCTACATGTGCAGCGTCCCGCTCTACCGCACCGAGGATGGCGGGGCCACCTGGGACCGGATCGCAGGCTCCGTTCACGTGGACCACCACGCGGTGCTCGTGGACCCTGCGGACACGAACAAGATCTGGCTCGGCAACGACGGCGGTCTGCACCTGTCGTATGACCGGGGCGACAGCTGGCAGCACATCAACAACCTGCCCATCTCGCAGTTCTACGCGGTCGGTCTCGACATGTCCGAGCCGTTCCGCGTGTACGGCGGTACCCAGGACAACGGCACGTGGGGCGGTCCCAGCACCTCGCGCGACCCGAAGGGCATCCACCCGTCCGAGTGGGACTACGTGGGCGGCGGCGACGGCTTCTACGCTCAGATCGACCCCAGAGATCCCAGCACGGTCTACGGCGAGTCGCAGTTCGGCGCCATCTATCGGCGGAACATGGCGACCGGCACGTCGGTGGGGATCCGGCCCTCCAAGCCAGAGGGGGCGGAGGAGGCCGCCCTGCGCTTCAACTGGAACTCTCCGATCCTGATCTCGGCGCACAACCCGGAGATCATCTACTTCGGCGGCAACCGGCTCTTCAAGTCGTACGACCGTGGGGACAGCTGGCCGGTGCACAGCCCGGACCTGACCTCCAATGACGCGGAGAAGATCGCGGGGAACGTGCCTCACTGCACGATCACGACGGTCGCCGAGTCGGCGATCGATCCGGGACTCTTGCTCGTGGGGACGGACGACGGGCTCGTCCAGATGTCCAGCGACGGCGGCTACGAGTGGTCGAACCTCACGGGCCAGTTCCCCGGGCTCCCTTCGAACTGGTGGGTCAGTCGAGTGACCCTCTCGGCCCACGAGCGGGGTCGCGCCTACGCGAGCTTCACCGGCTACCGCGAGGACGACTTCCGGCCGCTGGTCTACGCCACCGACGACCTCGGTAGCGGGAAGAGCTGGCGCCTTATCACCGCGGGGCTCGAGCCTGGCGGCCCGGTCAACGATGTCATCGAGGACCCGGCTCACCCGGACGTGCTGTTCGTGGGGACGGAGCTCGGCGCGTCCATGAGCTGGGACCGCGGGGCGTCGTGGGTGCCCCTCGGGGGAGGCCTCCCGCGAGTGGCCGTCCACGATCTCGCCCTCCACGACCGCGACGGCGTGCTGGTGGCGGCCACGCACGGGAGGGGCTTTTGGGCCCTTGACGTGGATGGTCTACGCGGCCTGTCGAAGGAGGCGCTCGAGGCCCCTGTGCACCTCCTCCCGGTCGGGGACCTGACGCGCTGGGCTCGCCGGTCTGCGGTGGGGGGATACGGCGGAGGCGACTCCACGTGGCGGGGGCAGAACGAGGGACGCGACCTCGCGGTGTGGGTCCACCGTGGCACCGAAGGGGCGCCGATGGCCGTGGAGGTCCGCGGACCGAACGACGAGCCGGTCGCCCTCCTCGAGGTCCCGGAAGGGCCCGGAATGCACCGGCTCAGCTGGGACGGTGCGCTGGACCGCAAGGTGGCCGAGCGGCGTGGGCGCGCGGCGGAGGGCTCCTACTCTGCCCGGCTCGTGCGGCTCCCTGAAGAGGAGGGCGCCGCTCGCGAGCCCGTTGGCGATAGCCGCGCGTTCCGTGTCCGACGCGACCCCATGCTGCGCGGCGCCTCGGCCGCAGAGATGGCGGCAGAGATGGCTGCAGTGGACGCCGCCCTCCCGTCCGAGCGGGACTAGGGCCGGGCGTAGTCCTCCCAGAGCGTGCTGACCTCCGCGGGGGTCAGTGCGCCTGGTGAGACGACGATTCGGTACCGGAGGCGAAGGCCCCCGTAGCTGTCGACGATCACCGGGACGTCGTCCCGTGGGTCGTCAGTGAAGGCGCCGCGGGCGAAGGGGTTGGCGGAGATCAGCCCGTAGGGCCGAACCTGCCAGCGGTTCGGGTGGCCAGGGTTGCGCGGGTCCTCCAGGAAGCAGACCGTCGCCCGTTCCCCGCTAGCGACCGAACTGACGGACGCGATCCAACGCGCGCGCTCGCCCTGGAAGTCGGCCCAGCGGTCGGCCCAGCGGTCGGCCGAAGGGGTTCCCGCAGGGACGGTCCCGGGCGCCGCGCCGCCCGGGCGTGTCGGGCCGATGACCGTGCCGCCGGCGCGCGCCTGGAAGTGGTCGGCGAGGCGAGCGGCGAGGAAGCCCTCTCGGACGTCTCCGAAGACCAACCCCTCAGGCGGTGCGGTGATCGACATGTCGATGTCGAGCAGGAGCAGGCTGCCGTCGAGCTCGAACTTCAGCCGGCGCTGCTCCTGGCAGACCCGGGCTCCGGCGCTGTTGGTCCAGTCGATCTGAGCGACCATCGAGGCCGAGGTCTCGGAATCGATCTTCAGGGTGTGCTCTCTCACGACGCCGCCGCCATCGCCAAACCACAGGTCACTGCCGTTCATGGTGCGATGTCCGAACCACACCCCAGTCTGCTCGGGGTGGTCCACGGACTCGCCCACGCGGGGCTGCAGGGGGAACCCGCGCAGGACGTCCACGCCGTTGAGGGACCGGAGCCGATTCACGGACATGCGTTCGCTGTTTCCGACCCTAACGCTGGCGAACAGATCGGTGCCATTGAGGAGCTCGATCCCCCCACGGTCACTCCTCGCCGACATGCGGCGCGGGACCGGGGGGCGCTCCACGGCCTGGCACGCCGCGACCAGCCCGAGGAGGACGGATGCGCCGAGTTGGCAAAATTGACGCCTGATCAGCGGTTGTGTGACTTCGGTGAAGCGGTGGTGTCCTTGCATCTCTGACTGGAGGCCTCCCGAAAGCTGGGGTGCAAGACGGAACTGGGCGACCCCGCCCGCTACCCGCTCTTGAATCCCTCCCGCGGGCCGAACCCTGGTCCGCCGATTTTGCATCCAAGCCGGGCCGCCTCAAGGCCTTTCGAACCAGCAATGAAACTCACCTTCGCCCTCACCGGTTTCGCCCTCGCCGCCGCCAGCTTCGCCTCCACCGGCTCGAACGACACGCCCTGCTCGCAGACCTGCAGCTCGACGCCCCGCGCCGCGCTCGCCTCCAACGCCGTGGACGACATCGTCACCACCGCGGTCAAGGCCGGCAGCTTCAACACCCTGGCCGCGGCCCTGAAGAGCGCCGAGCTCATCGGTGCGCTCCAGGGAGAGGGCCCGTTCACGGTCTTCGCCCCGACGGACGCCGCCTTCGCCAAGCTCCCGAAGGGCACCGTTGAGTCCCTCCTCGAGGAGAAGAACCGCGGCGCGCTCACGGGCATCCTCACCTACCACGTGGTCGCCGGGGACGTTCGCTCGAAGCAGATCGTCAAGGACAAGCTGACCACGGCCACGACCCTCAACGGTCAGCGCCTTGACATTGCCATCGACGAGGGCGCCGTGACGATCGACGGTGCCACCGTCGTGACCGCCGACATCGTCTGCTCGAACGGCGTCATCCACGTCATCGACACGGTGATGCTCCCGCAGTCCAAGAACCTCGCCGAGGTCGCCACGGGCGCGGGGTCCTTCGGGACGCTCCTCGCCGCGGCCAAGGCCGCCGGCCTCGTGGACGCGCTCACCAAGGGCGGGCCCTTCACGGTCTTCGCGCCCACGGACGAGGCCTTCGCCAAGCTGCCCGAGGGCACCGTGGCGACGCTCCTGAAGCCCGAGAACAAGGCTGGCCTCGCCGCCATCCTCAAGCACCACATCGTCTCCGGACGCGTCTACGCCGACCAGGCCGCCAAGCTTGACAAGGCGCCCACGATCGGCGGCACCGAGCTCGCCGTCGCGATCAACAAGGACGGCGCGAAGATCGGCAACGCGAACATCGTCGCCACCGACATCGAGGCCTCGAACGGCGTCATCCACGTGATCGACACCGTCCTGCTCCCCTGAGCCCAGGACGCTCCGCCCCATGGCCGGCGATCTTCGGATCGCCGGCCATTTTTTTTGACCTACTTCGCCGACTCCGCATCCGTCTTCGCCCGAGGACCGAAATGAGTGTGGAAGGAAACAGAACTGGCTGGGGCCAGCGACTGCCGCACCTCGGTGCGGCGAACGCGAGCACCAGGCATGTCCCCGGGAAGGGACCCAGGCGCCGCCCCTCAGTAGAGGAGCGGCGCCTCTTTTTCTTGCCGGAGCCGGATGGCCCAGAGTTGCAGGTGGGCCCAGCCCTCGGCTGCAGGTGGTCGCACGCCGGAGGCCGGCGCGCGGAGCCGGAATGGGGGAGTGCCCGCTCTGCTGGGGCCTCTGGCGTGCTGGAGCCTCTGATGTGCTGGCGCTTCTGATGTGCGGGAGCCTCTGGCGCGCTCGCGCCGCTCAGTCGCAGGTGCCGCTCCTCAGCCAGCGGCCCCCGTTCCCCGTCGGCCCTCGTGTCCCGGAGGCTCTTGCCCGCGAGACCTCTTCCAGGGAGCGGCGTCCACCGGGCGACTTCCAAGGGGCCGCTCTCACGGACCTGGAGCTGGCGATGGGAGTCGTCGGGCCCGAGGTCATCGGGTCACGGGTCCTGCGCTCTGGGACTCGCTAGCTCCCAGCGAGCTCCGTCGCAGCGCCCCCCGTCCTGCGGAGCGCCGCCTTCTTGCGCCTACCGTTCGGCGCGGAGGGTCATGCCGCCGGACTGACGCAGCTCCAGGCGATACGTCTGGCCGGCCCGGGCCTCGACGGAGGGCGCCTCGGCCTGGATGGCGCGCACCCCGAGGCGCTCGGCCGCCTCGGGGTCGTTGGCGTAGTCCCAGACCCGCTCGAAGAGGTCCTGATAGAGAGGGTCCGGCAGGTCGTCGCCCGTGAAGGGCAGGGGGTGCTGGTTGATGGAGTCCAGCGCGACGCCCTCGTCAGGAGCTAACTCCTCGGAGAACATCCGCTGCAAGAGGCAGATCGAGGTGCCGCGCAGCGGATCCCCTTCCTCCACGTAGGAGTCACTGAACTTCACGACGATGCCCTCCACGTAGAGCCGCGTGCCCGGCAGGGTGAACTCCTTGCCTGGGCCAATGGGATTTCCATCGGGGTCCAGCTCGGTGAACTGGATCTCCGTCTGCACCTCTCCCGAGCCGTCCGTCGCCGGACCCTGGCGGATGACCTCGATCTGGGCGATCCGGTGGTCAAGCTGCAGCAGCTGGCGGGCCAGCTCGAGTCGGGAGACCTCGGCCTCCAGGGACTCGACGGCCTCGTCGAGGGCCTCGATCCGCACGGACTTCTGCCCGTTGTCCATCTCCAGGCGGGCAATGCGGTCGTCCCGGACCCTCAGCGCCCGGGTGGCCTCTGTGGAACGGTCATAGAAGATGAAGCTCCAGAAGGCGGCGATGAGGGCGAAGAGGCCGAGGACGAGGTTGCGGACCATTTTGAGGTGCGGTGTGGGCGGGATCTGACCGAAGGGGATTGTAGCGGCCTAGCAGGGCGCATTGGCGGCTCCATGGACCAGCAGGCTCCATGGGGGACTCAGGCACGAATGACCTGTGGCGAACTCCTGTCCAACCCCTGCGTCGTCTACTCAAACCAATGAATCCCGATCTTCTCATCGGCCGTCTGGAGGCATTTGCCTACCAGCTACGTCAGCTCGTTCAGGGCCTTCCCTCCGATCAAGCGCGCTGGCGCCCCGCTGAGGGCGGCATGTCGGTGCTGGAAATCGTCGGCAACCTCTGCGATCGCGAGATCCTCGACTTCCGCCCGCGGCTGGAGTTGACCCTCCGAGACCCGGAGAAGCCTTGGCCGAGAGTCGAGGCCGACGATGGCCTCGATGAGCTGAACTACAACGAGCGCAAGCTCGACCGGGAGGCGGAGAAGTTCCAGCGCGAGCGCCTGAAGAGCGTCCAGTGGCTCAAGAGCCTCGGCGCGGCCAATTGGACGGCCACCCACGAGGAGCCGAAGCTCGGACCGGTCCGGGCTGGCGACCTCCTGGTCTCCTGGGCCAGCTACGACGCGATCATGACCAAGATGATCGCCCGACGGAGCTTCGACCTCTCCCAGCGGGACGCGCCGGGCTTCGTCGCCACCTACGCCGGCGAGTGGTAGGGGCTGTTCTGGGGCTGTCGGGGAAGAAATCTCGCCCGATAGCCTGAGAACGAGTCTCAATCGCGTATCGTTCCGGCAGAGGCGCCCGACCGGCGCGGCCCGGCGTGATTTCACGCGGGCGGCGACCCCTGGGGCGGCACGATCCGCTGGGAAAGAAGAAGAAGAGCAGCCCCAAGGGGGCCCTGAAGAAGAAGTGCTGCGACAAGCCCCTGCGCAAGATGTGCAAGCGGTGCCCGCGGCGCGCCACCTGTTCGCTGGGCTGACGGCGCAGGGATGCTTCCAAGCGCGACGGTCGGATGCTCCCGCGTCTGAGCGCCCCGGTATGGGCGCGCGGTCGCTACCCTCCGTCCCCATGGTTCGAACCCGGCTGCAGGAGAAGATCCGATGAGCACCAACCGCGTCGCCGTGGTGGAGGCAAACCTCGACGCCTACCTCGAGTCGGCCGAGACGGCCCCGAAGCTGCTGGAGCCGGGCGACCCCCTCCGCGTAGGGACGACGCTCACCGCGCGTGTGGCGGTCCAGCTCTGGGAGGATCAGGTCCTCTCACGCTGCCTGGACGTCGCTGCCCGCGAGCTCAAGCGGGACGGCGAGGGCTTCTACACGATCAGCAGCGCTGGACACGAGCAGAACGCCATCGTCGGCGCGCAGCTGCGGACCAGCGACCCCACCTTCCTGCACTACCGCTCCGGGGCCTTCATGGCCTCGCGCCAGCGACAGGTGGATGACGGCACGCCGCTCTTCGACACGCTCTTGAGCTTCTGTGCGGCCAAGGACGACCCCGTGTCCTCGGGGCGCCACAAGGTCTGGGGCTCGAAGGAGACCTGGGTTCCGCCGCAGACGAGCACGATCGCGAGTCACGTCCCCAAGGCGGTCGGGGCCGCCTACTCGCTCCGGCGTGCGGCCAAGCTCGGCATCGAGACGGGGCTCCCCGAGGACGCGATCACCTGCTGCACCTTTGGCGACGCGAGCGTGAACCACGCCACCGCGCTCTCGGGTATCAACTCGGCGCGCTACGCGTGGCGCCGGATGAACCCGACCCCGGTCCTCTTCGTCTGCGAGGACAACCAGCGCGGGATCAGCGTCGAGACGCCCCGGCGGTGGATCCGTGACTTCTTCTCCAGGCTCGAGCACCTGCGCTACTTCGAGGCGTCGGGCGAGCTCGAGGAGATGTGGGACACGGTCTCCCTCGCGATCCAGACCTGCCGGACTACGCGGCAGCCGACCTTCCTGCGGCTGCGGTGCCACCGCCTTTGGGGCCACGCCGGGAGCGACGTGCAGTCGGCGTACATGTCACAGGCGGAGATCGAGGAGGCCGAGGCTCGCGATCCCGTGCTCACCAACGCGCGCCGGCTCGTGGAGTGC
>CBFHHK010000048.1:0-22675 GCA_965655435.1 Planctomycetota bacterium | reverse complement strand
GGGGACCACCTGAGGGACCGGCCCGCTGGGGGACGCCGTGGGGTCCGCCCGTCGGGGACTGGCTCGCGAAGGGTGAGGCTCAGCGCGGCTCGACGGGTCCGCGGATGATCTCCTCGACGGTCCCGTCGGGGGCCAGCAAGAGGGTGGTGGGGAGGGGCAGTCGCGCCAGGTCGACCACGTCCTGGATCGTGCGGGTTCCGGGCCTTGGGTCGCCGGCGAGGTGCACGCCCAGGGCCGGGGCCCGTTCGCCCAGCAGCTCGAGGGCCCGGGCCCGGTCCGAGGGGGCGTCCACGGAGACCGCGATGACCCGCAGGTCCTCTGCGGCGTCCCACTCCTCGAGGAGCGGGAGCTCGGCGACGCATGGGGCGCAGTAGCTGGCCCACAGATTCAGCGCGACGCGCTCGCCGGTGGCGGTGGGGTCGATGAGCAACGGGGCTCCGCTGGCGTCGAGCACCTCGAAGGGCGCCACGACGTCGCCAAGGGTCACCAGCAGCCCCCGGGGCTTGGGGTCTGCCAGCGGCCTTGGGACGGCGGCGAAGGGTGCGGCCGCCCCGGTGCCCTCCACCAGCAGGACGCGGGAGCCAGCCCCGAGCTCTCCGAACGACTCCACGGCGCCGCCGGGCCAGCGGACGGTCACGGCGGCGACCGGCGCGCCCCCGAGGCCGAAGATGAGCTCGGGCGCCTGGCACGAGACGAAGCCGGCGCCGCGAGAGAGCACCTGGCTCACCGTGCGCTCACCGGCCACGACCTCGACCTGGGCGCCGATGGCCTCGGCGTTGCCGGTGGTGGCGCGCAGCTTGATCTTCACGAAGCCCGGCGCGGTGCCGAGGTCGTTGCGGTACAGGGCATGGCGCTCGCGCTGGGTCTCGTGGACAAAGAGGTCCACGTCGCCGTCGTCGTCCGCGTCGAAGGCGATCACGGCGCGGCCGTCATTGGAGGAGTCCGCGCCGGAGAGGTCCGAGAGGTCGAGGAAGGACCCCGCGCCGTCGTTGATGAACAGCTTGTCCCGCTCGTTGCCGCTGAAGGAGCGGCCCTCGGCGAAGATCTGGCCGTTGTGTCGGGCCAGGAAGCCGTCGTTACCGACCGCCTCGCGGGAGAACTTGCCGGACTCGGGGGTGGAAGAGCAACTCGACGCCACCACGTGGCGCCAGTAGGTGCTTCATGTGTCGAAGGCGACCTCCCCCGTGACGAACCCGTTCGTGCAGAAGACGTCGAGATCGCCGTCGAGGTCCACGTCGAAGAGCGCCGGCGACCAGGCCCAGCTGGCGCCGATCCCCCCCTGTTCGCCGGGTACCCGGGCGAAGCTGTCCCCGGTCCGGGTGAAGATGGAGTTGCCCGCGGCCAGCTTCCTCAGCAGCGCGTGGGTCTCGCTGTCGATGTCCTCCTCGAGGCGGCCGAGGATCCGGCTGCCCGCCGTCGAGGACATGTTGGACACGTAGAGGTCGAGCGACCCGTCGCCCGTCAGGTCCCCGAAGGAGGCGCCCATGCCGCTGCCCTTGTCCACGACGCCCTGGGCGTCGGAGCCGTCCACGAAGGTGCCGTCCCCCTGGTTGATCCAGAGCCTGTTCGAGCCGTAGTCGTTCGCCACGTAGAGGTCGGCGTCTCCGTCGAGGTCCACGTCGGCGGACGCCGCGGCGTAGCTCCACCGCACGTCCTCGATCCCCGCGGCCTCGGCCACGTTCTCGAAGCCCAGGAAGGCGCCGTCCTCGCCCATGCCCAGGTTTCGCAGGAGCCCGTTCGGCGAGCCGTTGGTGGCCTCGGTCCAGGAGTTGTTGTGCTCCACGTCCACGCGCCCGTAGCCGCAGATGTGGACGTCGAGCCACCCGTCTCCGTCGAAGTCGAGGACGGTGAGGGTGTAGGCCACGAAGGGCTCCTGGAGACCGGGACCGCCGGGCGCGTCGGCGAACTGGCCGCCTCCGTCGTTGAGGAAGATCCTGCAGCGCTCGCCGCCCATCTTTCCGCCCGCCAGGGGCCAGCCGGTGTGCCCCACCATCAGGTCCTGGTCCCCGTCGTTGTCGCAGTCGAAGAAGACCGCGCCGGTGCCGCGGTCGGGGCTCCCCACGCCGCGCTCGTCGGCCTCGTCCGACCAGGTCCCGTCAGGCTGGGCGATGTAGAGGAAGTTCTGGTCGTCGCTGGGGACGAACAGGTCCCAGTCGCCGTCGCCGTCCACGTCGCCTGCAGCGGCGCCGTTCCAGTGGAAGCTGTTGTTCGCGTCCGTGCCGAAGCGGGCCCAGGTGTGGGCGAGCCCGGTGGACGCGGCGACCTCCGTGAAGAGCGGCGCCGAGCGGCGCTCCACCTCCCACTTGTTGAGGATGAACTGGTCCAGGAGGAACCTCCCGCGGGTCCGCGTGGCGCGGGCGTCGCCGCGCCCGTGGACGGACACCACGCCGCCCGTGGCGTCGACCCCGGTGATGTGGATCTTGAGGTCGAGGCGGCCCCAGCGGGAGCGGCCGCGCTGGAAGCTCGCGCCCTTCACCTTCCAGAGGACCGAGTCGACGCTGCGCCACTCGCCGAGCAGGGAGCGGAGGGAGGCGGTGAAGCCGTCGCGGTCGACGCCAGCGGAGGCGGCCGGGTCGTATTTGATGCGCTCCACGTCGAGGGGGAGGCTCGTCCGGTTGGCCTCGGCGTGTCCGACCAGGGCGTGGGCGACGAGGTCCGGTGAGAACCACTCCCCGGCCCGGTCGAACTGGCGCCTGCGCAGGACCTCGGCGAACTCGATCAGGCTGTCTGCCAGGGCCTCGGTCTCATCCTCGACGGCCTCGACGCTGGTGATCGGGCGGTCGGGGCGGGCGATGCGGTCCGGGAGCTCCACGGAGGCGCTGGCTGAGGCGGCTGGCGCCCCTCCGCCCGGATGATCGGGTGAGGCGGGCTCTTCCCCGCCACCGCAGCCAGGGGCTGAGGCGAGAGAGAGCGCGAGGGTCAGGGCGACGGACAGCGCAGGGACCGGCGCGGAGGCCGGCGAGGGAACCGTCGGGTTGGTGCGGAGAATCATCGCGGCGGACGATACGAGAGGAGGTCGGGCCAGTGAGTGCCTTATCGGAGGCCCGGCGGGCCGGCCTGCTCCTTCATAGGACAGATTGCGGGCGAGGGGCGCCTGGGTCCTTCCACGGGGCCACGGAGGCGCCAGGGGGGCGCGGGATGCGACAAACTGGCCGTGGCAGGACTGGGGCCAGAGCAGAGCTGAGGCCCTGCCTGGACAGGGGTCCAGCCAAGACAGGGGCCCAGCCAAGACAGGGGTCCAGCCAAGACAGGGGCCCTGCCAGAGCTGAGGCGATGGCGGGCCTGGGGCCAAGTCGAGACTGGAGCCACGCCGGGGCGCGGGCGGGGTCCATGGGCGCCGGTCGCGGAGCCCTGAGGCTCCGGGCTCATTGCCCGGGCGAAACGCCCATGCCAATATTCGGCCCATGCGCGTCGTGTACGTCCTCGCCGAGTACAGCCTCCACAACCACATCGTGGAGTCCCACCGCCGCTCCCGGCCTGGGGATCACATCGCCATCTGCAAGGTGCCGCTGGTCCTGCGGGGGAAGAGCCGCTCCGAGACAGTCCACCGGATCGTGCCGAAGCTCTCGCAGCGCTTCCTCGCGGGCAAGGTCCTGGAGGGCCTCGGCATCCTCGCGATCACGGCGCTCCCCAAGCTGATGGGGAGGGGGCCCGTGTTCAGGCGCCTGCGGACGATCGCGCGCCGCCATCGCCTTCCGTTCCATCGAACCGAGGACATCATGTCCAGGGAGACCCTCGCGTTCATCCGCGAGCAGGAGCCTGACGTCGTGGTGACGCTCTTTCACCAGATCGTGCGCCAGGAGCTGATCGACCTCCCCCGGCTCGGCGTCGTGAACATCCACCCCGGGCTGATCCCGGAGTTTCGTGGAATCCAGCCCTACTTCTGGGAGCTGAGCGAGGGGAGCGAGCGCGCCGGGGCGACGGTCCACTTCATCGAGGACGAGTCGGTGGATCGTGGCGGCGTCCTGGCGCAGACGAGCTACCCGGTGCCGGAGGGGATCAGCGTGCAGCGGAACTACTACCTCACTTGCCGGGCAGCGGGGCGATTGATGCCCCGGGTGTTCGCCGGCCTCGAGTCGGGATCCTTGCGGCCAGCGGCACAGGATCCCGACTCCGGGGCGTACTGGCGATGGCCAGATAGCCCCGCCTTCGACCGACTCCGCGAGCGTGGCCACTCGCTGGTTTCCTGGCGTCAGTTGGTGCGGCTACTCGCCGGGGATGATGATGACCACCTGGGCGAGGAGCGGCTGGGTGTCGATCTGGCGGGAACGCTCGATCGACCCCAAGGAGGGGCCTCGGGCCGCTCGCCGGTGACCGATTAGCCGGTGACCGACTAGCCGGGTCGTGCGCGGCCCAGCGGATCGCTTCACCGTCGCTGAAGTCGACCGGCGCGAAGGAGAGCGGAGGAGAACCGTCGCCAAAAAAAAGTCCGCCACCCGGAGTGCAGCAGATGAGCGCCCCTTCTCCGAGCACCCATGCACCCCAGGGGCGGACATGGATCAGTCTTGGTCGCGGCCGTCAGTCATCGTCGCAGCAGGGGGTGCCGCGCAGCGCGGTCACGTGGGCCGTGACCAGCAGCATGCCCCCGCCCATGGTGAGCAGGCTGGCGAGGGGGACGAAGAGGTTCGACTCGCGCACCGAGGCGCAGCACTCGTCCACGCAGCCCGAGGATTCCTGCACCGCGAGCCAGCTGGGACAGGGCAGGTTCATGCCGACGGTCTGCGCCCACGCGGATCCGGGGACCGCCAGGCCCATCAGGATCAGCAGGGAGCCCACGGACGCAAGGACGGTGAGGACCCGGCGGACCTGCGGCGACAGGCGCCGCATGTTGCGCCGCAGGAGCGAGATGGCCGCGGGGAGCGAGACCGCAGCGAACGCCCAGTGGGTGGCTGGGGAGGTCCAGACGCCGCCGATGAGCGGGGCGAACGCGAGGATGACCGGAGCCGCCATGCAGTGCACGGCGCAGGTTCCTGCGGCGACCACGCCGAGGCGGTCCGTGATGTGGGGGGTCAGGTGCATGGGGGCAGTCAGGGGGGCGTGGTGCCCCTCATCCTTCCTCGATGGCGGCTTGAGCGCGGATCCAGCGAAGCCGGCGGGCTGCAGGCTCGAAGGTCGGCTCGAGGTCGTTACACGTCTCGTAATGCCGCTCGGCGATTTCGAGTTCCCCAAGATCTTCAGCAATCAGGCCGCGGTGATAGTGGCTCCGCCATGAGGTCCCGCCAGCGAGGGCGTCCGCCCTGTCCAGCGCCTCGACGGCCTCGACGTAGCGCCGCTCCACGAAGAGGAGCGCCGCGTGGGCCTCGTGGAGGCCCGGTGAATCCGGTCGGGTCCTCAGGGCGTTCTCGACCCTCCTGTGGGCCCCGGCGAGGTCACCGCTGCGGGCGGCCACCTGGACCGAGAGTTGGACGGCGTCGACGTTGTCCGGCTCTGCCTTGAGGGCCAGGTCGAGCAGCGATACGGCCCGGTCGGCGCGTCCCGTTTCGATGGACAGGGCCGCGTCGGCGATCAGGGTCGGGACGTGCTGGGGGTGCTGGAGGCTCAGGGAGCGCAGCCCCCGTGCGAGCTCCGGCGCGGGAGCGTCCGGGGCCTCGAGCAGTTGCCCGAGCTTCTCGTCCGCCGACGGACGCTCCGCGAGGGGCGGCGTCAGGCACCCGGTGAGCTGGGCGCTGAGGGCCAGGCCGACGAGGAGGGCCGGGAGGGAGGGGGTCGATCGAGGCATAGGTACGGACCGGATCAAGGCTGCCCCGTCAGGGCAGAGCCAGCGAGGCGAACGAACTCGGCGACGGCGGGACCAAAGGTCCAGACGAAGACGCCGGGGAGAAAGCAGATGACGAGGGGGAAGGCGAGCTTGGTCGGGAGGACCTGGGCCCGCTGGATGGCCTCCTCGCGGCGGCGGCCCCAGAGGTCCGTCGCCTGGCGGCGCAGGGTCTCCCCGAGGCTCGCTCCCTGGCTCTCCGCGTGGATGAGGGCCGAGCTGAAGGCGAGCAGGGAGGGGACATCGAGCTCCTGGGCCACGGTGCGGATGGCGGTGGCCCGGGGGACGCCAGCCATGGTGGCCGAGCGCATCCGGCCGAACTCCACGGCGAGCACTCGATCCTGTCCGAGGGCCTGCTCGACCCGCTGCACCGCGGCGTCGAAGCCCATGCCGGACTCGACGAGGCTGGCCAGGAGGCTCAAGACCGTCGGCATGTCCCGCTCGACCTCCTCCACGCGACGCTGTCGCTGCTGCCGAACCCACACCACGGGGAGCATCACGACCAGGAGGGCGATCAGCCAGGTGGCTGCCCGCATGACCGGGACGAAGATCGTGGCAAACCCGCCAGGGACGCCCTCGAGCCAGCCGACGGCAGCGTCGGTGAAGCCAGAGGCGTCGACCATCAGCGCCAGGAACGCGGACGACAGCACGGCGCCGATCATCCAGATCACGAAGCGCGCGGGGGCCCCGGCGTCCGTCATGCCGGCGCTGATGAGCCAGCGCCGGAGCCACCCCGCACCAGCCGTCATGCCGGGCCCCGGCTGCGGGGCGCTGGCCGCGCTGGGGGGCGCGATCGTGGCCCCGGAGGAGCCCTCCCTGAAGAGCACCGAGGCCACGTGGCGACGGCGCCGTGCGTGCCGGAAGTAGAGGCCCAGCAGCACGAAGCCACCGACGCCCATCGCGAGGAGCCACGGCAGCGGGGCCGTGAGCCCGAGGGGCAGGGCCAGCCTGGAGAGGTGCAGCACGGTCAGACCTCGACCTGGACGGTGCGCGAGATCCAGGCCACACCGATGGCCTGGAGGAAGACGGAGATGCCGACCGCGGAGAGGCCCAGGTCGTTGGAGAGGAAGCCCTCCACGCGGTCGGGGTACTGCTTCCACATGAGGAAGGCGAGGCCGTAGGTGATCGCGAGGATGCCTGCCACGGAGGCCTGGGTCTCCACGGCCTGGGAGCCAGAGCGCCGGATGACGTCGACCCGGTCGCGGATCGTGCGGGCCACCTCGCTCAGGGACTGGGCCACGCTGCCGCCGCTGTTGAAGTGCGACGCCAGGGTGAAGGCGAAGAGCCGCACTCCCTCCTGGGGGTACCGATCGACGACGTCGAAGAGCACCGTCGAGGGAGCGTCGCCGATCCGGATGCGGTCGCAGATCTCCTCGAGGATCCCCGCCGTGCGCCCGCGGGACTCCTTCGCGGCGGTGTTGAGGCTGTCCACCAGGGCCGCACCCGCGCGGAGGGAGGCCACCACGAGGTCCAGGGCCGAGGCCAGGTCCAGCTCGAGGGCGATGTCCCGGCGGGAGGCGTGGGTCTTCAGGGCCACGTGGCAGCCGACGCCGACGAAGGCGCCCACGGCCCCGGCGATGATGGAGGGCATGCCGCCCGCGAGGCAGGCGATGGTCGCGGCAGGGGCGGCGGCCAGGCTGATGAGGGCGCGGCTCCGGGCTCGCTCACGGCCCTGGGAGGGGCGTCCGCCCTCACCCCTCATGCCGCTCCCTCCACGGATGAAGTAGATCAGCGCCCCGACCAGGACGGCGAGGGTGACGGTCAGGAGGAGGTCCAGCATGGCGCCTTCGCGTGCCTAGAGGCTCTCGCGTGCCTCCCGGGTCGGCTCGGCGAAGATCTCCAAGGGGATGTCCTCGCCCGCGGCTCGCAGGGCATGGACGAAGCGCGGCACGATCCCCGTGGCCTCGAAGTGGCCGATCAGGCGGCCGTCCTGCGAGCCGTGGGTTCGATAGATGAACAGGTCCTGGAGCAGGGGCGTCCCCGACTCCATCCCCGTGATCTCGGAGATCGACGCGATGCGGCGCACGCCGTCCTCGAAGCGCCGCACGTGAACGACGAGGTCGAGCGCGGAGGTGATCTGCTCCCTGATGGCTCTCGAGGGCAGGTCGGCGCCCGCCATGAGCACCATGGTCTCCAGCCGCGCGAGGGCGTCGCGCGTGGAGTTCGCGTGGACCGTGCACAGCCCGCCTTCGTGGCCGGTGTTCATGGCCTGCAGCATGTCCAGCGCCTCCCCCGAGCGCACCTCGCCGAGGATGATGCGGGAGGGACGCATGCGGAGGCAGTTGATGAGCAGGTCGCGGGCGGTCAGCGTGCCGCTCCCCTCGGCGTTCGGCGGACGCGTCTCGAGGCGGACCACGTGCTGCTGGTCCAGGGTCAGCTCGGCGGTGTCCTCGATGGTGACGACCCGCTCGTCCTCGGGAATCGCCTCGGCGAGGATCCCAAGGAGCGTCGACTTCCCCGCGCCGGTACCGCCGGACAGGAGCACGTTCTGGCGCGTACGTACCGCCGTGGAGAGCAGGGTCCACATGGCCTCGTTGAGCATCCGCAGCTTCAGGACGTCCACGGAGCGGAGCCGGTTTCGACCGAAGCGGCGAATGGAGAGCGTCGGCCCGTCGATGCTCACGGGCGGGATGGTGGCGTTCATCCGGCTCCCGTCGGCCAGCCGCAGGTCCACCATGGGAGAGGATTGATCGATCCGCCTCCCGGCCGCCACCGCGAGGCGCTCGATCATCCGCAGCAGGTGGTCGTTGCTCGCGAAGCGAACGTTGACCTGCTGCAGCCGCCCGAAGCGCTCGACGAAGACCTGGTCATAGCGGTTGACGAGGATGTCGGTGATGGCGGGGTCGAGGAGCAGCGGGCTCAGGGGGCCGAGGCCCGTGGCCTCCTCGCTGAGCTCTCTGGCGAGCTGCTGTTGCTCCGTCTGGTTGAGGGGGAGGGACTCGGTGCTGAGCAGCTCCTCCACCCAATCGTTGACGGCGGACTCGAGGTCGTCAGGACCGAGCCCGAGCAGCCCTTCCTCCTGCAGCTCCGCGATCATCCGCGCGTGCAGGTCCGCCTTGAGGGCGGTGTAGTCGTCCTGACGCGGGGCAACCTCAGCGGTCGAGCCCTCTCGGTTAGGTCCCGTGGTTCGCTGGGTCACCGCGTTGTCCTTCGGGCGCGGGCGCCGGAAGAGCGAACGTGTGTCGAGGATCTCATCGCGTTCCATCGTGAGCACCTCCTTCGCCGGTCGCGTGAATCTGCGCGAGGTCGGGTTGAACCTGGGGCGAGGCCGCCTCGCTGTCCGGCGAGATGTTTGCGGACATGGCGTCCTTCACCACCCGATTGATGGCCCGCTGCCACCCGCCCATCCGGTTGATGGAGATGAAGCGCGGCTTACCGGAGTTGGCGGCCGAGAGGACGGACCGGGAGTAGGGCACCACGTGGTCCACCGGCCGATTGAGTCGCGTGGCCACATCGGTCGGCGTGATGCCGAGGCCGCGGCCAGGGTGGGTTCGGTTGAGGACCACGCGCGACCTGGAGCGCTCGACTCCCACGCGCTCGAGGACTCGGAGCAGTTCGGCCGAGCCATTGATCGTCGGCCCGGAATCGTTGAGGACGGTGAAGGTCAGGTGCGACAGGTCGAGGATCGCCAGGGTGACGCTGTCGAGCAGCGGGAACGTGTCCACGACGACGTAGTCGTAGGCCCGCCGCGCCACGGAGATGACCCTGGAGATCACGGCCTCGTCCACCGCGGCGGCGTCGATGGCATTGGAGGGGGCCGGGAGGAGGTGCAGCCCCGAGGAGTGTTCGGTCACCAGGCCGGCGAGGAGCGGGGCGTCGAGGCGGTCCACCTCCCTGGCGGCGTCCGCGAGCGTGGCCTCGGGGCTGAGCCCGAGCAGGTCCGCGGCGACCCCGTGTTGGATCGACGCGTCCACGAGGAGGACGGATCCCGAGCGGCTGAGACCCACGGCGGTGTTGATCCCCACGGTGGACTTGCCGACCCCCCCCTTGCTGCCGACAAACGACAGCACCTTGCCGACGCTGCGGGGGCTCTGCTCCTCGCGCGCGAGGATCTCTCGGTCGACCAGTTCGCGAACCTCGGGCCTGGAGAGCGGGCGGCTCAGGAAGTCCCGGAGGCCCGAGCGCAGGAGCTCCACGAGGCCGGCGCTGAGGGCGCCGTCGCCGTCGAACTCCTGCCGACGGTAGGTCGCCACCACGACGGGGGGGTGGTCCACCCCGCGCAGCTCCTCGGCGAGCCGCTTGGCCTGGGTGATGTCCTGCCCCAGCTCCACGAGGAGGAGGTCGACGGGGCGCTCCGTGGCGTGACGGATCGCGCGGCGCTCATCCTCCTCCACGTGGAGGACAAAGCGGACGTCCTCACCGAGATCTTCGGTGGAAGCCGTGAACTCGGACACGAGGCCGGGGTCATGGGTGAGGATGAGCGTTTGAATGGTGCGCTGCACGGCGTGGATTCCAGTGAGGGCGGGGAGGAGCCGGTGAGGTCGGGGAGGAGCCGGTGAGGTCGGGGGATGGGAGCCAGTGAGGTCCCGGGGCCCGTGAGGTCGAAGAGCCCGTGAGGGCCAGGGGCCGGAGAGGTTCAGAGGCCGGAAAGATTCAGAGGCCAGGGAGGTTCAGGGGCCGAGGAGGGGCAGGTGTCGGTTGGGTCGAGGCGGCGCGATCAGCGCGCCAGGACCGGCGCGAGCAGGCGGGCGTCGCCGGGGGCCACCGGCGGGAGCGAGAGGTCGAGGGCCGCGGTCGGCTGGGCCGTGGCGTTGGCTGGCGCGACGGTGTCATCGAGCTTGATCCCCACGAGCCGAAGGGTCGGGCCCGCCTCGACGGCCGAGACCTCGAGCTGGACGGCGACGAAGCCCCGAATCTGCAGGGCCCCGGTTCCAGGGGTCCGGGTGTGGATGGTGGCGTAGGCGAGACCCGCGAGCTCAGGTGATGGCGTGGGAGGAATCTGTACGGGGCCTTCGGTGCCCAGCGCCCCAAGGCGTGGGATGCCGGTGATCGCCGCACCGGCGGAGGTCCCGCTGATCTCCCCGCTGGCGGCGAGGATCGCCGTGAACTGGCCGCGGACGGGGACTGCCGCCCACTCCAGGGCATCGAACGAGAGCCAGTGCACGGCGTCCGGCGTCGCGCCGGTGGCCAGCGGGGCGAGGCCAGGAAGATCCAGCCGCGCGAGCCCCGCCGCCGTCACCGGTCTGGCGTCGGCGATCGCCGCAGCCCGGACGGTGATGCCATCGCGGCGCGGATCGTAGACGCCTGGATCGGGGGTGCTGAGCGCGCCCGACCCGAGGCCAAACAGATAAGGCAGCGTCGGACCGGCGGAGCTGACCCCGGCGACCCGGTCGAGCGGTTGGTCGGGCCGCGTCCGCCGCAGGCGCGCGAGGAACGACGGGCCGCGGTCCTCCGGGGTGAAGTCGAGCCGCGAGTAGTCGCTGGACTCGTCGTGCCAATCCACGCTGGAGGGGTTCGCCGGATCCAGGGCAGTGAACGTCCCGGCCACGAGGTCCCCGCTGCGTGCGTTGGACCCCACGTTGAGCTGGAGGGTTGGGACCCAGGGCGCGCCGGGCTCAAGGACGCCGCCGATCGGGTCGTTGACGCCACCGACCCCGGTCCCGAGGACGAGTCCGGCGCCCAGCAAGTACTGGTCGGGGCCGGTGGAGAGGTCGAGGTCCTCGTCGAAGACGAGTTGCGCGAGGAGTGAGGCGGACTGCCGCCGCTGCTGGTCCGAGTCGGGGACCGCAGCGTCGCGACCGGACAGCCCCTCGAGCGCCGCGACGTCCGCGCTGGTCTGCATCTGGAGCTGGGTGGTGCGGGCGATGCCGAGGTCCACGACCACGGCGCAGAGTCCGAGGAACGCGACGAAGAAGAACGCGAAGAACAGCACGACGACGCCGCGCCGACCCGGAGGGGCCGCGCGGAAGCGCTCGCGGGTCAGCCCGCGAGGTTTCGAGGTCAAGCTGGACGCGGTCATCGGCTCAGCGCTCGCTGGTCTCGTCGTTGCGAGCCCTCGGGACCGGCGTCAGGACCCGTTCTCCGCCCACGATGGTCTCGATGACGGTCATCCCGAGGTCCTCGTAGCCGGCAGGCAGGACGGAGGCGTCCTCGAGATCCGACCGTGAGTCCATGTCCTCATCGTCGTCCAGGAGGCCGGGCGTGAGGCTCTCGGCCGGGTCGTCGGGGTGCCCCGAGCGAGCGACACAGGTGAGGTCGGCCTCGAGTCGGATGGCGGCCATGAGCGGCGCGACCTCCGGGGGGGCGAGGGCGATGATCATCTCCTGCACGGGCCGGGTGCCGTTCACCTGTCCGGCCGTGAGGCTCGAGCTGGAGGTCGGGATAAAGCGGGTCTCGATCGGTGAGACCACCACCCCGTTCTGGACGATCACGTCGACCCGCGCGCGCTTGGGCTCCTTGGAGCGCGACGCGCCCCCCGACTTCGGCAGCAGGTCGGAATAGACTCCGCTGAAGGCGGGGCCGTCGCCCGCCCTCGACACAGCGGCCGACGGGCGCGGGCCCTCGATGTCGCGGGCGGCGATGAGGTCAAAGCGGTCCCCGGGGTTGAGGCCGATGATCCCCCGGACGAGCTCGACGTCGATGCGCAGGGCCCGCTTCCCGGGGGGGATGCCGCCTGCGAGGCCGGGCCGCGTACCCTTGGGCAGGAAGTCTGCTTCGGTGAAGGCGAAGCCGGGTCGCTTGGCCCTCGCCATGACTCGCCCGACAATCCCGCTCGTCCCGACAAAGACCTCGTTGTCATCGACGAACGCCTCGTCCAGATCGATGAAGCTGAAGGCCCCGCGCCTGGTGTCGAAGAGGTCGTCTCGAGTCACCCGGGCGTAGGGCTCGATGGCTCGGGCGGAGATGAGGACGCGGACCTTCCCCTCGGCGGGTGGTTGGATGGTCGGGCCCACGATCGGGCCGGCGGCAGCCACCGGCTCCGGGGTCGGCGAGAAGAGGCCGAAGGGGTCGCGGAGCGGTTGTCCGCTGACGCGCAGGTACAAGACCCAGCCCAGGCTACCGATCAGGACGGTGAGCACGATGAGGGGCCCGTACGGGCGTCGACGGGATCTACGGGGTGCAATGGCCATGGGGAGGCGAGCGCTACGGCGCTAGAGGATGAGCTCGCGCCGGAAGAGCGCCTGAGCGGCTACGAGGCGACGAAAGGGGCGTACTTGGGTTCCGAGCGCTTCCTGGCTTCCCAGTCCCAGGGAGCCGGCATAGGGGCCGGCGCCCTCCGGTCCAGGGCCGAGGATCACGTTGGGCCCACCGAGGGAGGTGTCGGCCTTGATCGCCCGGCTCTCACCGGCGTCAGAGATCAGGTAGGCCGTCAACGCGGCGGCCTGGAAGGGGACGTTGAGGCGCACCGCGGCGATGCCGCCGCGGGAGATGGCGAACGCGCCGGGTTGCCCGTTCCCCGTGACCTCCTCCAGGACGGGGGCCAGCTCGATGCCGGTCTCCAGGCCAGTGGTTGGATCGCGTTCGAGGATCCGCGGGACGAGGACGGACAGACCCGTGGGGCTGGTGGAGGAGTCGATGAGCGCGCCGGGCATGTGCAGGAGCCTGCGGGTCCCGCCGGGGGTCGCGACGGTGGAGGTGATCATCAGCGGCCGCAGGGCCTGGTTGACCACCGGCATGCTGGCGAAGAAGGCCTCCAGGGCGGGGCCGGGTGGGGTCGCGACCAGATCGACGACCACGTAGTCCGCGTCGTACACGGCCCCTCTGAATCCGGGCTCAGCGAGGGCGTCCTGGAAGCCGAAGTCGGCGGGGAGGGGATACAGCGCAAACTCGCGAGCAGCGAAGCGCGCGGCGTCCTGCGCGGCCTGGCTGACGGCCATCCAGCGCCCGAGGGAGAGCATCCCAGCGAGGACGAGGTACAGGCTGAGCGCGATGAGCGCGAACTCCACGGCGACGCCCCCGGCTCGGGCATCACCGAGCCCGGGATGGCCGCTCGCCGGGTTCTTCACCGGGCCCGAGGCGGGCCGCGTTGTTCTCAAGGCTGGAGCCATTTCAGTGGGAGGAGGGCGAGGAGCCCGAGGAGCATGGCTGGAGCGTAGGCGACCTCTGTCTCGCCCAGCCGGCGGGCCCGGAGGGCCAGGACCCCGCCGAAGATGGTGGTGGCGAGGAAGAAGGCGAGGAAGGGGAGGAGCCCCAGCGCCGGACCCAGTGCGATGGCGAGCTTCGTGTCACCGCCCCCGAACCAGCCGAGGCGGAACAGAGGCAAGGTGATGAGCAACGCCGCCATCATGCCCAAGGCCGCTTGGCCCCACCCGAGCGGGTGGAGGCCAGCGGCCGTCAGGGCGAGCACGCAGAGGAGCAGGCCGCCCGGGATCGCGTTCGGAATCCGCCTGCTGCGCAGGTCAAAGGCCGAAGCCAATGACACGGCGCCCAGAGCGAGGAAGAACACGATCAGCGGGGGGGAGTGGCGTGCCCCTTCGCGGGACGCTTTGGATCACTCGCCGACTTCGAGGACGAGGCCGCCGACGCCGCCGACGCCGCCGGTGATGCCGAGGTTCGTGTCGAGGCGGGGGGTGTCCGAGTTCGCCAGGATGGTGGCGACGTCGAGCTGGATCGGGCCGGCGTCAGCGCCGGTGGTCTCGATGATCTTGCCGCTCTGGATCGGGCCGTTGTCGTCGGCGTGGGCGCCGGGCATGATCGCGGCGACCGAGCTGATGAGGTCGTTGGTCTTGTGGCCGAACACGGCGACGCCGGCGGCGGAGATCAGGGCAACGCCTGCAGCGAGGAGCGAGTACTCAAGGAGGGCGGCGCCCTTCTCGTCACGGATGAGGTTCTTGAACATGGTTCTTGTCGAGAAAGAGGGTGGGAAGTGCTGCAGAGCCCCGTCCGGGGCCCCGCAACGTGGCTAATGCCGGTCGCCAGCGGCCGGTTCCCCGGCCGCATCGGATTCTTGAGGTGAGACGCTGGCCCTGCATCGCTCCAGGACCTCCTCGGTGCTCGGGAAGGCCCAGAGCTCGGCGTCGGGGCGCGGCTCGCGGATGACGCTCGGGGTGACCACGATGACGAGCTCGCTCTCCTGGTCGTCGTCCGCCTCGTTGCGGAAGAGCCACCCGAGCACGGGGACCGAGCCCAGGAGCGGCGTCCGGGACTGCGCCGACTGGGCGCGCGCGAGGGAGAGCCCGCCGATGACCAGCGCCTCGCCGTCGTAGACGCGCGCCGAGGTCCGGGTCGCCCGCGATTCGAACGCCGTGGCAGGGCTCGATTGACCGGTCGCGTTACCGATGGCCTCGGTGAGCGCGAGGTCGGGAGTCGAGATGCGTGGGATCACGTCGAGGGTGATGCGGCTGGAGCTGCGCTCCTCCACGAGGGGGCGGACGGTCAGGTCGATGCCGAAGTCCCTGAAGTCGACAGTGTTGAGGACCTGGTCTGTGCCGCCGCCGACGGTGACGGCGCTCGGGACAGGGATCTGTCCGCCGACCTGGAACTGGGCCAGCTCTCCCGAGAGGACCGCGAGCGAGGGGTTGGACATGCTCTTGGCGATCTCCTCCTGGACGAGCAGCTGGAAGAAGCTGTCCACCGCGAAGCCGCCAGACACCGCCTGCCCGCGGCCGGAGAAGGTGCCGTTGAGGAAGCCGAGCAGGCCCTGGATGTCGCCGTCGTTGACGGTGGGGGCCCCGAAGCCCTGCAGCGCCGTGGACTGGGGGGAGGGGGGCAGGCCGGGCTGATCAAAGTTCGCCTGGGCCACGGAGAGGTCGTTGCGCCAGGTCCGGAGCTTGCTGCTGTTGACCTCGTAGAGGCGGACATCGACCCGCACGAGCGGCAGGTACGTGACCTGGATGGTCGAGAGGATGCGCCCCCCCGCCGCCTCGACGATCTTCGCGCGTCCCACCTGGGAGCCGATGCGGTTCGCGATCTGCTGCTGGCCCCCGCTGCTCAGCGCTGAGCCCCTGAGGCTGTTCAGCCCCTGCTGCTGGTTACCGCCGCCGCTGGCGCCTGCGCCGAAGATGTTCCGCGCCATGGTGAGGGCGCCCGCTTCGTCCGCGAGGGCCCGGACCTCGTTGCCCGCAACGCCGCCGCCCATCGCTCCCTGCACGGCTCTTGAGGCCACGAACAGGATGCGGGTCAGGGTGACCTGGTCCGGGACATCGCCGTCGAGAACGAAGACGTCGTTGGCATCGTCCATGAACTCGCCGACCTGCACCCGGCGGATCGTGACCTCGCCCTCCACAAGGGGCTCGATAGCGTCCGCGATACGTGCCTCCATGGTGGGCGCCGTGGTCGCCACGCGCAGCAGGTTGATCACGCTCGCGTTGCCGCGCGGCGCCCGCCCGCCGGCGGCCTCCTCGCTGATCGCAGTGATCTCGCCGTCCTCGCCCTCGCTGAGGATCGGGATCGGGACCCTCGCGCCCAGGTAGGCCTCCACCGTGGCCTGGGCAGCTTCACGAAGATCGGCCGTCGGGACGACCCCGCGGAGGATCACGAAGTCTCGGTCGGCGGCAAACTCGACGCCGATGCCCGCGTCGATCTCGAGGAGGAGGTCGACCAGGAGGGTGAGGTCCCGCTCCACGGCGACCAGCCGCTCCAGCGGTTCGCCGGACTCGAACCAGATGGTGAGCGACGTGACCCCGACGGTGGCTCCGGTGATCAGGACCTCGCGGCTGTCGAGCACCTCGGAGCGAAGCACGTCTCCGTTCGCGACCGAGACCCGACGCACGTCGCGATCGAAGGTGAGCCGCTCGCTCTGCCCGAGGCGGAGCGTGGCGGTCTCGCTCTGGACGGCGGCAGCCGAGTCCCCGGCGGGAGCTTCAGCGACGACTTCAGCCCGCTGTCCGGCGACAGGCGAGGCTGCGAACAAGAGCAACGCGGCGGTGAAGGGGAGGCTCAGCATGCGTCGGCCTCCGAGGCCCCGTCGGTGAGGATTCGGGTCAGGGCCGCGCGGGCCCGGGAGGTCCGTGAGCGGACCGTGCCGATGGGGAGACGGAGACGGCTCGCGGCCTCGTCGTAGCTGAGGCCTCGCCAGGCTACGAGCTCGAGCACCTCGCGATGCTCGCGGGTCAGGCGCGAGGCCATGGCGGACATGTGACGAACCTCATCCCGTTCGGCGGCGCTGGCCGCGGGGTCAGCGGCGGCGCCCTCAGGGTCCATCGGGCAGCAGCGGGAGGTGCGCTCGGCGGCGGCGACGAACTCGTGGTCGGACCGGCGCCGCGAGCATCGAAGAATGTGGAGGCACGAGCGGCGCACCATCGAGAGGAGCAGGGGCAGGGGCTCCTCCGGCAGTTCGGGATACGACCACGCGCGCACGAGCGACTCCTGAACCGCATCCCAGGCCAGGTCATCGGAGTAGAGGATCCTCTTGGCTGCTCGATGGAGGTCGGAGAGGTGCTCCGATACCGTCTCCTCGAACGCCATCTGGCGTCCGGAGAGTGTGCTCTTGCCTGTCTTCTTCATGGTCCGTGACGCGCTCGGGTGAGCTGCGCGGCGCCTGGCGCTGCGCTTCGACTCTGCTCGGCGACCAGGGAAAGTTAGTCCTGAGGTCAATTCGAAGGATGTGCAACATTGCAAGGCTCCGACTGGCCCGGAGGTGGCGGGCGGGCGGACGTCGCGCCGCTGGGCCTCCGGTCTTACGGACCCCCAACGTTTCGGGGCCCGGGATTCAGGGGCCCGGGATGCAGGAGCCCGGTATCCAGGGGTCGGGGATCCAGGGCCCGGGGTCCCTGGCCGTCTGGCTGCTGGATCTCCTGGCGCTGGGCTCCTGTGCTCGCCAAGCCGTCCAGTCTTGATGTGATCACGCGGGGTGAGCCGCCCCTGAAGTGACTCGGATCCCCCTCCCCATGGGGCCCGTCCATCGGGGCCTGTCCGTTGGGACCCGTCGATTGAGGCTCCGTCGATTGGGGGGGCCGAGGTGCCCGAATCCCGCGGCATCAGGTCGCATGGAGGGGGATGGCCTGCGGCGCCGATCAAATGGGCTCGATACGGAGACAAGGAGGCGACGATTGGGGGCCCGAGGCGGCATGCTAACGACGCGATGCATGAAGAGCCCGACACCACCCTTGAGCCGGCCTGCACCCCGGACGCGCACCCGCAGCGCGATCCTGTCAGGATTCCGGACCATGCGTTCGGAGGTGCCGTGGCGTTGTTCAAGGCTCTCTCCGACGAGCGTCGCCTGCGGACCCTCGCGTTCCTGAGCGAAGCGGAGGCCTGCGGGAGCGAGATCGCTGCCACCTTCGACGAGCCGCTCTCGACGGTCTCCCACAGGATGAAGCTGCTCGAGAATGCCGGTCTCGTGGCGCGGCGTCGCGCCGGTCGCCACGTGTACTTCCGGCTGCTGGACGACCACGTGTTCAGCCTCGTCCGTGAGGCGCTCGAGCACGCCCAGGAATGACCTGGCTCCAGCGGGTATTCTCCTAGCAGGCTCTTCCGGCGCGACGGGCCCGCACGACGGGCTGGCCCCTGGGGCTGGCTCGAGGGGCCCGCCCTCCTCGCCGACCAGCTGGCGGCGGGCGATCCCGCCGGCTCCTGCCGCGCCGCCAAGACCCCGGTCCCCGTTCAAGCCTGCCGCTGCATCAAGCCCTAACGCCAACGAACCCATGTCACTTGCCATCACGGAAGGCCACACCGTGGCCATTCACTACAGCCTGACCCTGCAAGACGGGGGAGTCACCGAGGACACCCAGGGGGGTGAGCCGCTCGTCTTCGTGCAGGGAGAACACGCGGTGCCTCCGGGGCTGGAACGAGAGCTGGAGGGCCTGCGGGCCGGCGATGAGCGCGAGCTGATCCTCGCGCCCGCCGATGGGTTCGGGGACGTGGACCCAGCCCTGGAGCAGACCGTGGACCGGACGCTGTTTCCGGCGGGAGTCGAGCTGGAGCCGGGGATGTCCTTTGCCGCTCAGGGCTCCAACGGGGCCACTCCGGTCTGGATCAAGGAGGCGGAGGGCGACAAGGTGGTCGTCACGCAGAATCACCCGCTGGCAGGCCAGAGTCTGATGTACCGGGTCCGGGTCGTGGACGTGCGCGAGGCTGCCGCGGAGAGCGCGGAGCCGCCGAGCACGTGATGCAGCTCCTGTTGAGCTCGGTCGGTCGACCGAGCAAGTGATCCGCGGGCTCATGGCTGCGCGACGTGACGGCCAGCGCCCCCCCAACGGGGCGAGGGCCGTCGATCGTATTGGCGCGCTCTAGGCGCGGTCGCGCCCGCGGGATCATGCCTCCCCCGTCAATCCATCCGAGGTGGCCCTTCTCTCGGAGCACTCTCGGGGCCTCGGCTCGGCGGACAGATCCGCAGGGTCGCCAGAGCCCAGCTCCACCGTCGAGCGCCTCCTCGCCTGACGGCGGAGCGCCTGGACCTTCGGAGCTCATCGCGCCGCCATCACCCCGTCCGACCGGCGAGGGCCAGGCGGGAGCTCGGCGGGAACTCGGGGGGGCTCCGACAAGAAATGTGCGGCGAATCGGGATAACTCCCATTCGTGGGCCAATGACGGAAGGCGTCATTCGTAACGGCGTCCTCAGGCGGCGCGCTTCAGATGCTGCCATTGCCCCCGGCCCCGATCGGCCTGATCTTCCAAGTCATGTTCAAGAGCTCATCTCTTCTTCTCCTCCCGCTCCTCTCCCTCTCTGCGGACACCCCGCGGGTCGCTCATGGGGTCGGTCGCGAGCTCGTGCGCACCCATGAAGTGTCCAGCGCAAGGTCCATCGACAGCGCGACGCTGAGCTTCCTGGGGCAGGAGCAGGACGTCGGTTCGGGTACGGAGCGCTCCAAGACGCTGAGCCTGGTGGTGGAGGACAAGATCGTCGCCGCGGCGGACGGCGCCCCCCTCAAGTTCAGTCGCGGGTTCGCGGTTGTGAGCAGCGAGGCGGACGCTGGGGAGGTCGAGGGCACTGAGGTGAGGACCTCCTCGGGGCCCAGTGAACTGGAGGGCCTCGGCGTGATCTTCACCCGCGATGCTGCGGATGAGGAGTGGGCCTGCGAGTATGACGAGGAGTCCGATGGCGAGGCCGCGTGGCTCGACGAGCTGACCCCGGGGATGGAGCTCTCGTCCATCCTCCCGGAGGCCGACGTCGCGGTTGGGGACTCATGGGAGGTCCCCGTCTCGATCCTTGGCGACCTGCTCCGCCCCGGCGGGGCGGTCGATGTGACGAGCCCGGAGGACGTCGATGTTCCTGAAGGGGGCATCGCGATCGCGGTTCCCAGCGGCCCGAAGGATGGCGGCTGGGACTCCTTCGAGGGTGACATCGTGGCCCGATACGAGTCCATCGACGAGGAAGACGGCCGCCGCGCGAAGATCGTCCTCACGCTCGAGCTGAGCAGCGAGCTGGATCAAGCCGCGGAGCTCGAGGCGGCGGCCGCCGAGCGTGGGGTCGAGGAGACGTACAGCGAGGCCACGCTCAACCGCGACCTCTCTGGCGAGGTCGTCATCCTCTGGGACCTCATCGGGCACCACGCCCTCTCGGCTGAGGGCACGCTGACCGGCTCGAATCAGTTCTACGCGGCCTGGACGATCAACGGCCCGATGGAGATCGAGCTGGAGTACGAGGAGGAGGGCAGCCTGGAGTACGAGATCTCCATGGAGGTTGAGGCCACCGGCGGCAAGGCCGACTGACCCTCGCTCGCGAGCGGGAGCTGGGCTGGAAGGGACCCTCGTCGAGGAGGGCCTCCGGCCCCTCCGCTCAGGCGAGGAGGTCGTGGAGGACCTTCCCGTGCACGTCCGTCAGGCGGCGGTCGATGCCGTCGGTGCGGACCACGAGCTTCGTGTGGTCGATGCCCAGGGCGTGCAGGATCGTGGCGTGCACGTCGTAGTTGGTGGTGGGGCGATCCACCGCCTTCCAGGACCACTCGTCGGTGGCGCCGTAGGTCACGCCGCCCTTGATGCCGCCGCCGGCCAGCCAGTTGGTGAAGCCGAAGGGGTTGTGGTCGCGGCCCAGTGAGCCCTGGCTGCAGGGCATGCGGCCGAACTCCGTGGTCCAGTGGACGATGGTGTCGTCGAGGAGGCCCAGTCGCTTGAGGTCCTGGAGGAGCGCGGCGGCGGGGCCGTCCATGGAGCGACCCATGGCGCCGTGGTCGCGCTCGAGGTCCTCGTGGCTGTCCCAGTTGCGGCGGGGGAAGCCGTTGTCCGCGCCGCTCCACACCTGCACGAAGCGCACGCCCCGCTCGAGGAGCCGGCGGGCGATGAGGCAGCGGCGACCGAAGCTCGCGGTGGCGGGGTCATCGATGCCGTAGGCCTCGCGGACGGCCCTGGGTTCTCCGGAGACATCGAGCACCTCAGGTCCCGCCACCTGCAGGCGCGCCGCGAGCTCGTAGGCGCGGATGCGCGCCTCCAGGCGGCTGTCCCCCGCGCGGCCTGCCAGGTGCCGCCGGTTGAGCTCGGTGACTAGGTCCCGGTCCGCGGCGTCGCGGCCCGCGGAGAGGCCCGAGGACGAGGGGGGGAAGAGGTTCGGGATCGGGTCGGCCGCGCCCGGCTGGATGACCGTGGCCTGGTGCTGGGCGGGCAGGAATCCGGCGCCCCAGTTCTTCGGACCACCGGGCGGGAGCCCGCGGTCGTCCGGCAGGCACACGAAGGTGGGCAGGTCATCGTTGTCGCTGCCGAGGCCGTAAGAGATCCAGCTGCCCGTGGAGGGGAAGCCGGGATTCAGGAAGCCGGTGGACTCCAGGAAGGTGGCCGGGCCGTGCACGTTCGAGGTGGAGGTCATGGAGTGCACGAAGGCGATGTCGTCCACGCACTCCGCGAGCCGCGGCACGAGGCCGCTCATCCACCGGCCGCACTCCCCGTGCTGGCTCCACTTCCAGGGGGACGCCATGACGTGACCCGGGGCCGACTGGAACAGCTCCACCTCCTCCCCAGGATTCCACGCCTCGCCGTTGCGCTCGATCAGCAGCGGCTTGTGATCGAACATGTCGCACTGGCTCGCGGCGCCGGACATGAACAGCTGGACCACGCGCTGAGCCCTGGGGCGTGCGCCCGGCGTGGGCGATTGAGCCAGGGCCTGCTCGCGCCCCAGGAGCTGCGCGAGGGCGATGCCGCCCAGGCCGCCGCCTGCGCGCCACAGGAGCTCCCGCCGGCTGACGCTCCCGCGCCCCCGCTCCGTTGAGCCCTCAGTCGACATGCTCAGTCCACATAGAGGAACTCGTTGCTGTTGAGGAGGACGCGGCACAGGGCGGGGAGCCCGTGGGCCTCGCCATGGCCCTTGAGGAGCCGCAGCTCGTCCTGGGTGGGGCGGCGCTGCCAGGCGAGCCAGGCGGCCCGCTCCACCGGGTCCATGCCCGCGAGCTCGGTCTCGACCCGCCCGGCGAAGTGGCCCGCCTGGGCGAGCATGAAGCGGTCGTTGAGGAGCGAGAGCGCCTGCAGGGGGGTGGTCGTGTCGGACCGCACCGGCGTGCTGCTTGAGGGATCGGCGCAGTCGAAGGCCGCCATCCACGGGTCCGGGGCCGAGCGGACGATGAAGCGGTAGACGCTGCGCCGGTGCGTGCCGGGCGCGTCCGGGTCCACCTCGGCGTAGAGGTAGCGCGGGGAGTGGTCATCCTCGAAGCGGAACAGCTCGAAGCCGGGGCCGCCGGCGGTGAGGTCCAGCTGGCCGGACACCGAGAGCACGGCGTCACGCAGGGCCTCGGCCTCGAGGCGCCGGCGGTGGGCGCGCCACAGGAGCCGGTTGCTGCCGTCGACGGCGGCGGCCTCGGGGCGGTGGGTCGAGGCCTGGCGGTAGGTCGCGCTCAGGACCAGCTGGCGGTGCAGGTCCTTGAGGGAGCCACCGCTGTCCCGGAAGCGTGCGGCGAGGAAGTCGAGCAGCTCGGGGTGGGTGGGCCGCTCGCCCATGCGCCCGAAGTCGTTCGGGGTGCCCACCAGCCCGCGGCCGAAGTGCAGGTGCCAGACCCTGTTCACCGCGGAGCGCCAGGTGAGGGGGTTCTCTGGGTGGGCGATCCAGCGGGCGAGGGCGAGGCGGCGGGCGCCCTCCTCCTCCGCGGCGAGGGCGCCGGCGAAGCTCGCAGGGGCGTGG
>CBFHHK010000047.1:18647-23005 GCA_965655435.1 Planctomycetota bacterium | reverse complement strand
CGGCGTCCGTGGTGAAGGACTCACCCCTCGCCTCCAAGTCGCCGCCGCTCCCGGCGAAGGCCAAGCGGGTGCTGTACCTCTCCATGTCGGGGGCACCGCCTCAGCACGACACCTTCGACTTCAAGCCCAAGCTGCAGGCGCTCGACGGGACCCTGTGCCCCGAGGCGCTCTTCGAGGGGAAGCGGCTGGCCTTCATCAAGGGCCACCCCAAGCTGCTCGCGTCTCCCCACCCCACGGCCCCGGTGGACCCCCTTGGGATCGAGGTCTCCACCCTCCTCCCCGGGTTCCGGGAGTACGCGGCGGACGTCTGCGTCGTGCGCTCGATGTACACGGACCAGTTCAACCACGCGCCGGCAGACCTGTTGATGCACACGGGGAACGCGGTCACGGGCAAGCCCTCCATGGGGGCCTGGACGACCTGGGGGCTGGGCTCCATGAACCAGAACCTCCCCGGCTTCGTGGTGCTGGGCTCTGGCGGGAGCGATCCCACCGGGGGCAAGGCGCTGTGGTCGAGCGGCTTCCTGCCCTCGGAGTACCAGGGCGTGCGGCTTCGCTCGAAGGGAGACCCCGTGCTCTACGTGAGCGACCCCAAGGGCCTCGCCCGCTCCTCGCGGCGGCGAATGCTCGACGCGCTCCGGCGCCTGAACGAGCTGGACCACGAGCGGCACGGCGACGACGAGACCATGGCGCGGGTGGCCCAGTACGAGCTCGCCTACCGCATGCAGATGGAGGTCCCCGAGGTCACTGATCTGTCGAAGGAGAGCGAGGCGACCCTCACGCGGTACGGCGCGAAGCCTGGCGACGGGTCCTTCGCCAGCAACTGCCTCCTGGCCCGCAACCTGCTCACCGCAGGCGTACGCTTCGTGCAGCTCTTTGACTGGGGGTGGGACCTTCACGGGACCGGCTCCAACGACGACCTCGTGACCCAGTTTCCGGCCAAGTGCAAGGATGTGGACCAGCCCATCGCCGCGCTCATGGCGGACCTCAAGCGCACGGGGCTGCTCGAGGACACCCTGGTGATCTGGGGCGGCGAGTTCGGCCGGACCCCGATGCTCGAGGCCCGCGGGGGCTCCAAGTTCCTCGGCCGCGATCACCAACCGGACGCGTTCTCCATCTGGATGGCGGGCGGCGGCGTGCGCGCCGGCCACGTCCACGGCTCGACCGACGACCTCGGCGCCGCGGTCCACGAGGACGGCGTCTCGGTGCGCGATTTGCAGGCCACCATCCTGCACCTGCTCGGCTTCGACCCGGAGCGCATGCGCTTCCCGTTCCAGGGGCTAGATCAGCGACTCATCGGTCCGGCGGATGGGCCCAGGGTGGCTCGAGGGGTGCTGGCCTGAGCGCCGAGTCGAGCCCGGACGGCGCCCGCGTGGAGGAGCCCTTTCGATACCGCGAGCGCCCCGAGGACTTCATCGTCGAGGAGCTCGTGGCGGAACCGGAGGAGGAGCAGGCCGACGGGACGCACATTTGGTTCACGGTGGAGAAGCGGGACGTGTCCACGCCCGCCGCCGCGCGCCGCATCGCGAAGGCGCTCGGCCGAAGGGGCGGGGACGTGAGCTTCGCGGGTCGCAAGGACGCGGTCGCCATCACGCGCCAGCGCATGTCCGTCGAGCACGTGGACCCGGGCGAACTCATGGGCCTCGCCCTGGATGGCCTGCGCATCAGCGCCCCTCGCCGCCACCCGCGGAAGCTCAGGCCAGGAGAGCTCCGTGGGAACCGCTTCGAGCTCGTGCTCCGAGGCGTTGCGCCCGATAGCGTCCCGCGCCTCGCGGCGGGCCTGGAGCGCATGGCGGCGGAGGGCGTCGCCAACCTGTACGGCGAGCAGCGCTTCGGCCCCGATGGTGCCGGGCTCGAGATCGCGCGCCGCCTCGTCTTCGGGCCCGCCGAGGGCTATCTGGAGGCTCTCGCCCGCGCCGGGCGACCTGAGCAGCTGGAGCCCGCGCTGGAGTTGCTCCGGCGTGCCGCCTCGGGAACGAGCGGGGAGCGACGGCGCGCCAGCGAGCTGTGCCCGGACCTGCCCCTCGACCTGGTCCCGGTGGCCAAGCAGCTGGCCCGGAGGCGAACGGGCGAGATGGAGGACCTGCTCGCGGCTGTCCCGCGGGTCTCGCGGGCGTTCCACCTCGCGATCCTGCAGGCGAAGGTCTTCAACGACGTGCTGGAGCGGCGGATCAAGGGGGGGACCTCGGGCGAGGCCCTCGAGGGCGATCTCGTCCTCCGGGAGGACGGGCGGCACGGGTACGTGTCCGCGGAGCGGCCGGCGCCGGCCGGCGCGGTCGCCTCAGGCCCGATGTGGGCGCCGGGCCTGCGTCTGGCCGAGGGAGAACCGGGGGAGGTCGAGCGGGCGGCGTTGGCGGCCGAGGGGCTCAGCCCGGACCAGCCAGAGCGGCCAGGCGGGCTGGCTCCGCGGGGCAGCCGCCGTGACCTCCGGGTCCCCGTCTCCGAGGCCACGCTCGACGGGGGAGGGGCGGAGGATCGGGTGCGCGAGCTGGCTGAGGCCGCTGGGTCTGATCGCGCCGGGGCCGGTGAGGGTCCTCGCGCCGTACGGCTTCGCTTCGGCCTCCCCTCAGGCGCCTACGCCACGGTGGTCTTGGATCAGCTGCGCGCGGCGTGTCTCGATCCGGGCTAGGGGGCGGGAAGCGTCGGGGTCCCACTGGGGTCCCGGCCGTGGTCAGGCCGATCAATACCGTGATGGGCGCGACCTCCTCCTTCACCCACTCGAACCCGTTCGACCCGCCCATGGCGGATCGTACGTTCGTCGAGGCCCGGACGGATCGGCGAGCCGAACCGACGCCGCGCCTCTCCCTGTACTCGTTGGCCGGCGGTCGTCGTCGACGCGCGCAGCGCGTCGGTGAGCGAGAGGGGTCCTTCGTGGACTCCTACTCGTCCTGGGTCTTCCTCTGGATCCTGTGGGTCGCCGCGATGAACGTGGGGGATAGCTTCTTCACGATCGTGCACCTCCAATCCGGGGGGGTCGAGGTCAACCCGGTGGCGGCAGCGATGCTCAAGACCGGCCGGTTCGGCTTCGTCTTCCTGAAGGCGATGGTCATCAGCGCCGCGCTCCTGGTGCTGACGGTGCACAAGAACTTCAGCCTGGCGCGCATTGGCCTTTGGGTCTCGACCATCGCCTACACGGCGCTGGTCATCTATCACCTGACCCTCTTCTGAGCTCGTCGCGGAGGAGCCCGGGATCCCCCTCGCCCTCGAAGGCGACGTGCCAGGGGCTCTCGAGCCAGCCCGCCTCCCAGCGCTCCGGCGCCCACCAGCGGTAGATGGACTCGAGGCCGCCGGTGTAGCCGAGCTCCGCGAGCTTGGCCTGCACGGCCGGAGAGACCTCCTGGTTCTCGTAGGTCATCCCGGTGGAGCGCGCGGCTTCGAGCCACTGGATGAGGGCGCTGCGCATGCGCTTGGCGCGCTCGAATTGGTCGACGAGCTGGTTGTTCTGGCCCAGCGGATCGGCCTGGAGATCGAAGAGGGTCACCTCGCCGAGGCGGTGGTCGGGGGTGGCGTCGCTGTCCTTCACCGCGCGGAGATGCAGCTCGAGGAGCCACCCCTCCAGCTCGACGCTCGCCGAGGTCCCCTGGGCGGCCATGGCGAACCGGGGCTCGGGCGCCGGGTCCTCCTCGAGCACCGCGCGGACGTCGTGGCCGGGGAAGGTGGCGCCCTCGAGGCCGGCCATCCGGAGCAGGGTCTGCCCGACGTCGATCTGGCGGACCGGCGCCGCGCTCCGCGCACCCGGCCGGATGCCTGGTCCGCGGAGGATCAGGGGGATGTGGATCGTGGGGTCGGCGAGGCCGAAGTGATCCCACCAGATGTCACCCTCCCCCAGGGCCTCGCCGTGGTCCGCGGTGAACGCGAGGGTCGCCTCGGCCACCCGCGGCTGGGCGAGGAAGTCCCCGAGCAAGCCGTCGAGGTAGCGGACCTCGCCGGCGTACAGCGCGTTGACGAAGTCCGGGTCGGTGAGCTTCGATTGCTTCAGCCAGGTGGGGAGCCGCTTCTCCTCGAGGCCGAGGTCCGAGTCCGCGCGGTAGGGATCCGGGCGCCCCTCAAGGAGCGCGGTCATCTCCTCGTCGGGGAGCTCGTAGGGCGTGTGGGCGTCGAAGATGTGCACCCAGAGGAAGACCGGGGAGCCGGCCCCCTCTTCGAGCCAGCGGCTGGCCTGTGCGAGGGTCCCCCGGCCGTCCACGGCGCCGCGGAGGGGCGCGCTCATTCGGTCGAAGCCCTGGCCGAGGCCGCTGACGTCGTCGAAGAGGTGGAACGCGCTCAGCGCTGCGTAGGTCTGGTAGCCCGCCTCGCGAAATTGCTCGGCGAGGGTCTCGGCCGAACCGTGCAGCCGGGTGTGGTTGTTGACGATCTTGGTA
>CBFHHK010000047.1:0-18548 GCA_965655435.1 Planctomycetota bacterium | reverse complement strand
TCCCGCGGGTGGACGCCGGTCAGCAGCGCCACGTGGGAGGGATTGGTGCTGTTGATCGACGAGAAGCAGTTGGTGAAGACGGCGCCGTCGCTGCCCAGTCGGTCGATGTGCGGGGTGGAGACGGGCGAGCCTGGGTTGATGGTCGAGACGTGGTCCGCCCGGTGGGTGTCCGACGTGATGAGGATCACGGTGGGCTGCGATCGGGTCAGGTCGACAACGCGCGGCGCGGAGAGGAGGAGAGCGCTGCCCGGCTCCCCCTCCATCGGTCGCTCGAACCTCACGCTGCCCGCACCTCCGGGTGCGTCCACGGTGAACGTCTGCCAGGACCTCGCCACCTTGAGTGGGGCCCCGTTGACGATGAGGGGCACCCGTGCGTCCGGTTGGCCACCGACCAGACACGCATCGAAGGCCACCCGCGCGGCGCGTCCGTCGAGCGGCTCGCCGTCGACCGCGACCAGGCCAGCCTGGGCGCCGCGGGGAAGCCGCACGGCCGGGCGTCGATCCCGGGAACCGTTGATGAGCAACGTGTAGTCCTGGGGGACGGATCCAGGGGTGGGGAGCGACAGGGCCGCGGCGATCCCCTCCGGGAGCCCGGCGACCTCGGGGGCCTCCTGGGGGAGGTCGGAGCTTCCCCTGGCCGGGTTCTCACCTCCGCTGAACATGAGCACCGGGGACCCCATGCGCTCCTTGGAGGACTCCTCCGCGTCGCCCGAGCAGCCGGCCCCGGCGGTGCAGACGAGGCCCAGGAGCATGACGAGGGCGCCCTGGGATAGGGATAGGAGAGACGTGAGAGGCATGGGCCCAAGGCTACCGGTCTCGGAGGCCTGGGGCCGAGACCCGACCCGGCGGAACTCGTCCAGCGCCTCCCTGGGGATCTGGGGCGGAGGCCCTGTGAGCGGGGGCCGCGCAGGGGCTAGACTCCGCGGTTGGAGGGAAGACGCGGCCGGGCCGCTCGTCCCAACCACGATGGACAAGCCCCAGACCGCACTCGTCACCGGCGCCGCCGGTTTCATCGGCGCCGCCGTCACCCGTCGCTTGTTGGGCGCCGGGGCCAGGGTGATCGCGGTGGACGACCTCTCTGCGGGCGACCTCGCGCGCCTCGAAGGGCTCCCGGGCGACCTGCTCGAGGTGGTGCAGGGGGACGCCTCCGATCCGGTGCTGCTGGGTCGCCTCCTGTCGTCAGCGCCGGAGGTCGTCATCCACCTCGCGGGTCGCGTTGGAGTCCGGACGGTCCTCTCGGATCCCGAGCTCTGCGAGCGCGAGAACGTTCAGCTGGGTGCGGCAGTGGCGAGCGCGATCGCGCGACACTCCTCCGTGGGGGCGCGCCCGCGGGTGCTGGCCGCCTCCACCTCGGAGGTCTACGCCGAGTCTGCAGCCCCCCTGTCGGAGTCGAGCAGCCTGCGCGCGCGCGCCGCGAGCGGACGCTGGCGGTACGCGGCCTCCAAGCTCGCCTGCGAGGCGGCCTTCGACGAGGTCCTCGGGGTCGACGGGCCGCGTCCTGTTCATCTGCGCTTCTTCAACGTCGTCGGGCCGGGTCAGGACGGCTCCAGCGGGATGGTGCTCCCCCGGTTCGTGGAGGCCGCCCGGGCCAGCGCTCCGCTGACCATTCACGGCGGCGGCGGATCAGTCCGCACCTTCGCACACGTGGAGGCGGTGGCCCGCGACATCGCGGCGCTGGCGCTGCCTGACCTGTTCTGTGGGGGCGCCGAGGCCGCCCGCCTGGCGGTGGTCGAGGGCCCGCTCAATCTCGGGGGGACCGCGCGCGCCACGGTGCTCGAGCTCGCCCAGGAGGTCGCCCTCGCCGCGACCCGCCGCGGGCTCGCGCCGAGCCCCCTGGAGCACGTGGACCCGCGGGTCACGATCTCCCCGCGCTTCGACGAGGTGCTCCACCGCGTGCCCGACCTCACGCGGCTGCAAGGGCTGGGGCTTGGCCTGGACCCCTGGTCCCTGGCGGACATCGTGGAGGACACCTTCGCGCGCCACGCCACCCCAGGAGCCTCGCTCGCTGGCAAGCCGCTTTGCGCATCGCCCGCGTCCTGACGAGGCTGAACCTCGGCGGGCCGGCCCGTCAGGTGCTGGCCTCTGATCCGCTGCTCGCGGAGCGCGGTCATCGGGTGCGGGTCTTCTCGGGCACACCGGAGCCGGGGGAGGGGCACCTCGAGCGCGAGCTACAAGAGCTCGGCGTGGAGGTGGTGCCCATTCCGGGCCTCAGGCGCGGGCTCTCGGCCTTGCTCACCGGCGGGGACCTGAGGGCGGGCGCGCACCTTCGCCGTGAGCTCGCGGCGTTCGGTCCGGACATCGTCCACACCCACGCCGCGAAGGCTGGCGCGCTCGGCCGCAGGGCGGCGCGTCGGGCGGTCCCCGGAGCGCGACGGGTCCACACCTTCCACGGGCACGTGCTGGAGGGCTACTTCCCCGAGCCGGTCTCCCTCGTGCTCCGTCGGGTCGAGGCCCGGCTCGCCCGGCAGACCCACCAGGTCCTCGCGGTGTCTCAGGCCACCGGGGCCGACCTCGTCCGCCTCGGAGTCGTCAGGCCGGAGGACTTGGAGGTCGTCGCCCCAGGGGTCCGGCTGGGCGGACTGCTCGACCTCCCCGAGCGCCGCGGCGGTGCCCTGCGGGAGCAGCTCAGCCTGCACCCCGACGATGTGGCCATCGGCGTGATCGGCAGGCTGGCCCCGGTGAAGCGGACCGTCATGGCCCTGGATGTGTTCGAGGACGTCGCCGCTGAATTCCCGGAGGCCCACCTGCTCGTGGTCGGCGACGGGGAGGAGCGGGCTCGTGTCGTCGCTCGGCGGGACCTCCTGCCGGAGGACGTCCGGGCGCGGGTCCACCTGCTGGGCGCGATCCAGGACGTCGGCCCGGTACACGAGGTCCTCGACGTACTGCTCTCCACCTCGTTCGCGGAGGGCCTACCGGTGGCGATGATCGAGGCGGGGGCTGCGGCCCGGCCGGTGGTCTCGACCGCGGTGGGAGGCGTCCCCGAGCTCGTCCAGAGCGGGATCACGGGCCTGTTTGGCGTGGACCAGGCCGGATTGGCCGCCGCGCTCGCTGGCCTCGTGGGCGATGAAGACCGTCGAATCGAGATGGGGCGGGCCGCGCGCGAGCGGGTGCGGTCTCGACACTCTGCCCACGCACTC
The DNA here is from genome assembly GCA_965655435.1 of Planctomycetota bacterium. GTDB lineage: Bacteria > Planctomycetota > UBA1135 > UBA1135 > Saltatorellus. The sequence continues at coordinate 15,411 of CBFHHK010000047.1, read as the reverse complement.
GCGGATCGTCTCGAAGACGTCTATGCGCGGATGTTAGGTTCCGGCGAGTGAACCTCCTCATGGTGAGCGGCGATCGGCAGGTCGTCATCGGCGAGCGCGGACCCTTCTGGTCCATGCAGCGCCACTTCTCGACCTTCTTCGACCGGGTCGACGTGCTCGTGCCCGGGCCCGGGGCTGAGGTGGTGACGCGGACCATCCACGACAACGTGCACTTCCACGTGGGCCCCGAGGGCCGCGGCGCGCTCCCTGGGTGGATCGCCTCCCGGGGCGCTCAGCTCGTGGAGGAGCATGGACACGGGCTCGTGGTCACCCACGACTACGGGACCTTCTACAACGGACGGGGCGGGGCTCGCCTCGCCCGCGCCGCGGGGATCCCCCTCGTCTCGGAGCTGCACCATATCCCCGGTCACCCGGTGGCGAGCGGGATGACCGAGCGGCTGGAGAAGCTCATGGCGCGGCTCTACGTGGGCTGGGCGCGCCGGCACGTGCGCGCGTTCCGCGTGGTCAACGAGACCGAGATGCCGGCTCTCCTCCGTCGCTGGGGTGTCCCCGAGGAGCGGATCGTTGTCCTGCCCAGCCAGTACCTCGACTTCGAGGTCTTCCACCCGCCGGCAGGGGCGCCGCAGCCCGAGCGGGACGTGGTGTTCGTGGGGCGCATGGCGGCCAACAAGGGGGTGGACCGGATCCTGGATGCCCTGGCCCGCTGCGCCGCGAGAGGGCGCGCCTACCGGGCGACCTTCGTGGGCAAGGGCCCCGAGCGTGAGCGCTGGATCGGGCGGGCGGCGCGCCTCGGGCTGGCGGACACCACGGAGTGGATCGAGTGGATCGCCGAGCCGTCCGAGCTGGCGGAGATCTACCGCACGAGCCGCGTCTGCGTGTGCGCCTCCACCTGCGAGGGGGGGCCGCGCTTCACCGTCGAGGCCATGGCGTCCGGCGTGCCGGTGGTGTCGACGCCGGTGGGGGTCATGACGGACCTGCTCGCAGACGGTGAGGCCGGGCGGCTCGCCGGCTTCGATGTCGCGAGCCTCGCGGACGCCCTGGACGACGTCCTCGCTGACGAGACCCGCCGGGTCCGGCGCGGGGTCGAGGCCGCGCGACGAGTTCAGATCTTCGAGTACCACGCCGCCCTCGAGCGGTATGCCAGGGGGCTCATCGCGCTGGCGGCGGGCTCGGAGGCAGCCAGTTGAATCTCATCTTCGTCACGCAGGTCCTCGATCGAGAGGACGCGGTCCTTGGCTTCGTGTCGCGCTGGGTGCGCGGGCTCGCGGGCGCCGCGGGGCGCGTGCGCGTCCTCGCGCTCGAGGTGGGGGACACCTCGGACCTCCCAGGCAACGTGGACTGGGTGGAGCTGGGGCGGAGCGGGGCGGTGCGCCGTTACCTGCGCTATCGCAGCGCCGTGCGGCGGTCCTTCGCCGAGGGCTTCGACGGCCTGCTGACCCACATGGTGCCGCGCTACTCGACCCTCGCCGCGGGCTGGGCGCGGGCGGCCGGCGCGCCGCACTACCTCTGGTACACGCACAAGGGCGTGGATGGCCGGCTGCTTCGAGCCATTGAGCGGGTGGACGGCGTCTTCACCGCCTCGGAGGAGTCCCTGCGGGTGGACACACCGAAGCGCATCGTCACGGGCCATGGGATCGACGCGGGTCACTTCGACGTGGCGCGGCGAGCCTTCTCTGACGGGCCCGGCACCAGCGGCGGGGGGCACCTGCTCTCCGTCGGACGGCTCACGCCTGCCAAGGACCCCGAGTGCGTGCTGGACGCGGTCGCTCGCCTCCGTTCCGAGGGCCGGGCCGTGGAGCTCACCTGGGCCGGCGGCGGGCTGGCCGCGGGAGACGCGGCGTTCGAGGCGCGCGTTCGCGCCTCGGTGGAGGCCCTCGGGCTCGTCGGCTCGGTGCACCTCAAGGGGGCCGTGCCCTACACCCAGATCCCGGCCCTCTACGCCGCGGCGGACCTCTTCGTCTCCGCGAGCCGGACCGGGAGTGTGGACAAGGTATTGCTGGAGGCCATGGCCGCCCGCCGCCCGCTCGTGAGCTGCAACGACTCCCTCGTGCCGCTCCTCGAGTCGGACGGCGATCTCGCGCCCTGGGCGTCGGCCTGCTCCTTCCCGGAAGGCGACGGCGAGCGGCTCGCCCGGCGCGTGGCGGCGTGGTTGGATCTGGACGGGGCAGAGCGTGGGCGGCGAGCCGAGGCGCTCCGGGGGCACGTGCAGCGGGTGCACGATGTGGACCGTCTGATGGGCCGCCTGGTGCGGACCATGGCGACGGGGAGGGCGCGGGGCTGACGCTCTCATGACCGCTGCTCGAACGAAAGGGGACGAGGCTGCACGGGCCGCCATCGTCGAGCCGCTCCAGCGCGTGCTGGGGTGGCTGCTCTCTCACGCCGACTCCCGGACCGGCGCGTTGATCTGTCCCCAGCACGGGATCGAGCACACGGGCAAGAGCGCGGGCGCGGTGGTGCTCGCCACCGAGCTCGCGAGGTTCGCGCCCGAGGCCGACCGAGACGGCCTGTTCGAGGTGGCCCGGGCGCAGTGCGCCCGGATCGCTGGTCGGCTGGAGCGGGAGGGGGACAGCGCCTGCTTCACCTTCCGCCCGGGTCGGCATGACCCTTACAACTGCTCCAACAGCGTCATTGACGGCGGCGCCTGCAGCGATGCCCTGGCGACCTTCGTGCTGGCCTTCGGGGACCGGCTGCCCGTCGAGGAGCGGGAGCGCCTGGCCGACGCGAGCGTGCTGCACGCGCAGACCTACCTCCGGTATGCGATCGTGGACAAGGGGGTTCCGGCCCAGTGCGCCTGGGCCATGACCGGCGCCGCCCAGGCCTACCGTCTCTCGGGGCACGAGGTGCTGCGGCTGGCGTGCGAGGTCGGGGAGCAGCGTCTCGCCGCGCGGCAGCGCAGCGACGGTAGCTTCCCTTACCACCCCGAGGATTGGGGCGCGGCGCACCCCGGCGCCGGGGACGCGAGCGCCTACTACCAGTCGCGTATCACGGCGTTCATGTCGTTCGCGCTCGAGGCGGCCATGGGGGCAGACGCTGGGGTCGCGGCCGACACCAGCGCCCCGAGAGCCTTCGACTTCCTGCACGGCCTGGTCGGCCCGGACGGGATCAAGGTGGGCTCGGTGGAGGCCAAGCCGTGGTACTGGGGCGCCGAGTACGAGGTCGCCTCGCACCCCTTCGACATCGCCGCCCTCGCTGTGGAGTGGCGGCGCACCCGCGCGCCCCGCGCGGCCGAGGCCATGCGGGCCTCGTGGCGGTCGTGGCTCTCCCACCTGAAGGCGAGCGGCGAGCCGCAGTCACACCTGCCGGGGCTGCACGGAGAGCGGCCCCGCTCGAAGAGCTACCAGTGCCCGTTCTTCTGGGCTGCCCACGCCTGCTGGATCGCGCGCTCCATCCCCGAACTCACCGAGGCGCTCGCTGAGGAGGCCCGCGATCCCGCGCCGCCTCGGGGCTGGCGGATCTTCGGCGACGTGGACCTCGCGCGGCTCGACACGGAGGACGTGGTGGCGTGGGTGCGCGGCGTGCGTCCGCCCGGGAACCGGAGCCACGGCAGCCCCGCCGGCGGTCTGCTCCGGGTGTACAGCCACGCGACCGGTGGTGACCTCTATCAAGCGCCGCACCTCGAGCGTCGCGCGCCGGCCAACTGGAGCGGGAGCGCGGGGGGCTTCAACCTCGCCCGCGGCTGGCGGGCCGGCGGTGCCGACGTGCGCTTCTCCACCTGGATCGCCCGGACCCTGGTGCGCGCAGGGGAAGGCGGCGCGGCGCTTGGCGCGCCTCTCCAGGCGCTGCGCCGCTCGGTGGCCTCCTTCGCCTCCTCGGCGGTGAGCACGGCCTTTGTTCGCGACGCCCGGCTCCAGGGGCCGAGCGACGGGCAGGTCGGACTGGATTGCGGCCTCGCCTTCCGTGACGGCTCGGCCGCTGGCGGCCGCTTTGAGCGCCGGTTTCGGCAGGTCGGCGAGGCGCTGGAGGTGGATGAGCACCTCGCGGACCCCGGTCGGGCACGGGGGCTCTGGTTTCGAGCCCCACTGGGGGCCACGGTGCTCGTGGAGGAACCCGAGCACATCCGCTACAGGTTCGGGCGCGGCGCAGACGAGGGGACCCTGTAGTGTTCAGAGCGCCGCCGAACGTCCCGCTCCGGGACGCTGGATGACCGCAATCCCGTGAGCGACCAACCCCAACCCGAGCCGGCGCCCCCCTCGGCGCTCGAACTCCTCCGAGAGAGGGTCGTTCCCGTCGTCATGGCGTTCTCGCTCGTCGGCCTTGTGGACGGGGCGGTCCGGGTGCTCGGGGTGGACCCGGGGCTGTTCCTGCTCCAGGTCCAGCACTTCGGCTTCATGGAGGCCCTGGGCATGGGGGCCCCGGCGTGGGGCGAGGTGCCCCTTCGCCTTCTGTCTCTCTGCCAGGCCGTCTTCCACTACGGAGTCGCAGGCGTCCTGGTGGCGCTCCTCGTCGGCGCTTGGACCGCGGGCCTCCGGCCACTCCTGGGGCTCCCCCCGGTCGAGGGCGCCGCGGTCACGCGGCGCGCCGTCTCGCTGATTCTCGGCGGCTGGCTCGCGGTGGCGCTCTACTGGTGGACGCGGTCGGTCGTCTACTCGGGGCTCCCCGCGACCGACCCCCGGCGTCTCGCCGCCGCCGGGCTGATCCTCGTGATCGGTCTCGTGCTCGGCGCCGCGCTCGTGCGCTTCACCCCGGTGGCCCGCCTGCGCCGTGTGCGGCTGCTCCTGGCCCTGATGGCGGCGGTGGGCGCCGGATGGGGCGCCGTCCACTGGGGCAGGGCCGAGGACCGCGGCCGGATCCAGGGTGCCAACGAGGGAGTGCCCAACGTGCTGCTCGTGGTGGTGGACGCGCTGCGCCAGGACACGCTGGGGCCCTATGGCGATAGCGAGGTGCACACCCCGAGCTTCGACCGGCTCGCGGCGGAGGGCGTGACGTTCATGGACGCGCGCACCCAGGCGCCCTTCACCTGGCCGAGCTTCGGGTCCTTCCTCACGGGCAAGGTGCCGCGCCGCCACGGGCTGATCCGCATGGAGCCCGGGCTGCGCATGCCCGTGAACGCGACCCTGCCCATCCTCCTCAAGCAGGCGGTCACCTCTGCCGGCGACCAACTCGGGGAGGAGGACTGGGTCACGGGCGCCTTCATGACCGGCACCCTCTCCCACGGCTCCGGGCTGCTGGGCGGCTTCGACGCCTACCTCGAGGCGCTGGTGGGCCACGAGCTCGTGGACGTGCACGATGACTGGAGCGAGTTCCGGTCGGGGCTGCTGCCCTGGTTGGTCCTCAATAAGCTGAGCCAGAAGGCGGACCGGCACCTGGTGACCTCCACGGCGGAGGCGTGGCTGCGGGAGCACGCGGACCGTCGCTTCATGGCGATGGTGCACCTGTACTCGACGCACACGCCCTACGACCCGGCGCCTGAGTTCCGGGAGCGGCACCTGGACCCGGCCTACGATGGGCCGATCTCCGCCTTCTACGCGGCGCAGCGCGAGGCGATCGAGGAGGGCAAGTACACCCTGACGGAGGCGGACGAGCTCCGGATCCGCCGCCTGTACCTCGCGGGCGTGGAGCAAGCCGACCGGATGATCGGGCGCCTGCTTCAGGCGCTCGAGGCGGCAGGCACCCTCGAGAACACGGTGGTGATCGTCACCTCGGACCACGGGGAGTCCCTCGGGGAGCATGGCCTCTGGGAGCACAACTGGATGTACGAGGACAACCTGCGGGTGCCGCTCCTCATGCGCTATCCAGCGGGCTTGCCACGCGGGGTCCGCGTGGGGGGGCTCGTGGACACCATCGACCTGTTGCCCACGGTCTTCGATCTCGCGGGCCTGGAGCCGCCGGAACACGCTGACGACGCAGGGTTGGCGCTGGGCCTCGACCGCTCATCGGGTCCCCCGGACGCCCCCTCCTCGGACGTCCCGTCGAGGAACGATGAGGCGGTCGACAAGGAGACCATCCTCCGGAGCCGGCGCCTTTGGGACGCCATTGACGGACGCTCGCTGGTCCCCATGGTGCGGGGCGAGGCGGGCCCGCCCCGCAAGGTGGCCTTCGCGGAGAACGGACGCTACATGTCAGCGCAAGACGATCGCTGGAAGCTCATCGTGCGCCGGGAGCTGGTGCGCGAGACGACGCTCGAGGACCTGCTGCGAGCGTCTGAGCTGCCGCGCCTCTTCGACCTCGAGCAGGATCCCCTCGAGCTCGCGGGGCGCTTCGACGCCGCAGACCCCGAGGCCATGGCCGCGGCCGGAGTGCTCTTCGAGGCCCTCCGCGAGCACAGCGCGCGCCTCCCCATCCGGGAGAGCCAGGTCGTCCGAGGCAAGCGCGACCTGCGCGCCGAGGGGCTCTTCAGGAGCCTCGGCTACGGTGGCGGCGTGGGCGCGGACGATGAGGGGGCCGAGGATGACTGAGCCGGCCTCTTCGGAGCCGCCGCTGATTCTTGCGGCGAACGCGCGCATGCCCTCGGCGCGGGCGCAGTCCGTGCAGTTGTGCCGTGCCGCCCAGGCATTTCAGGGAGCGGGCGCGGACACCGTGGTACTCCACGCGGCCAGGCGCGACACGCCCCGCGTTCCGCCGGAGGACGTCTGGGCCCAGCTCACCACCTTGCCCACCGCCTCGACCTCGGAGGGGGCCGCGATCCCGCCGCGACGGGGGTGGCCGGGGCTGATGGCGGCGGGCTGCGTGGACTGGATCGACCTCGTCCCCAGACCCCTCCAGTTCCTTCCGGCCCGCCTCCAGGAGTGGAGCTTCGGCCGCTCGGCCGCGCGGATCATCCAGTCGAGATTCCAGGGAGCACGGGTGCTCGCCCGCGACCTCGAGATCGCCGTTCACCTCCTGGGCCGTCCTGGCGTGGCGCTGGAGCTCCACCGCGTCCCGGGTGGACGCACCCGCCGCCGGTGGCTGCGCCGGTGCGTGGACGGCGGGATGCCCGTGGTCGCCATCAGCGGGGGGGTGCGCGGTGACCTCGAGGCCCTCGGGGTCCCGACCGACCGGATCACCGTGGAGCACGACGCCCATGACCCCGCGCTCGTGGACGCGCTCCCGGAGCGGGCCGCAGCCCGCGAGTCCCTCGGCCTCGACCCTGACGCGGGGGTCGTCCTGTACGCGGGCGGGCTCCTGCGCTGGAAGGGCGTCGACGTGCTCTTGGACGCTGCGCGCAAGGACCTCCTCGGTGGCGCCACCGTGTTGATCGTGGGGGGGATGGACGCCGACGTCGCGGCCCTCCAGCGGCGGGCCGCCGGGCTCTCGAGCGTGCGGGTGCTCGGGCACCGGGCCGCCCATGAGATCCCGCTCTTCCTGGCTGCGGCCGATGTCGGGGTGGTCCCCAACCGGCGGACGCCCAGGATCAGCTCCCACCACACCTCACCGCTCAAGGTCTTCGAGGCCATGGCCGCGCGGCTCCCGCTGGTGGTGAGCGACCTGCCGAGCCTGCGGGACGTGCTGCGCGCGGACGAGGCCGTCTTCGTGGAGCCCGAGTCCCCGGAGGCGCTCGGGCGTGGCGTCGTGGAGCTGCTCGAGGACGCGGAGGGCCGCCGCGCCATGGCGGCACGGGCCCACGAGTCGGTGCAGGCCAACACCTGGGGCGCCCGCGCGAGACGCCTCCTGACCTTCATGGAGCAGAACGCGTGAAGGTCCTCTTCCTCACGGACTCCCTCTCCGAGCTCGACGGGGTGGGCCGCTACTCGGTCCGCCTGATCGAAGCCCTCGAGCGTCAGCGGCCAGGTCTGGAGGTGCAGGTGCTCCTCGCGCGCAAGCATCGCCCGACGTCGCCGGAGGTCCCCGGTCACTGGCAGATCGACGTGGCCCTGCCGCCGGACTACTTCTTCTACATGACCCCCGCGCGCTTCCTGGTCTCCAGGGTCCTCTCCACGTGGCGGGCCTTCCGCGCGGCGCGGAAGGCGGACCTGGTGCACGCCATCAAGGACTTCCCCCACAGCCTGGTGGCAGTGGACGCGGCGAAGCTGGCGGGCAAGCCCTGCGTCGCCACCGGCCACGGGACATACACCATCCAGCCGGTCCTCGACGACCGGCATCGCGCGCGCGCTCTCTCGGCATATCGACGGTTCGCGGCCCTCATCTCGGTCTCTCGCTACACGCGCAAGCGGCTCCTCGGGATCGTCTCACCCGACGTCCTGCCCCCCGAGCGCGTGCAGGTCATCCCCAACGCCGTGGACGCCGAGAGCTTCGTGGAGCCCCGTGAGGTCGGGGAGCAGCCGTGGCACGGTCGGCGTTTCACCCTGGGGATCGGAGAGCTCAAGGAACGCAAGGGGCACCACCTCGCGCTGGAGGCCTGGATCCGCGTGGCCCGCCAGCAGGAGGACCTGCACCACTTCATCGTTGGTCACCGCGCGGGGGATCCCTACGAGGAGCAGCTCCTCGCGATGGCGCGGGACGCGGGGGTCGCCGACCGCGTGCACCTGGTGGGGAACGTCAGCGAGGACGAGAAGATCGATCTCCTGCAGCGGGCGGAGGTCTTCCTCCATACCCCGGTCACCGCGGCGGACGGCGGCTTCGAGGGCTTCGGGATCGTCTACCTCGAGGCGGCGGCCGCGGGCACGGTGGCCATCGGGACCCTCGACTCCGGGGCGGAGGACGCCATCGTGGACGGGGAGTCCGGGCGGCTCGTGGCGCAGGACGCGGACGCCGTGGAGTCCGCCTTGGGGGAGATCCTCTCGGATGCGAACCTGCGGGAGCAGCTCACCGCGGGGGCGAGGGCCCACGCGGCGGCCTCCTCCTGGGACGAGAACGCCCGGCGCGTCCTCGAGATCTACGACGCCGTCGGGCGCGGGGGCGACCGATGAACGTCCTCTTCTTCTGCGAGATCGCGGACCCCGGCGTGGGCTCCAGCGTGCGGCAGATGTACGGCCTCGCCCGGGAGCTACGGGCGCGGGGTCACAAGACGGCGGTGGTGGCCACGGTCCGGGACGCCGCGGACGCCACGCCGACGGTCATCGAGGGCACGACGGTGTTCCGGCTGCACTCCGACTACCCCCTGCGCTGGAGGGGGTGGGTGTCCCTCCGGAATCGTGCCATCGAGCGGCCCCTGGCCGCCGTGCTGGGGGAGTTCCGGCCGGACGTCGTCCACGCCCACCTGGTGCACACGCACCTGGGGTACCACTCCCTGACCATGGCGAAGCAGGCGGGGGCGCGGGTGATCTTCACCTCCCATGACGCCATGACGTTCTGCTATCAGAAGCTCACCTGCTTCCACGGCGGCGAGGAGCACGGCGGTGAGCTGGATGACGTGGTGGCCCGGGCGAGCAAGTGCATCCCGTGCCAGCGCCTCCGGTTCCGGCCCGGGCGTAACCGTCGCATCAAGGAGGTGCTGGAGCGGGACGTGGACCGGGTGACGGTGGTGTCGGATGAGCTGGGCCGCGTGATGCGCGCGAACGGGCTCCCGGTCCACCGGACGGTGCACAACGCGCTGGAGCTGAGCGAGCTTCCCGAAGCGTCCGCGGTCGAGGCCTTCCGGGCCCGCCACGGGCTCACCGGGTGCCGGGTCCTCGCCATCGGCGGCCGGCTCCATGAGCAGAAGGGGGTCGGCAAGCTGCTGGAGATGCTGGCGCTCCTGCGCCCGGAGTTCCCGGACGTGCGGCTCATCGTGATGGGGCGCCGTGAGACCTACGACGGGGAGTTCCGTCCCCAGGCCGTCCGGCTCGGGGTCGACGACCTGGTGGTGCCCACGGGCTGGCTCGGGCCGGACGAGCTGCCCCTGGCCTACGCCGCCGCGGACGTCTTCGTGACGCCCTCCCTGTGCTTTGACACCTTCGGGATCGTGAATCTCGAGGCCATGGAGCAGCGCCGACCCGTGGTCGCGACGCGCTTTGGCGGGTCCATGGAGGTCGTGGAGGACGGGGTCTCGGGCTTCATCGAAAACCCATTTGATGTCCCCGCGTACGCGGAGCGCATCGCGGGCCTCCTGCGGGACAGCGAGCTGCGGACGAGGATGGGGGAGGCTGGGCGCGAGGCCCTCCTCGAGCGCTTCTCCATGGGGCGGCTCGCGGATGAATTCCTGGCCGAGTACGGGCCCGGCGACGCGCCGAAGTAGCGCGGCATACGGCCGCAGGGTAGGCCCTGCGTGCATCAACCTGGGAACTCGTCGCTCCTGCCGGGCAAATGAGCCGATACTCCGTGGGAGAACCCAGGGTCGACGGCTCTCCCCAGAGCGTCGTAGACTTGTGCTCCAGCCTTCATGGCCGGGGTGATGGCTCTCCCGGCTCCCAGGAATTTCCTTATCGCCCGCGCCGCCCCGCAGGGGCCGCTCTCGATGCAGAAGACACTTCTCACCTACGTCAAGCCGCACGTCCAAGAGGATCCCCTCTCGATGATCCTCGGCATCGGCTACCTCGGCGCCCAGATGGAGCGCGAGGGGCTCCCGATCGCGCTCCACGATGAGCGCATCGGCACCGATCAGGAGATGAAGGCGGCGATCGACGCCAACGACATCATCGGCTTCAGCGCGCTGACGCCGAACATTCGCCGTGCGATCGCCTGGGCGAAGTACGCCAAGGAGCAGGGCAAGACCACCATCATGGGCGGCCCGCACGCTTCGGTGGACCAGGGGGTCTTCCTCGACAGCGGTCACTTTGACTACGTCCTCAAGGGCGAGGCCGAGCACACCCTCCCGCAGCTGATCCGCAGCATCGAGGGCAACGACGACAAGGCGCTCCAGGACGTGGCAGGGCTCGCGTCCATGCGTGAGGGCGAACTGTGGGTGGACAACCCCGCCCCGCCGCTGATCAAGAAGCTCGACGAGCTCCCGATTCCGGCCCGGCACCTCCTGCCGATGGAGTCGTACTTCAAGAACAACCCCGAGCACCTCTGCTACATCTTCACCACGCGGGGATGCCCCTTCAAATGCATCTTCTGCCAGAAGGAGCTCACGGGCCGCGGCTTCCGCGTGCGCTCGACCGAGGCGATCGTCGATGAGCTCGAGCACATCATCAAGACGTACGACCCGGGCGTGATCCTCTTCGTTGATGAGATCCTCACGCTCCGCAAGAAGCGCATCCACGAGATGTGCGACGAGATCATCCGCCGCGGGCTGAAGTTCGAGTGGGTCGCCAACACGCGCGCCGACTGCGTCGACTATCCGCTGCTCAAGCACATGCACCGCGCGGGCTGCCGCCGGATCTACTACGGCTGGGAGTCCGGCTCCCAGCGCATGCTGGACGTGCTCAAGAAGGACCTCACGCCCGAGGTGATTGTCAACGCCGCCAAGATGACCCGCCGCGCGGGCATCTGGGCCAAGGTCTACCTGATCGTCGGCTCGCCTGGCGAGACGCCCCAGGACGTGGCAGAGACCGAGAAGGTCCTGCGCCTCGCGGGCCCGGACCTGATCCGGATCTCGGTCTTCAACCCGCTCATCGGCACCGAGTCTTGGGACAACTACCAGGCCTCCATCGATATCTCCGACCTGTCGGAGAACTACGTGTCGTCCAACCGCTCCGGCTACAAGCACGAGCACTTCAGCCAGATCGAGCTGGAGGAGCTGCGCAAGCGCATGGTGCGCTCCTATGAGCAGTGGTACTACTCCATGCCCCAGCGCCTGCGTCGGGTCTACGAGCGCGCGCTCTACTACATCGAGAACCCGCAGCACGGGCGCAAGCGCGTCGGCCGCGCGGTGGGCCTCGTGCCCGCGCCTCAGCGTCACGTCGTGACGAGCCACCACTGAGAGCGGCCGGCGAGCCGGGTAAGGCTCGCACGGGAACGAAACGGGCGGCCCCGCAGATCTCTGCGGGGCCGCCCGTGTTCTTTCGGCGGTCTCACTGAGTCGACCCCACTGAGTTGATCCCCAGGGGTGGACTCCGCGTTATGGACTCCGCCGGACTCCGCCGGGCTGCGCCCAGCGGGGCCGTGCGCCGGATGGCTCAGCCGAGCCGCGCGGCCACGCCGTCGACCACGGCCTGCTCCCTGCGCCGGGCCTCTTCCTCCATGGCCCCTGCCTCTGCCAGAAACTTCGCCTTGGCGGCCTCATCCGTGAGGTCCTGGGCGTTGATGCGCACGTTCAAGCCCGCGCCGAGCACGGCCGTCCGGGTGCAGAGGGCGCCCACGGCGGCGTCGGACAGGGACGCCTCCATGCCCTTCTCCGCCATGGCCTCGCAGATCCCCATGGCGTCCAAGGCCGTGCGCATGACACGCAGGGGGACCTCGATGGCGTAGCGGGTGGCGTCCTGGATGGCGGCGTCCCGGTGGGCCTTGTCCGCCTTCCAGGCGGCCATGATCCGGTTGAAGGCCGCGGTGTCCTCGTCGACGAGGTCGAGCAGGGTGTCGTGGCAGCGCTTGCCGGCCACGGCGACCTCGGAGAACTCCTCCCAGCGGTCATCCCAGCCGCGCTTGTGGCTGGAGAGGTTGGCGACCATGGTGCCGAGGGCGGCGCCGAGCGCGCCCACCGCGGCGGCGACCGAACCGCCGCCCGGAGCGGGGGACTCGGAGGCGGTCTCGTGGACGAGCGCCTCGAGGGTCATGTCCACGAGGCGCTTGCTGGCCCCGTCCCGGATCGCGTACTCGATCACCCGCGTCTGCGGGTCGAAGGGACTCAGCTCGTCGAGCCCCATGGTCCGCACCGCGATCTTGATCAGCTCCGCGTCGCTCACGCCCAGGGAGCGGCCCTGCTTGGCGAGGTAGTGGCGTCCTGCGTCCAGCAGCACGGCGAGCGGGACCAGACCGACGACCTCGGAGCCGGTGACCCGGATTCCCCGGGCCGAGGCGCGGGCTTCGCAGGCGTCGAAGGCGGCGTGCACCGGGGTGACCGAGAGGTCCGTGAGGTTCATGGAGATCTGCGCGACCCCGTACTCCTCGATGAACCACCCGATGCCCTTGCAAGCCTTGAGCAGCCCCGGCGCCCAGACAGGGTCGCCGTTCTCGTCGCGGACCACCTCTCCGGTGAGGGGATCCGGAGCTCGTTTGATGCGCCCCTTCTCGCGCACGTCGAAGGCGATGGCGTTGGCGCGCCGCGATGAGGTGGTGTTGAGGTTGACGTTGTAGGCCACGAGGAAGTCCCGTGCGCTCACGGCGGTGGCGCCGGTGCGCGGCTGGAACTCGGCGGGGCCGAAGTCGGGCTTCCATTGGTCGGTGCCGACGCGGGCCGCGAGGCCCTCGTACTCACCGGCGCGGACCACGGCGAGGTTGCGCCGCTCGTCGCTGAAGGCGGCGTTCTCGTAGCAGTAGATCGTCAGGCCGACCTCCTCACCGAGCCGGCGGGCGAGCGTCCGCGCGTGCTCCACGGTCTCCTCCATGGTGATCCCGGAGACGGGGACCAGGGGGCACACGTCCATGCCGCCGAAGCGCGGGTGTTCCCCGCTGTGGGTGGACATGTCGATCAGCTCCGCGCCCACGCGCGCTGCCTGGACCGCGGCCTCGATGACCGGCTCGGGCTCACCCACGAAGGTGAACACGGTGCGGTTGGTGGCCTTCCCCGGGTCCACATCGAGGAGGGTCACCCCGTCGACGGCGCGGACGGCGCTCGAGATGGCCTCGAGGACCGCGGGGTCACGACCCTCCGAGAAGTTGGGGACGCATTCAATGAGCTTGGCCATTTGGGGTGATGGGGCGCCGCGGGGGGCGCGGTGGAGGCTGCCGGGAGGGGCGGTTGAGCGGGAGAGCGGCCTGCGGGAGCGGACCGGCCCGGACGTTCTATCAGACCGATCCCGGCGCGTCTCGCGGCTAGGGGCAGTCGAACCGCCTCTCGGACCGCTACCATCTCGAAGAGGCCACGCCCGAAGACCCATGACCCAGCCTGAATCAACCGCCACCCCCCGGACCGCCTCCCTGGCGGATCGGGACGCCCAGGCCACCCTGTTCGACAGCTGCTTCGAGCGGCAGGACGGGGCGGCTGTGCTCCCCTGGCGGTACGACCAGGGACCCCACGGCGCCGCGATCACCACGGTCGTCGACGGGGCGGCCGGGCTCGCCGCGAGCTACGCCTGCGGACCCCGGCGCCTGGCCGGGGCCGAGGGGGTCCTCGTGGGCGAGACGGGGGACGTGATGACCGCACCCGAGGCGCGCGGCGGGGGGCTCTTCTCTGGCCTTGACCGTGCGACCATGGAGACCGCGCGAGAGGCCGGCTGGCCCGTGGTCTTTGGGCTCCCCAACCGGGCGTCGGCGCACATCTTCGTGAGGGACCTCGGATGGGAGGAGGTCGGCCAGCTGCGGCCGTGGACGTTCGTCCTCGTGAGCGACGCTGGGGCCCGCACCGAGCGAATGAAGGTGAGCCGGATGGCCGCCGCCACGGTCCCGTGGACGGCGTGGCGCGGCACGATGGCCCGCGGGCGCCTCCGCAAGCGCTTCTTCGCGCGCTGCAACGTCGTCCCGATCGCGCGCTTCAAGCCGGAGGCGGACGCGGTGGCGGACGCGGTGGCCGCGCGCAACCCCTGGTTCATTCGACGGGACCACGAGTACATGAACTGGCGCTTCGTGGACGCGCCCTCCGGCCGCTTCCGCTGCCACGGGGTGTATCAGCCGGACGGCAGCATGTGCGGCTGGTGCGTCGTCCAGTTGCCCGAGCGCGGCGAGACGGCCGGCTACGTGGCGGACCTCGTGGCCGTGGATGACGTGGCCTTCGCGGCGGCGCTGGAGGCGGGGCTCGGTCACCTTCGGAAGGCCGGCGCGTCGGTGGCGCGAGCCCACGCCGTGGTGGGGTCGGGCTGGGAGCGAGAGCTCAAGGGGGCGGGCTTCCGGCCCTCCAAGGCGGACGATGTGCGCCCGATCATCGTGCGAGTCCTCGACGAGGCACACCCCATCTCCAGCATCGCCCGCCAGCCGGCGCGCTGGTTCTGGACGGACGCGGACCGCGACGCGGAGTTGATCGGCTGAGCGCCGACGTCGTGGGGCTCAAGCACCGGATCAAGTCGGGCCTGCGCGGCCTGTACGCCCGCGTCCTCTGGGGCACGGGGCTCCACCGGGTCGTGGATCGGTGCTCGCGGCAGCGGCTGCTCGTGCTCTATGGCCACTGCGTCGACCAGCCGGAGACCAACGGCTCCCTCGACGCGGACATGAAGATCTCGGGGGCGCGCCTGGAGGCGATCCTGACCGCGCTCCGCCGAAGCCACGACCTCGTGACCCTCGGCGAGGGGCTCGAGCGACTGAGGAGCGGCGGCGCTGGGCGCTCGATGGTGGCCCTGACCATGGACGACGGGTACCGCGACAACCTCCATGAGCTCGTCCCGCTGCTCGAGCGTACGGGGGCGCGAGCGACCGTCTTCCTGGAGGGCGGCGCCGTGGCCGCGCGAGAGCTCCCCTGGCTCCATGCGCTCGGGTGGCTCGTCGGCCGACTCGGCACAACGGAGACTGCGGCGCGCGTCGCGGCCCGGCTGGGCGATGTGCCGGGGGCTCCCGTTGGCGTGACGGACGCGGGGACGCTGAAGCGCCGGCTCAAGTACGACGCGGCCCCTGAACGTCGGGACGCTGTGCTGCTGGAGCTGGTCC